>NZ_PDIY01000001.1:3358214-3687857 GCF_002563655.1 Bacillus sp. es.034 | reverse complement strand
GCTATTACTGGGAGATATAGATGATTTCAAAAAGGTGAATGATGAGTACGGTCATTTGACAGGGGATGATGTCATTCGGAAAACGGGGGAAGTCTTCCGTTTACATGCCGAAGCATACAATGGGCAGGCCTTCAGGTATGGAGGAGAAGAGTTTGTCTTTATCTTACCCCATATGGAGGAGCGTAACATTCAACGGTTTCTTCAGGAACTATACGGACAGTTGAAAGATTTGGATCCCATAGCCATTTCCATGAGCTTCGGTCAGTCTCAATCAACCGAATCCCTGGAACCTGAAAGGCTGATCGCACTTGCCGATGAACGATTGTATCAAGCGAAGAAAGCGGGCAAAAAAAGAATCTGCCTAGCAAATGGTGCACTGTTCATGCCGGGACATCCTACATCATATAAAGAAAAAGAAGCCATCCGCTAGTGGATGGCTTCTTTGATGAAACGGTGAATTAAATGAACATCCCGGCAATGGCAGCACTCAATAATGAAGCAAGTGCACCTGCAGCGACTGCTCTTAATCCTAAACGGGCAATATCACCCCTGCGATTTGGTGCGAGGTTTCCGAGTCCTCCCAGTAATATTCCCAGGGAAGAAAGATTCGCAAATCCACAAAGAGCGAATGAAATGATTGCTACTGTTTTATCAGATAGGTTTCCGATTTCCGGAGCAAAAGCTGAATACGCTACAAATTCATTAATGACTAGCTTCTGCCCGATGAAGTTTCCTGCTGTAACGGCTTCATGCCATGGTACACCGATTGCAAAGGCAAGAGGTGCAAATACATACCCAAGAATAAGCTGAAGTGAAAGGCTGTCAAACCCAAACCACCCGCCTACTAATCCAAGTAAGCCATTGATCATGGCGACAAGAGCGATGAATGCAAGTAGCATAGCTCCAATGTTCAAAGCAAGTTGCAGACCTACACTGGCCCCATTGGCAGCAGCATCGATCACATTGGCTGATTCCGAATCCGCTTCCATTTCAAACGCTTCAGGTTCCGGAGAATCATCCGTTTCAGGCACAAATAACTTGGCCATGACAAGTCCCGCAGGTGCAGCCATGAAGCTTGCAGCAAGTAGGTATTCAAGTGGAACTCCTAAAAGAGAATAACCGACAAGGACAGAACCTGCAACTGATGCCAATCCTCCTGTCATGACGGCGAAAAGTTCTGATTCAGTCATTTTTGCTAAGAAAGGTCTTACCACTAATGGTGCTTCTGTTTGTCCGACAAAAATATTCGCTGCGGCAGACAAAGATTCCGCTTTCCTTGTTCCCAACAGTTTAGACAAACCGCCGCCTAAAATCTTAATGAAAAATTGCATGATTTTAAGATAATAAAGAACCGAGATTAAAGCAGAGAAGAAAATAACGACAGGAAGTACATTGAATGCAAAAATGAACGCTATGTTTGATTCCTCAGTGTAAAGTCCTCCAAAAAGGAAGGTGATCCCCTCGTTGGAATAATTGATGATGGCATTCACCACTTCGGTCAATCCTTTAAGTGCGCCCTGTCCCCAAGAGGTCTTTAACACGATAAAAGCGAAAAATAACTGTATGGCAAGTCCTCCAAGGACTGTTCTGACATTAACCCGCTTTTTGTTCTTAGAAAATGCAAAAGCAATTCCCATAACGACAATGATACCCATGATACCCCATAAATATTGCACTTCTTTCACCTCTTCGATAAGTATGATTGGAACTTGATGCTTTCGGATTTTTATTTTACAATTCTTTCAGACGTCTGACAACCTACAATTGCAAGATTTGTCGAAAGTTGTACGGACAACATCGTCAATAGTATGCGCAAATACAGCGTTTTCATGAAAGGGGATACAATAATGAAGATCAGAAAAAATTTTTTGGAAGGCTTGGAACAAAAAGTATATATTTATGAAAACAAGAAGGAAGAGTTCTTTCTGATTGCTGTACCTGCGATTGAATGGTCGTATTCTTTCTTTTATCAGGATGAAGAAATTCAATCAAAATTGCTCCATTCATTAGTGGAAAGGATCCCACAGGAAACAGCTGAGACGTTAAGTTCACGAATCGTCCAATGGACCAAGGAGATGTAACAAACGATGCACCCTGAACTTATTATTCTTGAAAGCGGTAAACCGTGGCTTCTTGCTCCATTCTTTGTTGCATTGTTACTTTAGAACGAATATGATGAGAAAGTGAGAATGACGAGAAAGGATTTTATGAATGAAAATAGACTTTATACAGGAAGTTCAGTCAAGACGGACTTTCGCCATCATTTCCCACCCGGATGCTGGGAAAACAACCTTAACAGAACAGCTACTATTATTCGGAGGTGCGATTCGCGCCGCTGGAACAGTTAAAGGAAAGAAATCAGGTAAGTTTGCAACATCTGACTGGATGGAAATCGAGAAGCAGAGAGGAATTTCTGTCACTTCTTCTGTCATGGCCTTCGATTATGATGATTACCGGGTGAATATCCTGGATACACCTGGTCACCAGGACTTTTCCGAAGATACCTATAGAACATTGATGGCTGTTGACAGTGCTGTGATGATCATCGATTCAGCGAAAGGGATTGAAGCACAAACCTTGAAACTATTCAAAGTTTGTCGAATGAGAGGCATTCCAATCTTCACCTTCATCAATAAGCTTGATCGCCAAGGGCGTGAACCACTTGAGTTATTGGAAGAGCTTGAAGAAGTATTGGGAATTCAATCTTATCCAATGAACTGGCCGATAGGAATGGGGAAAGAATTCTTAGGAATTTATGACCGCTTCCATAATCGCATCGAGCAATTTCGGGTAGAAGAAGATGATCGCTTTATTCCATTAAATGATGAAGGTGAAATTGAGGGAGAGCACCCTCTTAAAGAAAGCAATCTCTATCATCAGACTCTTGAAGATGTATTGTTGCTGAATGAAGCTGGAAACCAGTTTTCCCGTGAACGCATTGCAAATGGAGAATTATCTCCAGTCTTCTTCGGAAGTGCATTAACGAATTTTGGTGTTCAAACTTTTCTTGAGACATACTTACAGTTTGCGCCATCTCCGCAGCCAAGGAATTCGGATGCTGGAGAGATAGAGCCGACTGCAGAGGATTTCTCCGGGTTTGTATTTAAGATTCAAGCCAATATGAACCCTGCCCACCGGGACCGGATTGCATTTGTCCGCATTTGCTCAGGTCAATTCGAGAGGGGGATGACGGTCAATCTTTCCCGTACAGGAAAGTCCATTAAACTGGCGCAATCCACTCAATTTCTTGCAGATGATCGGAGTACGGTGAATGAAGCGGTCAGTGGGGATATCATCGGTGTTTATGACACGGGTACGTATCAAATCGGTGATACACTTGTCCAGGGAAAGCAGGGCTTTCAGTATGAAAAGCTGCCTCAATTTACGCCTGAACTTTTTGTCCGTGTCACAGCGAAAAACGTGATGAAGCAGAAGCACTTCCAAAAAGGAATCCTTCAGCTCGTTCAAGAAGGAGCCATTCAGTATTATAAAACACGCACGGAAGATATCATTCTTGGAGCGGTTGGTCAACTTCAATTTGAAGTATTTGAGCATAGAATGAAGAATGAATACAACGTTGATGTGAAAATGGAACCGATCGGGTCTAAAATTGCCCGGTGGATTGAAAACGAAGAGGAGGTCAAGGAGACTATGTCAAGCTCCAGGAGCATGCTGGTCAAGGATCGACATGATAATCTTGTCTTCCTTTTTGAAAACGATTTTGCCATGAGATGGTTCAATGATAAAAATCCTGATATCAGGTTATATAGTTTAATGTAAGAACAATTAGCACTTCTCCTGAACCGGGGGAGTGCTTTTATATTTCCTTTTTTGTGAAATACCTGGAACCATTCGCGCTTGGAACTGCATTTTCGAAAAAAATTTCACAATCATTGAGTAATTTTTCCTAAAGTATAGGGATATTACTGGTGTTTTCGGGGTATTTAGTCTTAGTATATAGGTATGGGTATTTATTGATGTTACAGGGGAAGGAAGAGATAGTATGCAATACGCTTGTGCGAACTGCGGAATAGAGATGGAATATCATGAGGCTGGCTTTTTATTTTTACATAACGAAAAAAGATCGGACTTACCGCTGACAGGATCAGTTGATAGGACAGAAGAAGGCATATATGTTTTTCAATATGATCATCTTGATGAGGTTTATGAAAAACTGTCAAAAATAGAAACCGTATTAGTGGAGGGAAAATGGACATGCAGTTTTAATTGTTCAGAGAAGCCCGGTCCCTTTCGTCCTGCAGAAGAATTCCTGAGCTTAATTAAATATAGAGAGATGGTAAAGTTGATTCAAGGGGGGGAATTTACGAGTCACCTCCAGCCTATCATTGATCTTAGCGATTTCAGTCTTTTTGGCTATGAATCTCTCTTACGCTCAAATAGTGGCAGTAAGCGTATCAATCCTGGGGAGTTGTTTGAAGCCGCTTCGCGAACCGGATTTCATTCCATGCTGGATCAGAAGGCGAGGAAATCAGCAATCGAGTCCAGGCGTGACCATGTGGACCCTGGTACGAAGAGTTTTATTAATTTTCTTCCTTCGACAATCTATAATCCTGAATTTTGTTTGCGCCACACCTTCAAGATTGTGAATGAATGCAAAGTGGACCCGAAAGACCTTGTATTCGAAGTGGTAGAAACCGAGAAGATTGAAGATGTAGATCATTTAAGATCGGTTCTTGACGTATATAAGAGAGAAGGGATGAAAGTCGCCCTGGATGACGTAGGTTCAGGTTTTGCCACGGTTGAAATGTTAAGCCTGCTGCAGCCGGACTATGTAAAAATCGATCGATCCTTCATCAACCACTGTGATTCTGATGAGGATAATCAGGAATTTTTACGGAAAGTGGTGAAGATTGCCGGAGAATTGGACATTTTGGTCCTGGCGGAAGGCATTGAGAGAAAAGAAGAATTGCTCTTCTGTAAAGAAATCGGAATCCACTATGCACAAGGCTATTTCATAGGGAAACCACAAGAAGAAGCGATGGAACCTTTTACAGAAACTCTATTCGTTTAATTGTCAAACCCCTCCCCTGCATATTTACGGGAGGGTTTTTTTTGTATGAGGGATCATTCAAAGTCATAAGGAGAATGAAATCGGTTCTTGACAATAGTAATGAACATGATATTATATTACTATAAAATACTTTAGTGCATAAAAGCTTAAAAGCGTTTAAGGGTAAAAGAGTAATGGAACCCCTAAACTAAACCAAATCAATCACATATCATTGTCTTAAACAACGCAGTAGGAAAAAGTGAGACAGCAATCAGAGACTGGATGTCAGCTGGAAGTCCAGGTCCGCTTCTTTCTGAATTACATTGTTTATGAATTCTTTAGGGGGTTTATCAAGAGACAACCTTTATGAAGTGGAAATAACTTATATCATGTAATGACTTTTAGCATGTTATGAGTGGTTTCAATTAGGGTGGTAACGCGGAGAACTCTTCGTCCCTATCAGGGATGGAGGGTTCTTTTTGTCATACAATCCCTTTTCGGTCACATAATAAGTTTACAGAAGGAAGTGTCAACATGTTAAACATTCAGAGCGTTCATAAACCGTCTGTTCCAGAAGCATCCGCAGTCTTACTCGCTGTTCTGGGAATCATCAGTGTCAGCATTATCGGTGTGGGAGCGGTCCCTCATATTCCGATCATCCTTTCCCTCTTCTTTTTGATGGTCTATGGACTGATACGCAAAGTGAAGTTCAAAGAAATTGAAAAAGGGATGATTGCCGGTGCGGAGGGTGGATTAGGTGCCATTCTATTATTTTTCTTTATTGGACTGCTTGTAAGCAGCTGGTTGATTAGTGGGACCATTCCTACGTTGATGTTTTACGGATTTGAATTTGTCACTCCACATTATTTTTATGCGATTGCCTTTTTACTTACATCCTTAAGTGGAGTAGCAATCGGAAGCTCACTGACAACGGCAGCGACCATCGGTGTGGCATTAATCGGAATCGGGGAAGCTATGGGGTTATCCATGGCAATCACGGCCGGTGCCATCGTTTCGGGTGCCTTTTTTGGAGATAAGATGTCTCCTTTATCGGATACAACCAATCTTGCGTCATCCATTGTCAAGGTGGATCTGTTTACCCATATTCGAAATATGGCCTGGACGACTGTACCTGCCTTTATCATAACATTGATTGTATTCGGGGTCCTTTCGCCCGGAACAAGTAAAGGTGACTTGGCACAGCTTGATGCATTGCAGGAAGGTTTGGTGCAGACCGGCCTCATTCACTGGTACAGCTTAATTCCTTTAGTGCTGCTGGTAGTGCTGATTGTATACAGAACACCTGCATTATTCACACTGGCCATCACGATAGCCGTTTCTGTGTTCTTATCTTTCTTCCACGGGACGCTGAAGGTAAATGAATTATTCCAGGTGCTATTCGAAGGTTTCACATCGAAGACAGGGGTCGAATCCGTTGATTCACTGTTGACAAGAGGTGGAGTGAACAGCATGATGTTTACGATTTCCCTTGTCATTCTCTCACTGAGTCTCGGTGGATTACTATTTAAACTGGGGATCATCCCGGCGTTGCTTCAGAAGGTGTCTGCTATCATTCAATCTGAAAGAAGAACGATTCTATCCACTGCATTATCAGCGATTGGTATCAATCTTGTAGTAGGGGAGCAGTACTTATCCATTCTATTAACTGGTGAAGCATTTCAATCTCAATACAAGAAATTGGGTCTTCACCCAAAAACCTTATCACGGACATTGGAAGATGCAGGAACCGTGGTGAATCCTCTTGTTCCATGGAGTGTGTGCGGAATATTCCTCACAGATGTACTAGGTGTTTCGACCATGGACTATCTACCATTTGCGGTCTTTTGCCTGATCTCTCCGGCCATCACCATCCTGTATGGTTTTACGGGGTGGACCATTGAGAAAGAGCATACGGAGAACAACCCTGCTATATCGAATTCATAACTAACAGCCAACAAAAAAGGACTGTCGGTCTGAATGATTCACTCTCTTAGTGTGAGGATGTTTCATTTAGAGGACAGTCCTTTTTGGTGCAATTCAATATATGTATCGAAATACCGCTGGTAATAATGGCTTCCTGCAGATATCATGATTAAATGAAATAGGGGAAGTACGCCGATCATCAAAGGATTCTTGATCAATAATACACCTTCCTGTACCATAAATACCTCAACGGTCAAGAGAAAAAGGATGCTCCATAATGAATATTTCCAATCCCCGTTCCTAAAAAAAATAACCAAGCTATAAAAGTAGGTCGTGAACCAAAAGTATATGGCATTCCCTGCGATCATATCTCTGACAGGATTCGAAAAATGATTCAGGGGGATGATATAGAGCTTTAAAAGGGAAGACAGAATCCAGGCAAACGAAAGGGAGATGGTGGAGAGTGCAAAGAACAAAGTGATGAATTGAACATAGTGATTGTCAGTTTCATTCAGGAATCTCCACCAGATCTTGGCCAATATAACGGAAATGATAAGGAAAAAGGTTGTGTAATATGATTCCCACCAATGGTGTTCGTATAACCTGGTGTGTATGAACCACGTTTCAATAAGGAAGAAGACAACGATGATGACCGCAACCCTCCATGCCGTCAATCGGTACAACACAATATAGGTTATCGCAACCGGAACTGAAAACGCCTGTGAACTAATCGATCCAAGGACGCTGTCATTGTAATTATTCGATAAAATATGGGGATGATACGTATAGCTGTTAAATAATACAAAGATGACATATTCAAATACATAGGCCAAGCCGGAAATGAAAAGCCAAAATAGGATGATCCGACCAGAAATGTGACGATTCTTCATCACGATCAAAGATAATGCGAAAATGCTGAAAAGGCTAAGGAATACAAAGGGAACCCAGTTCGCCATTTAAATGCTCCTTACGTTACAGTATAAAAATAGTGTATACCGATAAGGTGGGATTATTTATTTTATAGAAAATAATTGATATTTAGCATGCTCAGACGCTTTAATATTGAAGGATCTTCCTGAAGAGACTATAGTTAACAGTAACTCCTTCAAACCGTAATGTACGCTATACATAAAGAAAGGGGAGCACTTCATTGAAAATTAGTGATTTTTCCATACGCCGACCGGTGTTCACCATTGTCACCATGCTGCTTATCCTGATTCTGGGAGGGGTCTCGCTCCTCAGGATCCCGTTGAAACTCATTCCGGACCTCAACCCACCTGTGGGTGTCGTGGTGACCAATTACCCTGGAGCGGGCCCTCAGGAGGTGGTGGAGAAGGTAACGAAACCACTTGAAGAAAGCCTCTCCACCTTGCCGGGGATGAAGAACCTTCAATCGACTTCCAGGGAAGGCTCGAACTTTATTCTTCTTGAATTTTCATGGTCGACCTCCATTGATGAGATTGAAAACGATGTCCTGCAACGCCTCGACCAAACTCCACTTCCCGATGGAGCAGAGAATCCAAGATTTCTCAAATTTGATCCAGCCCAGTTCCCGATCATTCAATTTTCTTTACGGGAAGAAGGGGACGAGTCCAACCTAAAGGCACTGTCAGAGAACTTGAAACAGGAACTGACAAGAGTGGAAGGTGTAGCAAATGTAAATGTTTCAGGCTCATTAACGGACGAAGTGGTCATTGAATTGAATCAGCAAGCGTTGAAAGATAATCGTCTAAGTCAAGGCGATGTGGTCAATACAATCCGCGCCAATAATGTGACAGCTCCCGGAGATACGATCCAGACAGATGGACAAACATTGACCACTAGAGTAGTAAGCAAGCTCCAGTCCGTGGATGAATTAAAGGGATTGGTCCTCCAGGTGAATCCTCAAACCGGAAAGAAGCTTAAGCTTTCTGATGTCGCAAAAGTTGAACAGAGAAAACAGGATACAAACACGATCACACGGGCAAACGAAGAATCTGCCATCCTGTTCAGTGTGCTGCAGCAATCAGATGCTAACACCGCCTCCGTATCGAAGGCGTTTCAAAAGGAGCTGGATCGCCTCCTTAAGCAGGATCAATATAAATCAATCAAAGCTGATATCCTGTTCGATCAGGGGGATTACATCGCTCAAGCCATCGGGAATATAGCCAATTCCCTCCTGATAGGTGGAGCGTTCGCCATGCTTGTGCTCTTCTTATTTTTGAAAAATGTGAAGAGTCCCCTAATCATCGGCGTGGCCATTCCTTATTCCGTCATTGTGACATTTGTTCTGATGTTTTTTGCGGATTTCGCATTGAATATCATGACATTGGGAGCCCTGGCTCTTGGAATTGGGATGCTTGTTGATAATGCGATCGTAGTCATTGAGAATATTTATCGCCATTTATCCCTGGGGAAAAATCCAAGGGAAGCTGCAAGTATCGGTGCAAAAGAAGTGGGGGGAGCCATAACCGCTTCCACCTTGACCACTGTAGCGGTATTCCTGCCGGTGGTCTTTATATCCGGTTTACTGGGAGAATTATTCACCGAATTCGCCTTGACCATTTCATTTAGTTTGTTGGCCTCCCTTGTCGTGGCATTGACGGTCATCCCGATGCTCGCAAGCAGACTCTTGAAGAAGCCGAAAGGGAATATCGAAGCAAAGCGGAGACGTTCCAAGAGCAGAAAGACATTCGCCCGTTCGGTAAAATGGGCGCTTCGTCACCGGTTCATCGTATTATTCATCACTCTCATTACATTAGTGGGTGGTGGGCTTGGCCTTACGACGGTAGGAACACAGTTTTTACCACCAACTGATGAAGGGTTTTTCAACATGAGGGTCGAATTGGACAATGGAGCTTCCGTCGATGAGACCAATAAAGTCGTCAAAGCGATTGAAGGCAGGTTGAAAAAAGAAAAAGATGTGGATGTCTTTGTAAGTCTTGTGGGTACAACCCAGGAAGAATCCTTCAGGGGAAGCGGGAAAGGGAATATTGCAGAAGTTTATGTGAAAATGGTGCCTCTCGACGAGCGGGAGAGATCGATTTTCAGCTTTGCGGATGAAGTAAAGCCGGAAGTGGAAAAAGCGGCTCAAAAGGTAAATGAATCTGCTGACGTTTCTTTTAACTTACAGTCCACATCCGGCTCCAGTCCTCAAACCTTGACGTTTAACTTGAGGGATACGGACCAGAATCGACTGAAGGATTCCGTCGATACGTTATTTGGTTCGTTGAGAGAAATGAAGGATGTCACGGAAGTTTCAACAGATCAGATGGAAACTGTGAAAGAAGTCCAAATGAAGGTAAACCGGGAGAAGGCACTTCAACAGGGCTTGGCACCTGCTCAGATTGGGACGCTCGTTCAAGATGTAACCCGGGGGGTCCTGACTACCCAAATGGTCACAGGGTCGTCTGACGTCATAAATGTTCTCGTGCAATATGACAGGAACATCACGGAAAATCTGGATTCTTTAAAGAAACTCCTCATTCCAAATGGACAAGGGAATTATATTCAGTTAAACTCCGTCGTCGACTTTTCAATTGAAGATGGTCCTGTCAGCATCCAGAGAATTGACCAGCAGCATGCCGTTCAATTCACACTCAAGTATTCGTCATCAACCAATCTTGGAGCCATTTCGAAGGCGGTAGATGAGAAAATCGATTCACTGGATCTTCCAAATGAGACATTGGTTTCATTCAGTGGGGACAGAGAGCTCCTTGAGGATTCCATTGACGACATGGCCCTGGCTCTTGGGCTTGCCATCGTGCTTGTCTATATGGTCATGGCTGCGCAATTCGAGTCATTTAAATATCCATTTGTCATCATGTTTACCGTTCCGCTCATGGTAATAGGTGTCGCCATCGCCCTGGCCATTACACAGACCCCTATCAGCATATCGGCGATCATTGGGGTGATTGTACTGGCTGGTATCGTTGTCAATAACGCGATCGTCATCGTGGATTATATCAATCAGCGCAAAGAAGCGGGAACAAACAGCTTTGACAGCATCGTCGAAGCGGTTCAGGACCGGGCAAGACCGATCTTCATGACGGCAATGACGACGATCCTCGGCTTATTACCCCTGGCACTCGGGCTCGGTGAGGGCACCGAAATCAATCAGCCTATGGGTATTGCCGTCATTGGCGGACTGATAAGTTCAACATTATTGACTATTTATATCATACCGATCGTGTACAGTTTCTTTGATAAAGAGACGAGAAGAATGAAGAAAGCAAGAGGAACATACGTATATAAAGAATAGAACACACAACGAGAGCTAACCCGCATGCTAAGAAGTCACCTCCTAAAAGGATGAGGTACCTTAGTCGAAAGGGTAGCTCTTTTTTATCAAAATAATGGTCACAAGCGGGGGAGAAGATTGAAATGGAAAAAGGGATCTATTTGATCACGGGGTTTCCGGGTTTTTTAAGTCATAATATTGTGAGAGAGTTACTCAAACAGGATAAGGTTTCAAAGGTATACTTACTTCACCTTGATTCAATGAGGGAGCAGGCTGAAGAGGGAATAAGAAAGCTGGGGTTCTCGTCAGATGCAGAGATTATCCTGGTAGAAGGGGACATTACCCGAAAGAATCTTGATATGGCAGAAGAGAAAATCCTCGAGATAAGGGAGGAAGTGGAATACGTTTGGCACTTAGCAGCCATTTATGACCTTGCAGTCCCTCAGGATATTGCACAAAATATAAATGTAGAAGGCACACGTCAGGTTAATGATTTCTGCCAAACCTTCCCTCGATTAAAAAGATACGTGTATTTTTCCACCGCTTTCATAGCGGGATCACGTAAAGGTGAACTCATGGAGGACGAGTTGATACGTCCTGATCGTTTCCATAACTTCTATGAAAGGACTAAATATGAAGCAGAGGTCCTGGTGGATGAATTGAAGGACAAACTGCCGATCACGATCATCCGACCGGGTATCGTGAAAGGAAACTCAGAAACAGGCGAAACCGTGAAATTTCATGGACCGTATTTTATTATGAATATGTTTAAGCGATTATCTTTCCTGCCTTGGATTCCATTTCTAGGTGAGGGTACCTCTTATATAAATATCGTCCCCGTCGAATATGTCGTGAAAGCATCCATTTATCTTGGACATGAGGAGGTTGGGAAAGGAAAGACGTATCATCTGACCGATCCAGTACCACTGATGGTTAAGGATGTGTATGAGCATATTTTATGGCATATGTTAAAAAAGAAACCAATGGGGAGTATTCCATTATCCCTATCCAATTGGGCACTTGGTTTCCGGTTCATACGACGCTATTTAAAAGTCGAACGGGAAGCATTGGACTATTTTACGTTCCAAGGTAAATTCAATTGCCAACATGCCCGAAAAGACCTGGAAGGGAAATCGATTTTATGCCCTTCCCTTACCAGCCAGATCGAAAAGATGGTTGAGTTTTATCTTGAACACGCCTCTGATGAGCGATTGCACGTAAAGATCGATTAAAAGAGGTATGGAAACATTCTAACAAGCAATCATCGTAATAATTGGGAGAGATATGGTAAAAATAAAGGGAGAAGCATCAATAGGAGGAATCTCAAGATGTCACTTACGCCATACCCTGACAGAAACAAACACAGTCCTTTCCATAAGCCTATAAGACGCATCCTATCTCACCACTCCTCACTTTCGACGGGGTGCATATGAAAGCATCCATTACAAAATTAGAAGGGATCCTTTGGAGTATTGCACTGCCGGGTTTTCCTCAATTACTCGTCGGTTTATGGTTTAAGGGAACGTTGTTTGTGCTTCTTGAGATCATTATCAATATTCAAAGTAACTTCAATCTGGGGATCATGTACAGTTTTTTAGGCGATACACATAAAGCAGCAGAGATACTTGATTACCAGTGGCTCATGTTTTATCCGTGTTTATATATGTTTGCCATGTGGGATGCGTATAAGATTGCAGATGGCCAAAAGGAAAAGTATAGCTTTTTACCCTTTGTTATGTCAGCTTACATGGTAACGGTCGGGTTGATGTTTTCCCCGAAGGTCTACCTATTCGGGAAATTCATCGGGCCGATTTTTCTACCGATTTTGTTTGTGATTCCCGGAGTGTTGCTGGGGCTGTTGATACGAGCAATCCTGATACGGGTTCAATAATTTTTTTCTTTACGAATAGGTGTTTTTGAGATAAAATAAATGTATACAAATGAACGTTTTCTACCTGTCAAAGGGGAGTAGCTATAGGTTTCATACCTAAACAAAGTCGTCAATTCATGGTGTATGCCATCGGCTTTGTTGGCATATCCGTATGCTAAGCAAGACCTTTGCCTTATTTAGGCAAGGGTCTTTTTATTTTTATAAAATTCCTTGCCTATTGGAAAACTAACTATGTAAATAGGGAGGGACTAGAGGTATGGATGCTTCGATGTTATTGGAATATGGATGGGTCCTGCTGATATTGGTAGGTCTTGAAGGGATTTTAGCTGCTGATAATGCGGTGGTAATGGCTGTAATGGTTAAACATTTACCTGTGGAACAAAGGAAAAAAGCACTTTTTTACGGTCTTTTAGGAGCCTTTGTCTTTAGGTTTGCTGCATTATTTCTCATTTCATTCTTGGTAAATGTGTGGCAGGTTCAGGCGATTGGGGCGATTTATTTATTCTACGTGGCCATTCACCACTTTGTGAAGAAAAGGAAGGACACCGGGGCTGTAGAAGAGAAGCCGGCGAAAGGCTCTGGATTCTGGACTACGGTACTCAAGGTGGAACTTGCGGATATCGCATTCGCGGTTGATTCCATGCTTGCTGCCGTTGCTTTGGCCGTAACCCTTCAACCAACTGGCTGGTTTGATGTGGGAGGCATTGACGGAGGGCAGTTTATTGTTATGTTCCTAGGGGGCATCATCGGGTTGGTGATCATGAGATTCGCTGCAACCTGGTTTGTGAAATTACTGGAGAAATACCCTACCTTGGAATCAGCGGCTTTCTTAATTGTTGGCTGGGTAGGTGTGAAACTTGCCGTGTTCACCCTTGCTCATCCTGATGTAGCCATTCTGGATCATCACTTCCCTGAATCAAAAGGGTGGAAACTTGTATTCTGGAGCGTATTGATCCTGCTATCTGTAGGTGGGTATTTATTATCGAGAAGAAAAGCAAAACAGGAAGAAGCAGAAATAGAAAGAAAAGCAAAAGCAGAATAAGGTCGTCATATAAAGCTAACGTGGAGTTTTCCCGTTAGCTTTTTTCTGTTGACTAATGGAATTTCTAAACTTTTATTTTGCTGAACCCCCTCAAAAAAAGTTCTTTAAACGTAACTCCTTTAATAAGGCGATCGATCGGCCAAATCCAAATGAACTTCTGAGGTGTACATATGAAAAAACAATCAAAAATAGTAAAATCTTCAATAGCAGTAATTGTAGCGAGTTCCATTAGCTTACCAGGATCACTCGCGTATGCAAATTCAAACGATGATAACTTTGACAGCATTAAATTGGAGCAAGAGAAAACAGTCAGTCCTGAAGTTGCAGTAAATGACGATGCGATGTTGGAATCATCAAAAAATGAAATTAAGCAACTAGAGGAAGCCTCAGAGGCTCCATCCTTATTGCCTGGTGATTTTTTCTATTTTGCGAAGCTTGCAATCGAAAAAATCCAGCTTGCATTTACAATGGACGATGCTAAAGAAGCCAAGCTATTAGCCGGATATGCTGCAGAAAGATTGGCTGAAGTAGAAGAGTTATTCAAAGATGATAAACAAGAAGAAGCCATCGAAGCATTAAATAAAGCGATTGAGATGATGCAAGAATCAGAAAATCAGTGGTCTGATGATGAATTCGAAAAGGATTCAACTGATGGTGAGAGTGTTGAGGCTGATTCTGATAACAAAGCTGAATCTAAAGTGGAAGAAGACTCAGATAACACAACCTCTGAAGATGCCTTAAAAGATGAAGCCACTTCCAATGATGGAAAGGATGAAGAGAATACCGATGATACCGCCATGGAAGAAATAATGGCACAAAACATCTTATCACTTAAAGCAAATATGGAAAAAGTCAAAAATCCAAAAGCGAAAGCGGCTTTACTAAAAAATATTGAAAAGAGTTACTTGAAACTAGCTGAAAAGCTCGACAGATTGGAGAAGAATGAAGCGCAAAAGGCTGAAAAAAGTGAATCTGAAGAGGATACAGAAACTCCTATGGAAGAATCACCTGTCTTAGAGACAGAAAAGCCGGCAAAGGAAAAAGCTCCGGTCGAACAGACTACCGAAACGACAACCCCAGATAAAGAAGAAACTGTTTTACCAGTAAAAAAACATGTAGAGAAAAAAGAAGATAAAAAAGAATGGAAAGCACAGCATAAAGAAGCAAAACAAGAAGCAAGAGAAGAACGTAAACAAGAGAAACAAGAAGCAAAGGAAGTACGTGAACAAGACAAACAAAAAGCAAAAGAAGCCCGCCAAGAGATGAAAGAAGAAAAAAAACAACATTCAGCTCCAGTCAAAGCAAATCATCAGCACAGTGAGAACGGCAAACAACAAGAAGGCGGTAAGGGTCATCATAAAGAATCTTGATCTCGATGTAGAGGCTGAAAGTGATTGACACATCAGTCAGGAAAGGGTTGTAAAACAACCCTTTCTCCCTAATATCCTTTTACATTCAACACCATATGAGTATAATAGTGTGCAGGATGGGGTGAGGCTGATGCTAAATGTTCTACTATTTCTACTCGCTAAACAAAAGAAAAAGCAATCGCTTGAAGAGATGGCGGTCCAGATACAAAATGGTGATGAGCAATTATTGAACACAGTGCTCGAAGACTATAAGCCATTTATTAAAAAAACGGTATCATCGGTCTGTAAACGTTACATATATGAAAGTGACGATGAATTCAGCATCGGTTTGATTGCCTTTCATGATGCCATTTTAAAATATAATCATCAACGTGGGTCTTCCATTATCAGTTTCTCTGAAGTGATCATCAAGCGGAAAGTGATTGATTATATCAGAAAAAATGGGAAGTTCCAGGATATAAGCTTCGATTTGGGCTTATTTGAGGATGGGGAAGATTCTCCAGGTTTGACAATAGATCAGATTGTGTCCGTAGAGGAATTCGGAAAACAGGAGGAAGCCAGAAAGAGACGGGAAGAGATTCTTTACTTTCAGGAACAACTGGCTCGATACAAGTTGTCCTTTCACGATCTGGTTGAACAATCTCCTAAACATGAAGATGCAAGGTTGAATGCCATAGAAATCGCCAAAAAGGTAGTGAGTTCACCAGAACTTTTAGATTATCTTACAGAAAAAAGACGATTACCGATAAAAAATTTAGAAAAACAGGTGAACGTCACCAGAAAAACAATTGAGAGAAATAGAAAATATATTATAGCCATTTCTCTCATTCTTATAGGGGATTATGTTTATTTACGGGATTATTTAAAAGGGCGGTTAGAGATATGAAAAAAGGGATCATTATGGAAATCAAACAGGATAACCTGGTGATGATGACACCGGAAGGAGAATTTCTTACAGGAAGAAAGCAGCCCGATCAACAGTATGCGATAGGCGAAGAAATTCCTTTCTTTCCTTTGAACTCAAGAACTCATAAACCAAAATCAATTTTCAAGTGGAATTGGAATTGGAGAGTGTCGACATCTTTGCTGACGGTTCTTGTCGTCATCATTGCCTTGTTCTCAAGTTCTGTTCTGCAGAACAACCGGGCTTATGCCTATGTTTCAGTCGATATTAATCCCAGTATGGAACTTACATTAAATAAAGATCAGCAGGTATTGAATATCAAGCCGTACAATGATGATGCCAAGGTTCTCTTAAAGGAACTGGGTGATTGGAAAAATGAAGAGGTTGGTGAAGTGACGGAGAAAATCTTCCTTTTAAGTGAAAGACTCGGATATTTAAACGGTATTCAAAATGTTTTCATTACTTCTTCCTTCATTGATGATTCTGATCCGAAACGGGAAACCGAATTACTCGACGAATTGAATGAGTTTGTCGAGGATTACGGTACTGATCATTCCACGAACATCATCATGAAAGAAACATCCCGGGAGTTTAGGGAAAAAGCCTCTGATAAAGGGATGACTGCAGGTTCCCTCATTCGTGAAACTGAACAAAAAGATTCCACTCGAACAACGAAGCCTGTAAAAAATGAATCAAAAAAAGAAGATAACGAAATTCAAGATAAAATGATCAAACAAGAAAAAGAGAAACAAAAGAAAGCTATCATAGATGAAAAAATCAAAGCTGAGAATCAAAAGGTGAATCCGCCAGTAAAAGAGAAGAAAGAAAATGTGGATAAGGCTCAAAAACCTCAAAAAAACCATGATCAACGTCACAAGCCTAACCTTGAAAATAAAGGGGAGAAGGGAAAGTCCGAGAAGTCACAAATGGGAAATCCCTTAAATGGTAACAATTGGAACCGAGGGAATGACAAACCTAATAGAGGGCATGATCATTCTACGGGAAATGACCAAGGATACCATGGAAACAATGATAAGGATAATGATCATCAAAATAATCGAAACGAAGAAAAGAAACAGAGTCATGAAAACAGAAAAGAAAATAAAAATGACTAACAAAATAGGAAAAGGCTCATTCATCTGAATGGGTCTTTCTTATTGAGTATGATAAAGGGTAGCTGGTACAAGCCAGCTACCCGGGTGCCAAGTTATTTAGTTTGTTGTCCAGTTAATTGAGATTGAGCTTGCATCACAAGACGCTTCGTGATTTCTCCCCCAACTGATCCATTAGAGCGGGCAACTGTATCAGATCCAAGCGTCACGCCAAACTCCTGGGCGATTTCATATTTCACTTGATCAAGGTACTGTTCAACACCAGGAACAAGTAATTTATTTGAACTTCTAGCCATAGTCGTTTTCCTCCTTACTGGGATACTTGAAACAATGTATGTTTCAGTACCTATATTATTTGTAGTATCTTCATGAACATGAATGGTAATATTTCGCCGAAATTGTATTGTTTGCTTAGAAATGATATGAATCACCACACTCGCCGGTTTAGGAGGCTCATATAAAAGGAAGAATAATCATAAAAGAAATTATTCATTTTTCCTTTCATTCTTCGGCTTTATTCTTTAAGATAGAAAAGGAAATAACGTTGAAAGGGAATTACATACATGTGGTATAAGCTTAGATTGAATTTAAATAAATTAACTCCTGCACAAGTGATCGTAACGTATTATCTACTGGCTGTCACGATTGCAACCGTACTGCTCAGTCTTCCCATTGCTCATAAATCCGGGGCAGAGTGGAGTTTCCTGGATGCAATCTTTACAGCGGTAAGCGCTGTGAGCGTGACAGGGCTTACCGTTGTGAGCACGGTCGACACATTTAATACAACGGGAATATTCATTTTAATGTTTGTTCTCCAATTCGGTGGAATTGGGATCATGACACTCGGTACGTTTTTCTGGTTGATCGTAGGAAAGAAGATAGGCTTGAAAGAGCGCCGCCTCATCATGACGGATCAAAACCAGACAAGCCTGGCTGGGCTCGTAAGTTTATTAAAACAAATATTATTACTGATCATCTTCATTGAGATCGTCGGAGCATTCATCTTAGGTGTCTATTTCTTAGGTTATTATCCCACGTGGCAGCAGGCTTTTATCCATGGACTATTTGCCTCTGTCAGTGCCACGACGAATGCGGGCTTCGATATTACAGGTCAGTCACTTATTCCGTATGCGAACGACTACTTTGTCCAGTTCATCACTATCATTTTATTGACACTCGGAGCCATTGGGTTCCCCGTTCTCATCGAGACGAAGGATTATCTCATGAGCAAGAAGAGAAACAAACATCACTTTTCTTTGTATTCAAAGATTACGACGGTTACGTTCTTTGGATTAATGATATTCGGGACATTGGTCATCTTTCTCTTTGAATACAACCGCTTTTTTGAGGGGATGGAGTGGCATGAGTCATTTTTCTATTCGTTTTTCCAATCGGCTACAACAAGGAACGGAGGCCTCGCCACTATGAATGTGGCTGAGTTTTCTACTCCCACCTTATTGGTCATGAGTGCCCTTATGTTCATCGGGGCCTCACCAAGCTCGGTTGGTGGAGGGATCAGGACCACGACATTCGCCCTGAATATTTTATTTTTGTTCCATTTTGCAAAGGGAAATCAAACCATTAAGATATTCAAAAGGGAAATTCACCATCAGGATGTCATCAAATCCCTTGTCGTGACGATGATGGCCATTTTTATCTGTTTCCTATCTGTCATCATCCTCACTTTCACTGAGGACCATTCCATTATGGAGATTGTCTTTGAAGTTGCTTCCGCGTTCGGAACGACGGGATTATCCATGGGAATCACCTCTGAACTTTCCTCGATCGGCAAATGTGTGATCATCGCACTGATGTTTATCGGTCGTGTGGGGATTCTCTCCTTCCTCTTTATGATTGGAGGAAAAGAAAAAACAGCTAAATACCACTATCCAAAAGAACGAGTCATCATTGGGTAATGGCCACCTTTAAAAACGATGCAGCATGCAGCATCGTTTTTTTTGTCCTATTAAGGATGAAAGTGTTTCAATCATTTTAAGGCAGAATAGGGCACGTGAAAGTGGATCATGAGGAATAGGATGATGGGGATGGAGATGATCCATCCTAGTAGCGGGTTTTTATGATGTACGATCAGTACTGTGAACATCATGAGGTTAAAAAGAAGATCCCAACCTAAATGCCATCCGTTGTGGTAGGTCATCATCCCGATGAGATAGGAAAGGCCTTCTGTCAAACCGTAGATACCTGTCCATAACAAGATCCAGCCAACCCTCCCCCATAAACCCGTTGGAAGTCTCCCGATAAATATGGCGATTGTGACTGTATATTGAATCACCATTTTGCCCAATGAAATAATGGTATGATTCAAATAAAGGGAGTGGCCAAAGGGGCTAACCGTGCGGAACTCCCACATGGAATAATCAAACAGAAGAAATTGTGAAAGTAAATCCCCGACTATGAAAAATAATAAAGTGGGATAATAGCAGTGAAAATCCTTCCAATTGCCAAACTTCCACCCTAAAAAAGCGTATGCCAGCAAAAAAATTAATATCATGTCCAATCCTCATTCGCCATTTTCCCTTAGTTTCCGGAGAAAATATTGATTTATTCAGTTGAGTGAATACCTATTTTTAGAAGAATGGAAAGGGGGGAGGTGGGAAAAATAAGGTCAAAGGAGATGAGATATAAATGAAACGTAAAGCACAGTATGATGCTGCTGAGAAAAATAATCAAACACCACTTAAGAATAAGCAGGAGACTGAATTTTCTGCTGAGTTTTCTCAAGGTGAGGATCCGGCAAAAGGGAAGAATAGAAATTCAGCAAAAGGCAAAAAAGGGAGAAGCTGATGAAAGACAAAAAACAGTCTTTCCGAGAAGAATTCGGTCAGGAATTTGGAGATGTCAATGCAGCTAAAATAATGGAAGTGACACAAAAACAACCTAAGACAGAAGAAAAAAAGAAAAAATGTTAAGCGATTCGCTTAACATTTTTTCTTCTTTATCATTGAACAAGTTGACGTTCAAACTCGAATACGGTTGATTGACCAGTTGAGGGTTCAAAGTAGGCAAGGACGTATTGATCCTGACCTTCTTTTGAACGGATCGTTTCAAGGAGTGTATGCTTATACAACTCTTTTTCATTTAATTTCAGATTGGCAAATGCCTCGCCTGCGATGGTTGGCTGTGCCAAAAGACTTTGATAAATGGCAGATCGTTCTTCCTTCGTCAGCTCATGCGTCCACCACGGTTTTCTTGGTTTGTATTTTTGATTGTCTAAATAGTCGAGTTTCATGAGACCTTCAATGACTGATATTTGAAAGCTTGTTTCTGTGGACAAAAATTCAAATAGTCGTTTGAACAGGTCTTCCAGCTGATGGCCGATCCGGGACCATCCCCGATTTTCCCAATAGGAACCAAACTGCTGGAAGAAATCAAATGGCGTGTCAAAGCATTCAGTAACCAGATACTCAATCGTTCGATCCATGCGGTGATCGTTCCAATATTTCTCCAATACGTCTTCCACTTGCTTAATCCGAACGATATCGTCGAAAGACAATACGTTATTCCCCAAGATTTCATAAGGAGAAGTATCCATATACGTATATTGATGATCATTTGCGCGAATTCTCAGGCCCGTCCCGCGCAGCATCTTAAGAAATCCTAATTGTAGCTCTTCAGGTCTCATTTCAAACACATCATTGAACGTTTTACGGAATGATTGGTAATCCTCTTCAGGCAGACCTGCGATCAAATCCAGATGCTGATCGATTTTTTTACCTTCTTTCACCATGGTGACGGTTCTCGTGAGCTTTTTATAGTTTTGTTTTCTCATGACCAGATCATTTGTTTCATCGTTGGTTGATTGGATGCCAATTTCAAATCGGAATAGGCCACGTGGTGCATGTTCATTGAGGAATTCAATCACTTCGGGACGCATGATGTCTGCTGTGATTTCAAATTGAAAGACGGTACCCGGCAAGTGCTCGTCAATAAGGAATTGGAACATTTCCATTGCGTAGCTCCGGCTGATATTAAAGGTCCGGTCAACAAACTTAATGGTTTTCGCCCCATGTTTCATCAAGAATCGGATATCTTCTTTTACCTTTTCACGGTCAAAGTAGCGTACACCCACTTCAATAGAAGAAAGACAGAATTGACAGCGGAAAGGGCATCCTCTGCTTGTCTCGATATAGGTAACCCTCTTGCCGAGCTCTTGCAGATCTTCCTGAAAACGGAAAGGGGAAGGGACCTCCCTTAAATCAATTTTATTTTGTTGTGGCTTGATGACAGGCTTACCGTCAGCTAAATAAGCCACTCCATGTACCTTCGACCAATCTTTATCACCATCAAGCTGATCCAATAATTGTTTGAAGGATTCTTCTCCTTCGCCAATTACAATGAAGTCGACGTCTTCCAGGCGCTCAAGCCAATAGGGAACGTCATAAGTCACTTCGGGACCTCCGAGGATGATCGTCACCTCCGGCATGATTTTTCGAAGGATCTGAATGACTTTGATCGTTTCTTCGATATTCCAGATGTAACAGCTGAATCCGATGATGTCCGGCTTTTTAGAGAATAAGTCGGTAACGATATTAAGGGTTGGATCCTTTATCGTATACTCGGAGAGCTCAATTTCGTGTTGGGGTTCGGCATAGGCCTTTAGACACCGAATAGCTAAATTCGTGTGAATGTATTTTGCATTTAACGTACTTAAGACGACTTTCTTCATTTATATTCTCCTTTATTCTAAGTCCATATGACTCTCAGTCAAAGGGACTTTCAGTAACCAAATGATTATCTGTGGCAAGTTGTTCGTACAACGTAATAAACCAACCTGACTATCATTTTATCTAAGCTTGCGATAAAGCTCAATGTTTGTCTGAAATGAATTTAAATTTATTGTAACTATTAGAAGGAATTTTAGGAAAAGGTGCGAATAGTATAAGGTAATATACGTTTTTTTGAAAATGGTGTTGAATGGTGATCAGGGTGCTTGAATTTCCGACCAAATTGAATAGGTAATCATGAAAAAGGGACTGACCCGTGAAGACAATGGGGTCAGCCCTTTCTAGTGAGATTTATCTTGTTTTCATTTCCCTTTTGGAAAGCAGTTTCTGCAGCCTGGTTGATCTAAACTCGATGATGGGCTGCGTGATACTGGTAAAGAATTTAGTTGAAAATATCATCGTCAGTACAAAGGATACCCCGAGTAACAGTAACAGACTGGTGTTAGGATCAATCGTGTCCTTAAGATGGCTTTCACGGAATAACCGAATGAGAAAACCGTGGAGTAAGTATACATAGAGAGTGTTTTTCCCCCATTTGGTGAAAAATTGTCTCTTTGTAGGAACAAATGTGAAAAAGCTGAAGATCATCACGACGTTTAATAAGTAAACAGCCGCCCTGACACCCATGCTGATTACGTTGTTCCATTCAAAATCTCCGTATGGTTTGGAACCAAGGAGCCATTTGTCTGAGAATTCAGGTATAAAATACATCCCTAAAAATACGATTACAAATAATGAACCTGCCACTAAACGGGCTTTACCCGTTTTAAAATATTCGAAGTGCTCCTTCTCCATGTAGTACCCCATCAGGAATATAGGAAAGAACACAAATGTTCGGGACAAGCTTAGATAATTCGAGATAACATCAGCGAACCCTACAAGCAGTCCAAGTGAAAAAGCCACTGTCAAGCCCATTCCAGGTTTGAATTTAAACCATTTGATGAAAGCATAAAGGAGTGCGTTCCAGCAGAAAAGGCTGATAAGGAACCACAGTGACCAGTGAGGATTAAGTGGATCCACCTCGAATGTTGATTTTTGATAAAGAAAATGATAGTACACCGTATAAATCAGTTGAAACACAATGTAGGGAAGTATCAACTTTTTAGCAAGTTTCTGGATATATCCTTTTTTATAGAATCCTTTCGCGAAGAACCCTGCCACAAGGATGAAGGCCGGCATGTGGAAGGTGTATATCGTTTTATACAATGAAAGGATAAAGGGATCGCTTTCGATATAGGATCGGATGACATGTCCAAATACCACCAAAAAGATCAAAATGAACTTGGCATTGTCGAAGTAATAGTCGCGCTGTTTCATATCTTCACCATCTTTTAGAAAAGTTTAATCCTAATTCATTCTTACCCTAGGATACAATGAGTAAAACATGATTTTCATTGTTAATTATCACCAGAAGTACGGGGAGCTATGCGGATTCTGTAAGATTTAAGCCAATGGTCGTCTTTTAATATAATAAGGGGATGAGGAAATGACTAATAGTAGTAATGTGAAGGAAGAGCAAAATAGGGATTTATGTCATCCCGTCGATAGGGAAATTTGCTCAGCTTCACCCATGCCGATGCTTGTGATCAATGAAGAGTTGAAAATCGTTTATGCCAACCCCGAAGCATATGAAACCCTGGAGTCTAATGATGAGAATGTTATAGGGAAGCTCTTCAGCTCATTTTTCTCTTCCGTGCCCGCGCCCATAGTGGCCCATTATAAAGAAGTAATGGAAACGGGTAAAACATTGGAAGACGAAACCCTGATGAATGTTAATGATAAGAAAATCATCCATGTCGAGCTTTTGCTAAAAAAATCGACCATTTCACCTAATGCTTATTTATACTTTAAGGATGTAACGGAACTGAAGGAGAAGGAGCGCAAAGATCATTTAAATGTACACTTACTATCGAACATCTTCCAGAATGCTTCAGAGGGGATCGTGTTATTCGATATTAATGGAAATATCAATGATGTGAATCATGCATTCAGTTTGCAAGTGGGCCTCGATAAGGATGAGATCACCAAGAGGAATATCAGTTCCTTCATTCCCGAGAATGCACATTATAAGGTTGAAAAAATCAAAGAATTGATTTCTCAAAATAAAAAAGCCCGTGGTGAAATTCCGATCAAGAAATCACAAAGCATGTCAATCGTGGAATTTACGACAAGTCCATACGTCCATCATAAGCTCCACATGGCCATCCTCAGAGATGTAACGGAAAAAAGGCAAATGGAGATTCAACTGAAGCGTAATGAGGAATTGTTCAAAGGTTTGTTTGAAGAAGCAATTGACGCCATTGTCTTATGGGATCAGGACGGAAGGGTACTTAAAGCGAACTCTTCAGCACTGAAAATATTCGAATGCACACTTTCCGAGCTCCTCTCAAAAAAAATCAGGGACTTCGTTTATCCTTTGGAAAGCCAGAAGTTCGATTTGGTCATGGAACAATTATATAGAAGCGGGGCTATAAGGGATGAGGTGTTGTTCCTCATGCCGAACAACCAGCTCAAACATTTGGAATTCACGTCCAAGCTTCATTCCGTGGATGGTTATAATATGACCATATTCCGTAATGTCAGTGAACGATATCAAATGGAGAAGGAGCTGCGGGAGAGTGAGGAGAGATTCCGGAAGATATTCGAAGGTTCATTGGACGGATTGCTTCTGACCAATCACAATTATGTCGTCGTTGATGCGAACCCTGAAGTGAGTAACATCATTACGTTGGATAAAGATCAGCTCATCGGTAAAGATGTACGGGAGATATTGAATATTGAGCCGGGTGACGAAGCCTATGAGGATTACCTGCATCAATTGAAGGAGGAAGGTCAGGCAACGTTTTTAAAGACGCTGACAACCTCCAGGGACAGGGTTCAATACGTTGAATTATCGTCGAAATACAATTTACTCTCTAACCTGAATTTAACCATCATCCGGGACATCACCGATCAAATCGAGATGCAGGAACAACTGAGAAAATCTGACACATTAAGTGTGGTGGGGGAGCTTGCGGCAGGGATCGCCCATGAGATCAGAAACCCGATGACTGCACTTAAAGGATTCATCCAACTGCTTGAGAACAGCGTCGGTAAAGATCATGAGATGTATTTTAATGTGATCACTTCCGAATTCCAGCGTATTGAGTCAATCATTACGGAGTTTCTCGTATTGGCCAAACCTCAGGCGATCCAATACCAGGAGACGAATTTAATCAGGATCATGAAGGATACAGTGGAATTACTGAGTGCACAGGCTGTCATGCATAATGTTCAGTATGAGGAAAGGTATCAGGAAGACCTTCCAACCATAGTGGCTGAACCCAATCAGTTAAAACAGGTTTTCATCAATGTCATTAAGAATGCGATTGAAGTCATGTCGGATGGAGGCGTGATTTCCATCAGCATCGGGGAGACAGAGGACGGGTTGATTCATATCGAGATTAAAGACCAGGGAGGCGGAATCTCAAAGGATAAAATCAAGAAGCTCGGCGAACCTTTTTATACCACAAAAGAAAGAGGGACTGGACTTGGGCTTATGGTAAGCTTTAAGATTATTAAAGAACATAGGGGCAGCGTTCAGGTTGAAAGCATTGTTGGAGAGGGAACCGTTTTCCATATCTATCTGCCTAAATCATAAAGGAGTCCAGTATTATGACCATTGAAACGATTGTAATCCACAGTCCCATTGGGAATTTGAAGCTTATGGCCGATCCGACTCAATTGCTTTCTGTGCAGTTTGTTGAGGAAGAAGCTTGCATCGAAACGGATCATCCCATTTTGATAAGAGCACAGGAACAGATCCTGGAGTTTTTTAAGGGTGATAGAAGAGCATTTGATCTCCCTTTGAAAATCGAAGGGACCGAGTTTCAAAAGGAAGTATGGAATATCCTCAAGGAAATACCTTATGGCGAAACCTGGTCGTATCAGGATGTAGCACAAGCCATCCAGAGACCGAGAGCGGTCCGGGCTGTGGGGCAGGCGAATAAAGCCAACCGTTTTCCCGTTATCATCCCTTGCCACCGTGTCATTGGGAAAAATAAGACACTCACCGGTTATGCAGGTAAGAAAATAGACAAGAAAGAAACGTTACTTTTATTAGAAAGATAATAGAAACAGGCATTTTCCGTGTGGAGAGTGCCTGTTTTTGGTTTTTGTGAGACGAAATATCATGCGGAGGAAAATTCAGAAAATATCCATTGATAATTTATTCTAACTAGATTATCATCTAATTAGATAGGAGTCTAAATAGGTAGGAGGTGGAATGGTGCAATTAAGTAAACAGATCGCGTTTCATAAATCGATGGGGGATCCGACCCGCATCAAAATCGTTTATTTATTGGCAGAAGAAAGTTTGCACGTAGGGGCCATAGCCGGAAAGCTCGGACTTACTGCGCCCACGATCTCCCATCATTTGACGAAACTGAAAGAGTGCAATCTTGTTTATTCACGGAAAGAGAAAAACACGGTTTACTACTATTTGAATAAAAAAGTATTAAGTCATCACGGGGATGTTCTGCACAGGTTTGCTCAAGAAGAGAAAGGGGACAGGACTATGTCGGAGAAGTTAGTGAAAGAAAAACAGAAAGTGAAGAATAATTTTCTGGAGAAAAATGGACGAATCAAAAATATTCCCGCCCAACAAAAGAAAAAACTATTTATTCTTGAACATCTCGTGGAAGGTCTGAAGGTGGGGGAAAAGTATAAGGAAAGTGAGGTGAATGAGTACATTCTACAATTCCATGAAGATTTCGCCACCTTGAGGAGAGAGTTCATCATCCATCAGTTCATGTATCGGGAAAACGGCATTTATGAGGTGAATCCGAAGGAAATATGGGCATCTACAAAACTATCAGAATAAAAAAGGAAAGAGAAGGATGAATTCCTTCTCTTTCAATATGTTTATGCCAGGTTTATAGTCCGTTGAATGCTTTCTTGAAAACGTGGATACAGCACGCCCTTTTCGGTGATGATGCCGGTGATCAACTCATGGGAAGTCACATCAAAAGCGGGATTATAAACAGGAACGTGTTCGGGTGCGATCATAGAGCCACCCATCGTCGTGATTTCGTCTGGTCCTCTTTCTTCAATCGGGATATCGTCACCGGTTCTCGAGGTGAGATCGAATGTCGAAGAAGGGGCAGCCACGTAGAATGGTATGTTGTAATGATGGCATAGGATTGCAAGCATGGACGTACCGATTTTGTTCGCTGTATCCCCATTCGCAGAAATCCGGTCGGCGCCGACGATCACGGCCTCCACACCCTTCTGCTTTATAGTATGGGCGGCCATGCTGTCTGTAATGAGGGTCACGTCGACTCCTGATTGCTGAAGCTCCCAGGCAGTGAGTCGGGCGCCCTGAAGGACCGGGCGTGTTTCACAGGCGTATACTTGAAATCCTATACCCCTTTCCCTGCCTAAGTGAAAGGGGGCAAGTGCCGTTCCATATTTACTTGTGGCAATGGATCCAGCATTACAGATGGTCATGATCTTCCTCTTGTCATCCAATGCATCCAATGCGTGTTCACCGATCATTCTGCATACTGCCTCATCCTCCGTATGGATCTGGATGGCAGAATGAAGCAGATTGGTCTTGGCTTCATTAACGGATTGTGCATTGGTCAGAACTCGTTCCAACCGATTCAATGCCCAGACCAGATTGACTGCCGTCGGCCTTGAATCAGCCAGGTATTCTTTATCCCTCCTGAATAGGTGATTGAATTCTGTCAGATTGTCTGTTTCATAATGGGAAGCAGCATGTGCCAATCCATAGGCGGCTGTGATCCCGATTGCCGGGGCACCTCTCACTTTGAGAGAGACGATGGCGTCGTAATAGTCTGTAATGTTCGTAAGCGTCAGATATTCCACAGTGTTCGGCAGCTTTTGTTGATTAAGAATCAGTAAATGATCTTCATGCCACTCGATTGAAGTTGGAATGGTCGGTGAATGTGTCATGAGTATCTCCTTTAATTATTCAGAATATGACCGTACTAAAGTCAGAAACTCTTCAATGGAAAGAATGTGTTTCCGATTTACAATCAATTTTTTTCCAAGGTTGATGCAAGACCGCTTGGCCTTTACTCTTTGCTCTTTATCTTCGATGCTCTCGAGGTCATCCACATGTGCAAGACCGATTGTCCTTCTGATGCATTCGCATCCTGCAAAACCGATGCTGTCCTGAAAGCTCTTCTCCAATACATACTCAAGGTATCCATTCACCTTCGTATACGCGTCGCCACTTTCCTTCCAATGCCTGGAGAACGTAGCAGAGAAAACATTCCAAGTATTTTCGATATGGTGCAGGATGGGTTCCTTTTCACCTGGACTCGCGATCACTTGGAAAATAAGGTTTGCAATAAACTGACCGATATCGAAACCGATCGGCCCATAAAAAGCAAATTCAGGGTCAATGACTTTTGTATGTTGGTCATCCACAAAGATACTGCCCGTATGGAGGTCTCCATGGAGCAGGGCTTCCCCTTCTGTCAGGAAACTCTTTTTGAGCTTCGCCACCTCGAGTTTTACAGTAAAATCATCCCATAATTGCTGCACATCCCCTGATAATTCCTCCTCAAACTCATTCGTTTCACTGTTGAAAAAAGGATCCGTGAATACCAGGTCCTCCGTGATTTTGCATAGCTCAGGGTTGGAAAATTCCTTCACATATTCTTTTTTCTTAAATGGATGAAGGGCATAATCAGACGTAAAGTACAGTGTATTTGCAAGAAATGTACCAATGTCGTCTGATAACCGGGGGTACTTATTCCCATTGATCAGGCCTGCACGTGCGATTGTGAGGTTGCTTAAATCCTCCATCACTGTGACGGCAAGGGATGGATCAGAATGATACACTTCCGGTACGAGGTCGCCTACAAATGATCGCTGAAGGTGTAGGGCACTCGCTTCAATTCTTGCCCGTTCGATCGTAAGTGGCCAGCTTTCACCTACAACCTTTGCATAGGGGAGTGCCTGTTTGATGATGATTCCTTTATCTGAATCCCTTTCCACTACATGAAAAACCAGATTAAGGTTCCCATCCCCGATTTCTTCACAAGTTAAAAGTGAACCGTCTTCAAATATTCCTACATTCACGGCCATAGCGATGGCCGACTGTTCCGTCAGTGGTTGATACGTATTGAGCTTAGTGATTGCCATTTTCGTTCCTCCTTTTAGTGCATCCTTATGAAAGAAAGGGTGTTAGGGAGGCTTTTCCGTGGCATGAGAAAAGCCTCTTTCCATGTTCGAAAGAGGCTTGAAGAGTCATCTTCTTCGCCTCTTATCTCCCAGAAAGATGATCTTTCTGTTGGAATTAGCACCGTGCCTTACTGGATTGATCATCCGGCGCATACAGCGCCCCGTTGTACAACGGTATTATGGTCGGTTGCTGGGCTTCATAGGGCCAAATCCCTCAGCCAGCTCTTGATAAGAGTTGCGTGTGCTATTTAATTAAAATTCTGAATGTTCATTTGAATTGAATGGTACCATTGAAGTATTTTCCATGTCAACTGCTTTTTGTATTTTCTAATAAAAGTCCGGTCTCAGATCTTGAAAGATCGGGATTTGTTTCCGGACCCTATCTACTTCCTGTAAATTGATTTCAGCAAAGACCAGCTGTTCACTTTGAGTTCCTTTTGCAAGGATTTCCCCCCATGGGCCGATGATAAGGGATGAGCCGCCAAATTCATTGTCAGGATCACTCCCCACACGGTTACATGCAACCACAAAGCATTGATTTTCAATTGCACGTGCCCTTAAGAGAGTCTGCCAGTGATCTATTCTTGCAGCCGGCCATTCAGCCACCACAAAGACGATCTTCGCTCCCATTAGGACATGTTTCCTGAACCATTCAGGAAACCGGATATCGTAACAAATGAGTCCTGCCATCATAGTATCATCAAGTGAGAACGCCCCGTCTTCCTCTCCAGGGAGTAAATAGTGATGTTCATTCATTAGTTTGAATAAGTGAAGCTTTGAATACCGTTTCACCAACACGCCATTTGCATCCGTCACCAAGAGTGTATTTCTAACCCCGTCTGTTGATTTATTGGCAACAGAGCCACCTATGATGTGAATGGAATATTTTTTTGACAGGGAAGTCAGGAAGGAGGAAGAATCTTCGGCCTCCTCATCTGCGATCTCATCTATCCGTGTCAGATCATAACCTGTCGACCACAGTTCGGGAAGAACGACGGTACCGCATCCCTCTTCCTTTGCTTTTTTGACCCACTGTTCCACTCTCACCTTGTTTTCTTCAGGATTGCCAAACACAATATCCATCTGGGCGAGACCAACCTTTTGAATCATTACCTTCACCTCGTTATGTACTTTTTGTCATTTATTCCTTTACATTCTGTATGTTCCGTTATATCATTTGTGACTAGAATTTGAAAGTAATTAATTTTCAAAAAATAAGTGGGTGAATGGATGAAACACTTTGAAAAAGCAAAACGCTTGGAATCATTACCGGAACAATTTTTCGCTTCCCTGGCAGGTACCGTGAATGCTGTTTTGAACGAGGGGCATGATGTCATTAATTTGGGACAGGGAAATCCGGATCAGCCGACCCCTCCACATATTGTGGAAAAATTAACAGAAGCGGCTCAATCTCCTTCTAATCACAAATATCCTCCATTTCGTGGTTTATCGAGCTTTAAAGAGGCAATCGCAGCTTTCTATTTGCGGGAATACGGTGTGAAGATAGATCCCGAAACCGAAGTAGCGGTTCTCTTTGGAGGAAAAGCAGGATTAGTGGAGATCCCTCAATGTTTATTGAACCCCGGGGATGGAGTATTAGTCCCGGATCCCGGTTATCCGGATTATGTATCGGGGGTCGCATTGGCAGAAGCCAGTATGATTAAGATGCCGTTAAAAGAGGAAAATGGGTTTCTCCCGGACTATCGTGTGCATTCCCGTGAAGAATTGGAAAGGGCGAAATTGATGTTCCTCAATTACCCCAATAATCCAACCGGTGCAACGGCCACAAAATCCTTTTTTGAAGCCACGGTGGAACTTGCGTCAAAGCATGATATTTGTGTAGTGCATGACTTTGCTTATGGTGCGATCGGTTTCGACGGACAGAAGCCTGTGAGTTTTCTTGAAACGGAGGGTGCAAAGGATGTCGGGATTGAGATATATACATTATCGAAGACCTATAATATGGCAGGCTGGAGAGTCGGTTTTGCCGTTGGGAATGAGAGTGTCATTGAAGCGATCAATCTCCTCCAGGATCATCTTTACGTAAGCCTGTTCGGAGCGATCCAAGAAGCAGCTACTACGGCTTTACTGAGTTCCCAGGATTGCGTAACGGAACTGGTTGCCACATATGAAGAACGAAGACAGCTCCTGATCTCGGGTCTACAGGGTATTGGGTGGGATGTAAAAGCCCCACAAGGTTCCTTCTTTGCCTGGCTTAAGGTGCCGGAAGGGTTCACATCTGTTGAGTTCTCAACGTATTTACTTGAAAAAGTCAAAGTGGCCGTTGCTCCTGGTGTAGGCTTTGGTGAATATGGAGAAGGGTATGTACGGGTCGGTCTTTTAACGACAAATGAACGGATAAAAGAGGCGATTTCCCGTATAGAAAGTTTAGAATTATTTCACAAAAAGGATTGACATATGTTGAAATTGGTGCAATAATCCAACTGAATTAATAGAATGAAATTCTTATCAAGAGCAGGCGGAGGGACCAGCCCTATGAAGCCCGGCAACCGACTTATTTAAGCACGGTGCTAATTCTTGCAGCTATACAGCTGACAGATAAGAAGAGTGCCGAATGTAAACCTCTTCTTATCTGGAAGAGGTTTTTTTGTTTGCCTGCATGATGAAATCAAGACGCGAAAAAAGAGCATTTACATAGGGAGGTAATACGAATGAGTGAAGTGATTGCAACATATCAACTAAAGGGTGAGAGTGGTTCCTTCGAGAAAAAGGCAGAAGGGATTGCGTTAGGACTTACGGTCGGGTCATGGACGGAGCTGCCGCTACTGGAGCAGGAACAATTGAGAAAATACAAGGGCAGAGTCGTTTCAGTGGAAGAGAAGGAGGAAGGCTCATGGGGTGAGGTGAAGATTGGGTATCCCAGTCATAATTATTCCAATGATATCCCGGCCATCCTTACAACGGTATTCGGCAAGCTTTCCCTCGATGGAGAAGTGAAATTACTGGATTTGGAGTTCTCAGAAGACTTAAAAAGGTCATTTCCCGGTCCGCGTTTTGGGATAGAGGGCATCAGGGAATTAACAGGGGTTCATGGTCAACCACTGTTAATGAGCATCTTTAAAGGGGTGATCGGCAGGGATCTCACTTTCCTTGAAAATCAGTTAAGAGCTCAGGCCCTCGGCGGAGTCAATGTCGTAAAAGATGATGAAATATTATTTGATAATTCCTTGACTCCATTTTTTGAAAGAGTGAGAACAGGGAAAAAAGTGTTGGACGATGTATTAGAGGAAACCGGTAAGAGAACCTTGTATGCCGTAAATCTGACAGGGAAAACCTCACAGTTAAGAGACAAGGCAAGAAAAGCCAGGGAGCTTGGGGCAGATGCTCTTTTGTTCAATGTATTTTCATACGGTCTCGATGTACTGCAGGAATTGAGAGAGGACCCTGAGATTTCATTGCCGATCATGGCTCATCCTGCCTTTGCCGGGGCTGCTGCAGCATCTCCTGTATATGGGGTGAGCTACTCTTTATGGTTGGGTAAATTATTGCGGATGGCCGGGGCTGACTTTTCACTATTTCCATCTCCGTACGGAAGTGTGGCATTAGAGAAGAGCAACGTTCTATCCATAAGTCATGAATTAACGAAGGATGACGAACATTTGAAGAGAACATTGCCAGTTCCATCAGCAGGCATTCACCCGGCTCTTGTACCCCTATTGGTGAAAGGTTTCGGGACAGATTGTGTCATTAATGCCGGAGGAGGCATTCACGGTCACCCGGATGGTGCAAGTGGGGGAGGAAGGGCATTCCGTCAGGCAATCGATGCTGTTTTAAACGGAACGTCACTCCAGGAAGCAGCCGAAACCCATGAAGAACTGGAGAAAGCCCTGTCCCTATGGGGAGGGGAGGTAAAGGTGTAATGAGTCTTCCAGTAATATTCTGTGACTTCGATGGGACAGTCACAGAGACAGATAATATCATTTCTTTGATGAAAGCCTTTGCCCCACCAGAATGGGAGCCTATAAAAGAGGATATTTTAAACCAGTCGATCTCGATCAAAGAAGGGGTAAGCAAGTTGTTCTCACTCATTCCTTCCTCACAGAAAGACGAGATGATCCAGTATTTGATGAAAACAGCGGTTATACGTGAGGGATTCAAGGAATTCGTGGACTATACAAAAGTCAATGAGATTCCTTTGTATATTGTAAGTGGGGGAATAGACTTCTTTGTTCACCCGTTACTGAAAGAATTTGAGCCTTTTAAGGCTGTATATTGTAACGAAGCAACCTTTAACGCTTCGAACATCACGCTTCATTGGCCATATCCATGTGATGTGCACTGTGAAAACAAAGGATGTGGATGCTGTAAGCCTTCCATTCTGAGGGCTTTATCCTTAGAAGATCATGAGGTGATTGTCATTGGGGACTCTGTTACAGACATCGAGATGGCGAAGCTTGGCGATACAGTACTCGCAAGGGAGTATCTGGCACGTACCTGTGAAGAAAAGGGAATCCCGTATCATCCATTTGAAACATTTTACGATTGCATAAAAGTGATAGATAAAGGAGTGACAATATGAAGTCGTATCAATCCGAATGGGAAGAGCTCGCTGATATCAAAAGAGAATTGGCAGACAGGGACTGGTTTATGGGAACCAGCGGGAACCTGGCCATACGTGTGGGATCAACGCCTGTATCTTTCCTGGTAACGGCAAGCGGAAAGGACAAGCGAAAGCACACAAAAGAGGACTTCCTCCTTGTGAATGAAAAGGGTGATCCCTTGGAGGAAACCCAACTGCGTCCTTCAGCCGAAACCCTTCTCCACAGTCACATATTCAGTGGGAGTTCAGCGGGGTGCAGCTTACATGTCCATACTGTTGCCAACAATGTGATCAGTGAACTGTATGGGGATGAAGGTGTCATCACATTCAGAAACCAGGAACTGATTAAAGCCTGGGACAAATGGGATGAACATGATGCCCTCTCGATACCGATCATCCATAATCATGCGCATATCCCAACTTTAGCGGATTCCTTCCTCCCATTTATTAATGGAGATAAAGGGGCCGTACTCATTCGCAATCATGGAATTACCGTTTGGGGACGTACAGGATTTGAAGCTAAGAAACTATTGGAAGCGTGTGAGTTCCTGTTCCAGTACCACCTTACACTATTATCATTAACAACTACAAAATCCATTTCCAAGGGAGGAGTCAAATTATGACAACGATACACATTCAAGGGAAAAATCAGATCATTGAGCACCAGGAAGAGGTAGTAAATTATTTAAATGAACAAGGGGTTATCTACGAACATTGGAACATGGATAAACTGGACGAATCATTAAGGGACCGATACGCTTTAACTGATGATGATAAAGAGGCCATTCTCTCCACCTTTCAAGAGGAGATAGAAGATATTTCTGCTCGCAGGGGGTATCAGGCAAGGGATGTGATTTCCCTTTCCGAAAGCACACCAAATCTTGAAGAACTATTAAAGAATTTCCAACAGGAGCATCATCATACGGATGATGAGGTACGATTTATAGTAAATGGACATGGTGTTTTCGTCATTCAAGGAAAGGATGGGGATTTCTTTGAGGTACATCTGAATCCGGGTGATTTAATTTCCGTTCCAGAAAACATCCGTCACTATTTCACTTTAAGCGATGATAAGCAAGTGGTCGCCGTCCGCATTTTCGTTACCCAGGAAGGCTGGGTACCAATCTATTAATCTTCCATCGGGATAGACAAAGGGTCGCTTCTTTTGTCTATCCTTTTTTATCACGTTTGGCGAAAAATGTCTAATTCAGCAATAATACTAGTTATTTTGTCTTGTTTTGCGAATCTATTTACTTTTCTGACAATACTTGCGATAATGCTCAAGTAATGATTTTACTTTAAAAAGACTAGAAGCTAAAAAAGGAGTTTAGTAGAAATGGGTCGTTTATTAAAACAGAAGTGGCTATTATTGAAAATCAACCACAAGCGCTCGGAAATGGTATTAATGGGAGTGAATTTAGGTTTATGTGCTGAGGAGACAATCAAATGCAGCCAGCAATTGGATCAGCTGTTGAACGACTATGAAAAGTGCACAAATAATGGTGGATCTCAGCCAGTGCAAGAATCATCAAGCGAATTAGGGCAATACATTAAGAGTTTATTGAAACGCACTGCTTCTTGACCACTCACCAGGAATTTCCTCACCATTCAGACATATGAGAGAAAGACTCTCCGTTAAATTCCACATTCACATCATACGAACAAAACTAATTTGTCGTTATTTCAAAGGTAGAGGACGGTTCGCCAAAAGCGGGCCGTCCTTTGCTTTTTCCTTCTGTTGAAAGACTCTGACAGTTGACAATGACCAGATATATTTGTATAATATTTTGAAACTGAGATATATTCTTTAAAGGAATGAATGCCATGACAGAGAAACAAGATACAAAACAGTCGTTGAAACTTTTCATTGTCCTCTCCAGAGCTTTTAAAGCGTTAAATGAAGAGATAAATAAGAACATTCAAGAAAATGGTTTGAACCCTACAGAATTTGCCGTATTGGAGCTTCTGTATCATAAGGGAGACCAGCCTTTGCAACAAATTGGAGGTAAGATCCTGCTAGCCTCAGGCAGCATCACGTATGTAGTCGATAAGCTTGAAAAAAAGGGATATCTAAAGCGTGTTGCCTGTCCTAAGGATCGTCGGGTGACGTACGCCCAGATTACTGAAAATGGCAGAGGGTTGATCGATGATATTTTCCCGAACCATGAGAACCGGATACACGAATTGATGTCTGCGCTGTCTCCAGACGAAAAAGAAGAAACGATTCAAATGCTGAAAAAGCTTGGACTATCCATCAAAGATCTGTCCTACTAGGCTCTATTAAACTGCCCTGTCTATTAAGACGGGGCTTTTATTTTTTGGGAGATTATAATGAAATTGATATCTACATCAACAGGAGATTCCGTCTATGAAGTCGAATAACTATAATCGGGATGAATTTAAGAGGAGGCACAAAGAATGAAGTTTGAAGAATATACATATGAAAGACCAAATCTGGAAGAGATTAAGCCGGCATTCAAAAAGGTGCTTCAGAAGTTTAAAGCAGCTTCAAATGTTTCGGAACAGGTGGAAGCGATCAAGGAAATCAATGAAATCCGACTTACCATCGACACCATGCAAAATATTTGCTATATCAGGCATTCCATCGATACAAATGATGCCTTTTACAAAGAAGAACAGGAGTACATCGATGATATGATGCCTGAGGTTTCCGGCATGGTAACAGAATATTATCAGGAACTGGTGAATTCCCCATATCGGAAGGAATTGGAAGAAAAGTGGGGAGAGCAGTTGTTTTCTCTGGCAGAGAGTGAAATCAAAACGTTTTCCCCTGAAATTATCACTCTGCTCCAAAAAGAAAATAAGCTGTCTTCCCAGTATACGAAACTGATGGCTTCTGCCAAGATCCCATTTGAAGGAGAAGAGAGAACATTGGCCCAAATGGGTCCCTTTACACAATCCGTAAATCGAGGGACAAGGAAAGAGGCAGCCTTTGCTACCGTTTCTTTCTTTGAAGAAAATCAGGAAGAATTAGATCGTTTATTCGATGAGTTAGTAAAAGTCCGTCATACCATAGCGACGACTTTAGGTTATAAGAACTTTGTTGAGTTAGGGTATTATCGCATGACGAGAACGGATTATACACCTGATATGGTAAAAGCATTCCGTGATCAGGTGAAGGAGCATATCGTCCCTCTTTCCACAGAGCTGAAGGAAAGACAGGGGAAGCGGATTGGAATCGACTCCATGAAGTTTTATGATGAAGGATTTAAATTCACATCCGGCAATGCAGCCCCTAAAGGAGACCCTCAGTGGATCAGTGACAATGGTAAGAAAATGTATGAAGAGTTATCACCTGAGACAAAGGAATTCTTTGATTTCATGATTGAACGCAACCTCATGGATTTAGAGGCGAAGAAGGGGAAAGCTGGAGGAGGATATTGCACTTATATTGCTGGGCATGAAGCGCCATATATCTTCTCGAATTTCAATGGGACGTCTGGCGATATCGATGTATTGACGCATGAAGCTGGCCATGCCTTCCAAGTATATTCAAGCCGTGGATTCGATATCCCGGAATACATTTGGCCAACGTACGAAGCCTGCGAGATCCATTCCATGAGCATGGAATTCTTCACATGGCCATGGATGAACTATTTCTTTAAGGAGGATACGGATAAGTATCAATTCTCTCATTTAAGTGAGGCGCTGCAATTTCTCCCGTATGGTGGAGCGGTCGATGAATTCCAGCATTTTGTGTATGAGAATCCTGAAGCCACACCTGCTGAACGGAACGCAGCATGGAGAAAAATCGAGAAAGAGTATCTGCCGCACAAAGACTACGATGGGGTTTCGTATTTGGAAAATGGCGGGTTCTGGCAGCGTCAGTCCCATATTTACAATTCACCATTCTACTATATTGATTATACTCTGGCTCAAATCTGTGCTTTTCAATTTTGGAAGAAAATGAATGAGGATCGTGAAGGTGCTTGGAGTGACTATGTTGCCCTTTGTAAACTGGGTGGGAGCCGTTCATTCACAGCACTGGTGGAAGCGGCCCATCTAGACTCCCCATTCCAGGAAGGAACGGTCGAAAAAGTAATCGAACCAATCAGGCAATGGTTAAATGGAATCGATGATACAACCCTATAAATGCACCAGGGCAGCCGCATTTAATGCGGTTGCTTTTTTTTCGTTTAATTAAAGAATTATGTTCTTTTGCTTCTGTTTTCCCATGCTTGTACATAAGGTGAAGTAGAAGGTGTCAGAGGTGATGGGATGAAAAGAATGGCTGGGTCGTTTCAGATAGCAGCTGTATATGTAGGAACTGTTATAGGAGCCGGATTTGCCACAGGAAGGGAAATTGTCGAGTTTTTCACCCGATTTGGTTTTGTCGGGTTTATTGCCATATTACTAAGTGGATATTTATTTATTACGATGGGAACCAAGATTATGCTCAAATCCCATGATATTAAAGCGAAGTCATTTGAGGAATTCAATGAATATTTATTTGGTAAATGGTTTGCGAGAATCATGAATATCGTCATGATGATCATGCTGATCGGTGTTTCAGCCGTCATGCTTTCAGGGGCAGGGGCCGTTTTTCAGGAGCAGCTCCTATTATCCAAACAGTTAGGCATTCTGTTGACCATCGTATTGGGTTTTTTCACGATGATGGTAGGGATCAAAGGTTTATTTGCTGTGAATACGTTTGTCGTTCCTCTTATGATTGTATTCAATCTGTTTCTGATGGTGTATTCTGTTCGCCATGCGGATTTTTTGGATGCCTTCCTTATGATCCCTCATGCGGAAGATGGTTGGAAATCGGTGGTGGCCCCATTTTCATATGTAGCCTTCAATCTCGCCATGGCACAGGCTGTTCTTGTTCCAGTTGCAGGAGAAGTGAAAGATCGGGAAATCATTAAATATGGGGGATATCTTGGCGGGTTTTTTCTTACACTCATTTTGATCTCCAGTCATATCACTTTGGTCATGATCCCAAACGTAACCCAGTATCAGATTCCCATGGCCGTTGTGATGAAGTCATTCGTAACAGGCTTCTACTTTATTTATATCCTCATTATTTATGGTGAGATTTTTACTTCCGTCATCGGTGGCGTATTCGGACTCGAAAAACAGCTGGGGAATTATTGGAAAGGCTCATCTATATTGACTTTTACCGGAATCTTTCTGATGATCTATTCTTTGAGCTTTTTTGAGTACAGTGAACTCCTATCTTATCTGTACCCTCTATTTGGGTATATGAGTTTGTTATTCATTATCCTTCTCTGGATGAAGCCGAATAAATAATGTTCAAAAAGAGTAAAAAATGAGTCTGCTGCTCATGTTAATAGAGAGTAAATAATTAAAAGGAGTGGCAAACATGACACAGTCCAAACATGAAAAAGAAAGACAGTGGAATGTAAGAAAAGAGGAGCAGCATCCTCACGGTAAAGTTTCTTCGTTCAAGGAGCTTTCAGAAGGAAAGAAAGAAAAGCAATAAAAGGAAAACGGATGCTAATGGGCATCCGTTTTTTTAGGTTATCATTCTTTATCGTGATGATAAGAGTCATCGGTTTTGTATTGTTCGGGAAAGTATTTGTTTCGCACTTCATCCTTGTCCCAATCTTCTTTCCCACAAGCTGCTGCGAGTTCGTTCAAATGTCTCATGATGTACTGCATATCAAGGTCCTGAAGGCTGTCATAGTCGATGCCTTCAAGTATATAATTCTTGAATGTCCAGACCATTCTCTTTGTTTCACCGCTGTTATTTTCACCAATCATTCTCAGGGAACGCAGAATTTCTGCAATGATGGACACATCCTGCTTACCGTAATGCCTTAATTGATAAAAGCTTTTGTACAAATAATCGACAAAGGTTGGCTGTTCCAGAATGATACGCAGCTGGTTTTCGTCATCTGTCAAATAAGAGCTTGGAAGCTTATGTTTAGCGAGCTTTGACAGGATGATCCCGATTTCTTCAATGCAGTTCTTGGCTGTATTAGGGTCGTTGATGGCCGGAGAAATGGCCCTTAAGGCTATTTCTACAAGCTTCCGGATCCCGAGTTCAATGTCTTCCATTGGCTCTTTATCAGGACCCAATACCAGATAGCCAAGGTAGTCTTCTGCGTCAATGTCTTCATTCGTTGTCCAAATCGTCATCACAGGGGTTCCCTCAAGTAAGTATTCGCCGGGTGTCTTTACCATCCGTACAATACTCTTGTCCTTTTCAGCCTTTTTAATCATCCCTTCAATATCAATCTGTTGCAGATATCCGGATGCTTCACTGAACACATTGGTCGGCTCCGTTTCCTGAAAGAAGGAGTCATTGTAAGTCGATGGTTCCTCTTGGATGGCATTTCTTCTATATAGGTAGCTGTTATCAATTTTTTTATTCGTTTTAATGGTGATGTTATGGATTAAATTACTTACCTTCACCCAATTGGAAACATGATGTACGAAATAAACGAAGACAAATAAACAAATAACGGCCACTACCCCTGCAAAAGCTGAGGAAATATATAATTCCTGCCCTGATTCATCCTGGAGGAGGACCAGCAGGGTTATGCAGTAGACCACACCTGATACAAAGATGGCTAGCACCCGCTGAGTAGGGCGATCATTGATGAAATTCTGTAAAGTCCTTGGTGAATACTGGGATAGAAATGTCGTGAGAACAACCATGATGGTTGAAAAGGTAATGGTCGTCATCGTCATGATGGATGATGCAATCGTACTGATGATGGTCATGGATAAGTTGAAATTAGAGAACAAAACCTTTGGAAATATGGGATAGTTGTGTTGACTTAACCACCAATCGAAATAAAAGGTGACAAGAGAAAGGAGTAAAGAAATAAGCGAAAATAAAAATGGCACAAACCAAAAGCTTTTTTGCGCTTTATTCAATATATGTATATTCAAGTTCATGACAGGGTTCCACCTTACGAGACAGTATGCTATCAGAATAACCTCAAAGCTGCCGCCGTAAACCTTTCTATGTTGGTCCTATATCAAAAAAGGAGGAGGAAGTCCTCCACCTTATAAGTAGTATTATGCCTCTACGATCTTATAATTTTTATGATTCACCACCGTCTTTTCTTCTAATTCAAGTTCTCGGTAATTCTTCATATAAGTTAAGTCGACGATTACTGAATTTTCATTCACTTTCTCAACGATGCCTTTTAATCCTTCTCTAAATTCAATGACATTCCCGATTTCTGCTTTTTTCATCAAAAGCCGCTCCTTTTTGGCAAAATTCTACAAACAATTACTAATATTTTGACGCAAAGTCATGAAAAGGTAAAGAGTTTTCTAAAAATTGCATATAAAATTTATCTCTTGAGCTCAGTAGCCTTTTGAATCTACAATAGAAACAGTGAAGATGGAGGTAGTGGATATGAGTGAAACTGAAATTCTTGAACAGCTGCAATCATTGCGTACAAGAGAAGTAGAGGAAATAATGGTATTGAAGGAAGATTTTCTTGCTTTCCGATCTGTGCTGGTAAAACAGGAAGACTTTAAGCAGTTCCGTGGGATAGCTAAACAAGGCGGGAATATCCTCTTTCAATACCTTGATACACCGAGAAGTTAAACGAAGTGGAGGAGATCATCCTCTGCTTTTTTTTGTTCACAAATGGGCATCGGAGTCTTGTTGTATAAAAACATTATATGAACGGGTTTCTACATTTAGTATAGAGGCATGAACGATTGGTGGTAACCATTACCTGCTGAAATTCTCCCCATTCATTGTTATCTTATGAGGGAACGCTATTTGGGAGGTAGAAATATGATTAAGAAGAGCTTTATCTTAGGAATTGCAGCACTTTCTTTTGTTACTTTCTCTACTCAAACATTCGCTGCAGGGGGAGATCATACTGTAGAAAAGGGTGAGTCCCTTTGGGATATCGGTAAAGAGAAATCTGTATCCGTCATTCAACTAAAGGAAGCAAATAATTTGAAATCCAATGAAATCCAACCGGGTCAAACAATCAAGATCCCTGACAATAATGTCTCAAATGAAGACCGGGAGCTGCTTGCAAAGCTGGTACATGCAGAAGCGAAAGGTGAGCCTTATGCAGGTAAAGTCGCAGTCGCCACCGTCGTATTAAACAGAGTGGATTCTACTGAGTTCCCTGACACTATCAAAAAAGTAATCTATCAGGTTTCAAATGGGCACTATGCTTTTTCACCTGTACAAAATGGACAAATCAACCAGGCGCCTTCACAGGAAGCGAGGGACGCGGTCCAGGAAGCCTTGGCATTCAGAGGTCAAGGGAAGGGCTCACTCTTTTTCTATAATCCCGTGACATCTACAAGTGACTGGATCACAAGCAGGAACACCTTGCTGACGATTGGTAAACACCGTTTCGCAAAGTAAGAATAATCGTGAATAATAATTTAGCGTTCGGATATCTTTTTCTTTCCTCTATGTGGGATTAATAGTAAAATAGAGAAAAGAAAATGAGGTGATGTTGATGAAAGGGACAATTGCTGCTCGAATTGAGTTGGTAAGGTGGAAAATGATAGAGTCAGGTCTTCGTTTAGGGCTCGACAACCCCACTACCATTCAACTGAGTAAAGAGCTGGATGCCTTGATCAATATTCATCAGCGAAATGATACTGAAAAAACAACTCATAATAAAATGATTCAATAATTTAGAAAAGGGTTAACCCTTGGAAATCTCTTATATTTTAAAAGGAGAATTCCAACCGGGTTAACCCTTTTCTATTAAAGGAGATTGTACCTTCAGGGCGAAGGGTATCCTTCTATATATAACATTTGATGGGAGATGAAGAGAATGAAGAGCAAAATTATATGTATCACAGGGGGAGCCAGCGGTATAGGGAAAACCCTGGTTGAAGAGTTTGCCAGAGAGGGCGCCATGGTTGAATTTGTGGATAAGGACGTGGAAAAGGGGAGAGAACATTCCGATAGGCTTAATGCAGAGGGGTATACCACACGATTCCATGAAGCAGATGTGGGTGTCCCCGATGAGGTGAAGGTCGTCTTCAATAAAATAAAAGAAGATCATGAGGTGCTGGACGTTCTGATAAATAATGCAGGTGTCTCCAGATTCATGTCCTTCTGGGAGATGGAACCTGACGACTGGAATGGCATTCTATCATCAAACTTAAGCAGCGTATTTTATTGCAGCCGGGAAGCGGCCACATTAATGAAGAATCAAGGTGGATGCATCATAAATATGGCCTCCACAAGGGCTTCTATGTCTGAACCGGATACTGAAGCCTATTCAGCGACAAAAGGAGGTATTGTGAGCCTCACTCATTCTCTGGCCATTACTTTGAGCGAAGTGGGGATCCGCGTCAATTCTATCAGTCCCGGATGGATTCAAACGGAAGATTATGACACCTTGAGAGACATCGACCACAGTCAGCACCCTTCCGGAAGGGTAGGGAAACCTGGAGATATTGCGAGGGCATGCTTATTCCTTGCCCACCCCGATAATGATTTCATCACAGGTGAAAACATCGTGATAGATGGGGGAATGACTAGGAAGATGATGTATGAACATTAACGGTAAAAAAACGAACCGTTCACCTATCCTGGTGAAGTGGTTCGTTTTTTTTTCGGAAAAGGGATAATTTAACAACAAGTTATGGTAGAATGAAAAAATAATATATTTAGAAAATTTAATCAATACAGTCAATGAGGGGGAAAAAGAATGAATCGATTGGATTCAATCAAGAGAGAGATGAATAAAGTGCTAGTGGGGAAGGACAAAGAAATCGACCTGTTATTAATTGCATTACTTCAAGAAGGACACGTTCTATTGGAAAGTGTCCCGGGTACAGGAAAGACTTTGCTCGCCAAAACATTCAGTCACTGTATCGATGGAGCATTTAAAAGGATCCAATTCACACCGGATGTGTTACCGAGTGATGTGACTGGTATACAGTTTTTCAATCCGAAAACACAGGAATTCGAATTAAGGACAGGACCTGTGGTCACGAATGTCCTTTTGGCAGATGAGATTAACAGGGCCACTCCGAGAACACAGGCGAGTTTACTCGAAGTAATGGAAGAAAAACAAATCACCATAGACGGGGAAACCGTCCCATTAGAGCCACCGTTTATCGTGGTCGCCACTCAGAATCCGATTGAATCCCAGCAGGGAACATTTCCACTGCCTGCAGCACAGCTTGACCGGTTTTTATTGAAGATTCCGTTTACATATCCTGATTTTGAAGAGGAAAGAGGAATATTAAACCGCTTTAAATCAGCCGAACCATTAAATACAGTCAACAAAGTGTTAAGTCTGGATGAGTTACAATCATTGACCCGCCAAGTTAAAGAAGTACATATATCCGAGGATATCGAAACATATATTCTTCAAATTACGAGGGGAACAAGGGAACATGAATGGGTGGAGGTAGGTGCAAGTCCACGAGCGAGCCTCGCACTTCTCAAGGCCTCTCAGGCTCAAGCATTCCTCGAAGGAAGGGATTTTGTGAGACCGCAGGATATTGTAGCCGTTGCCCCATACGTACTGCAACACCGGATCCAATTAACGATAGAGTCTTCCTTGACGAGAACGGCCGAAGAAGTGATCGAGCAAATTGTAGAAATGTCGGTTACTCCTGTAGAAGCGAGGCAAGCTTAGTGAATTGGAAACGTGACATTGTCGAAGATCCCTATATATCCTTGACTCTGGTCCTGCTTGTCATCGTTGGGGCAGCAAGTTTTTATGTGCATTCCTATGTAGGGTTGGGTATTTTTTTGTTGATGATCCTCTATTTCAGGGTCCATCAATGGTATCTAATGAAAATTGGTGAAGGCATCAGCATTGGAAGGACCGCGAAGAGAATTAGGCTGCATTGCGATGAGGAGCAAAAGTGGGAATTTCAACTTCAAAATAAAGGCATGTCCATTTGGGGTGCAACGTTGAAAATCACATTTAAAGATATCGTCATCCCCACTATGCACCCCTACTCGTCAGGGGTGGAGGACAAAATTGAAGTGTCCATCCCCTTCTCCATCCGTAAAAATGAGGAAGGGAGCATCTCCATACCTGTTAAAGGAAAAAGAAGGGGATTATGCAAGATTACCAATATGCAGCTGGAAATCCCCCACTTATTCGGAAGTGGTAAAGTACTTTTGGATTTACTTGATAATGTCCCGTCCACCATTATCGTATTTCCTTCAGATTCTCCAGTGAAAATGGCCGAACAAAAGCTTACATGGAAACAGGGTGACGTCCCCATCCAACATTCATTATTTCATGATGTCTTTCATCAGATAGGGACAAGGGATTACATCCAAGGAGACCGCTTTCAGGATGTTCACTGGAAGGCAACTGCCAGAACCGGCAGTCTTCAAACGAAGATCTATGCACCAGCTACCCAAAAAGAGTGGATGATCGCCATCAATCTATCGGATCGCTATGCCATCACCAACCAGCTCGAAGAAATCATTCAATATGCCTCCTATATGATGAGGCTTGCGGTAGAACAAAATATCACTTTCTCCCTTGTCTTAAACGTGAGGTCCCAGGGCGGGACCCCTTACTATTATCTTCCGCCCGGAATAGGAAGGGTTCACAGGCAGAGAGGGATGGAAATGCTTTCTACTCTATCCACAGATGAGTTTACAATCCCATTCCATATTGTTCTGAAGCATTTATACCTCAGACAATTGGTTCCTTCTGTATTTATTACTGCAGGGGCACTGGGGGCACGTGAAGAAGCTTTATTGACAAAGATTGAGAAACAGAAAATCCAAGTTTACAAGTTGAATTCAGAACAAAAACAAGGAGTCGTCACATTATGGAATCGTTCGCTGAAAGTTCCTTCTTGATCAAACAAAAACAAATGCTCATGGTGAAAATGGGGCTCTATGTCGGAATCGATATTTTATTCGCCCTATTAATGACCACATTCCTTTTTTCCAAAGAAGTACTATTAAGCAGCTACGTACCGGCCCTTTGTATGGTGTTTATCATAGTAATGGCATTTCTCATAGTAAGCACGTTGAAACCTCGGATATTTAAACTATTGTTAGGGGCACTCGCTATTTCTCTTGTATTAAGTATCTACTTCTTTTCTGCTGTATGGTGGGTGATGGTGGCTGTATTGGTTTTTTTACATTGGAAAATCACATCTTATACCAAAAGTATAGATGCATCCATCGAAGTGAGCAGCGGGTCTGTCCTGATCTTTTTATTTATCGCGTCATTTTCATTATTGACAGGCTCCATAAGAGACCTGGGAAACACGAATATCATCTACAGTCTTCTATTTATCTTCCTTTCTATCATCATCACGTTCACGCCGATTCAAAGAATGCTCGGCGATGTGAAAAACGGCCATAAAAAAGTGCTGCTCAAACCAATGGGATTCTGGTTTTTAGTAACATTGGCAGGGGGGCTACTGGCGGTATTCAGCTCTTTGGTTAGTAAAGGGATTTATTGGGTAGCAGAAAAGGGATTTTGGGTATTTTCTTTCTTGGTTGATCCAATTTATCATCAGTTAATAAAATTAAGAGACATGTTCTTGAGTACGAGGGATGCTCAGGAGGGAGAGGGAAGCGAAGTTCAAAAACAGGATTTCGGAGATGCCCAGAATTTTGAACTTAGCCAGGGAATTTCATTTTCCTGGGTGAATGAGGTTCTGCTGGGGTTACTGGTCATAGCAGTCATCATTTATTTAGTGAAGAAACGGAAATCCTCCTTTGGCATGGCAAGGGAGGCAGAAAATTCTCCAACGATGATGACTCAAAAGATCGTAACCCCTGTCGAGGAAGATGAAACGGAACGAATAAAGTATTCAAAAGCAAGGGACGTAATCAGGCTCTCGATGGAGAAGTTCGAGGGGGAAGCTAACAGATGGAGAGAAGGAAGACACCTGAATGAGAACGTTCAATCATGGTTCAACCGAATCGGCCATAGTGAATCTGAACGCTTTTTCTCTCTTTATGAACGGGTCAGATACGGTCAATACGTTCCAAGTCAGCAAGAAGTCGATTACTTCACAAATCAGATTGAACACCATATTGATGAATTGAAAGAACGGGAAGATTAATAGAAGAAGCTAGTGCTTACATGAGTCAGGATTGTAAGCATTAGCTTCTTTAATTTTTGTTCGGTGGGGTATGATAAAGATGAGGAGGAATCGTTTATGTTGTATGAATTAAGAGATGTACATTATAAAGATATTTTACATATTAAGGAGATGAACATTTCCGAGCACCAGACGACCTGCCTTGTAGGGGAAAGTGGTGCAGGGAAATCCACTCTATTGAAATTGTTGAATAAAATGAATATACCAGATAGGGGACATATCCGTTATAAAGGAAATTCCCTGGAAAGTGTGGAGCCTGTGAAGCATAGGAGGGAAGCTGTCATGATTTCTCAAACCCCTCTTCTGTTTGGAGAAACAGTGGAAGAAAACCTTCAGAAAGGGCTTGTCTTTTCAGAAAAGCCCCTGGCAAACCGGGATGAACTTTTGAAGATATTGACCATTGTCAAGCTGGATAAACCATTGGAGACCCCTGCAGAACAGCTGTCTGGCGGCGAGCGCCAGCGATTATCCCTGGGGAGGGTATTAGCCATGCAACCAGATGTTTATTTATTGGATGAACCTACCTCTGCTCTCGACGAAGAAACAGAGATTGAAGTGATGAAAAGTTTTATTACGTGTGCAAATGGGCATGGAGGGACCATCATCATGGTGACCCATTCGACAAATGTGGCCGAAGAATACGGAGACGATATCATTACAATCAGGAATTGACAAAAGGAGGATTAGACATTGGAAAAAGGAATTATCGATATAGAGTTATGGAGATTCATTGCGGCGTATGCCTTTGTCCTTCTCTTGTTATTTATCGTGAAATGGAGGGGGATTTCGAGGGAGAAACAAATCATACTCGCTTCTTTCCGGATGACCATTCAATTGATTATCGCTGGATACATACTAACATATATATTTGATCATCCGAGCCCATGGCTGACCTTGAGTATCATAGTCGTAATGGAAGTATTTGCGATCAGGAATATATTCAAGCAGGTTAAATATGAAATGGATCGAAAGCTGAAAGGCATCGCAGCCATCTCATTATGCGCAGGAACACTGATCAGCTTGTTTTACTTCAATATGGTCGTCATCCATTTCTCCCCATGGTATGAACCAAGATATTTCATTCCAATTGCAGGGATGATTGTCGGGAACGCGATGACGGGCATAACGCTTGGAATCAATACCCTCCTGGGGGGATTGATAGAGCAGAGAGAAAAAGTAGAAGGAGCTTTGATGCTGGGGGCAACCCCTAAAGCAGCTTCCAAGACTTATTTGGATAATGCATTTGATTCTGCCATCCTCCCCACTCTGAATAATATGCTTGGGATGGGAATCATTTTTCTTCCTGGGATGATGACTGGGCAAATTCTTTCAGGAGTCAGCCCCCTGGTGGCCATTGAATATCAGATTGCCATTCTATTAGGCATTGTCGGAAGTGTTGCATTGACGGTCGTCCTGTTTATTTTATTGGCCTATAAGCGACTATTTACAAAGGATGCCCAGTTAAACATTTGAAAGCTTCCCCGTTCTAATCTAGTTTCCACGGCATATGCTAGAGAAAGAATGATAGGAAGGGGAGGGTTCCATATGAAATATGAAATAGAGCAGGCACTGAGGGTGAAAAGCCTTGCCATCGATGTGATGGAAGAACTGATGAAAGAAGACAGGAAGTATGATGTTCAAGAATTAAAGCAGCTGTCAGAGTTATTCTCCCGATGTATTTGTGACTTGGTCAATGTATACTCAAATACTTCAGAAGATCATGAAATGATTTTGAAAGGAACGGTCATAAAAGCAAAGATCGGCTATAACCTCATGAAGGCAGAAGCAGTAAAAAAAGAATAGTATGACAACCGGAAGAATGACTCATACTAAAGACTCCATATCAGACGGGTATGGGGTCTTTACTACGTTTTTCCCTTTGGGGTTTACAATAAATCATCAATTTTTACATAATTAGGTTCATAACAGTGGCAAATTTATGAAATACTAAAAAAATCAAGCTTTACAATTGTGTATATGCTCATTGCATGCTATTCTTTTTTATTGAACAGCTTTATAGGAATATTGGATTAATCACTAGAAATAGTTGACGTTTTCTTTATAATCCATTACTTTTATGAAGCAACTAAAAACAAGATAATTGAAGGAGTCGATTCACATGGCACAAAAAACATTTACAGTTACAGCTGAAACAGGAATTCATGCTCGTCCGGCAACTCTACTGGTTCAAACGGCAAGCAAATTCGACAGCGATGTACATCTAGAATACAAAGAAAAGAAAGTAAACTTAAAATCAATCATGGGTGTTATGTCTTTAGGTGTTGGTAAAGGTGCAGAAATTACAATCATTACTGAAGGTAGTGACGAAGATGAAGCGTTAAACAGCTTACAGGAAACATTGAACAAAGAAGGTTTAGCTGAGTAATGTCCAGTCTCTTAAAAGGAATTGCGGCATCAAATGGTATTGCCATAGCGAAAGCGTATCGCCTGGTCGAACCTGACCTGAGCTTTGAGAAGAAAAGCGTAGACAATGCTGAACAGGAAGTTTCACGCTTCCAGGATGCCATTGCCACATCTAAATCAGAGCTTGAAGCGATCCGTGATAAAGCGAGAGTTGATTTAGGGGAAGACAAAGCTCAAATCTTTGAAGCGCATCTTCTTGTTTTAAGCGATCCAGAACTACTGACACCTATCGAAGACAAAGTAAAATCAGAAAATGTAAACGCTGAATCCGCCCTTAAAGAAACAGCGGATATGTTCGTATCCATGTTTGAATCCATGGATAACGAGTATATGAAGGAACGTGCGGCGGATATCCGTGACGTGACGAAACGTGTCCTTTCACACCTATTGGGCGTGCAGATTGCAAACCCAAGCATGGTAACAGAAGAAGTGATTGTGATTGCAGAGGATTTAACTCCTTCTGATACGGCACAATTAAACCGTGAATTCGTTAAAGGGTTCACAACGGACATCGGTGGAAGAACATCACATTCGGCCATTATGGCCCGTTCAATGGAGATCCCGGCTGTAGTGGGGACGAAATCCATTACTTCCTCTGTTGAAAATGGTGATATGATCATCGTTGACGGATTAAATGGAGAAGTACATATTAATCCGACTCCGGAAGTCATCGAAGAGTACAAGAAAGAATATGCCCGTTATGAAGAACAAAAGGCAGAATGGGCGAAACTCGTGAACGAACCGACGGTATCCAAAGATGGGGAGCATGTTGAACTTGCTGCCAATATCGGGACACCTAAGGATCTTGAAGGGGTGAAGAATCACGGTGGAGAAGGTGTAGGACTGTATCGTACAGAATTCCTATACATGGGTCGTGACGAATTACCATCCGAAGATGAGCAATACGAAGCATATAAGGCTGTTTTAGAAGGAATGGAAGGGAAACCTGTTGTGGTCCGTACCCTTGACATCGGTGGGGATAAAGAGCTTCCTTACTTAAATCTGCCGAAAGAAATGAACCCTTTCCTTGGGTATCGTGCGATCCGTCTTTGTTTAGACGAACAGGATATCTTCCGTACACAGCTTAGAGCGTTATTGAAGGCAAGTCCATCTGGAAACTTGAAAATCATGTTCCCGATGATTTCGAATCTTCAAGAGTTCAGAGAAGCGAAAGCGATCCTGGAAGAAGAGAAAAAAGCCCTTCTTGAAAATGGGACAACGGTAGCTGATCACATTGAAGTGGGAATCATGGTTGAAATTCCTTCAACTGCTGTCATGGCGGATGTATTTGCGAAGGAAGTTGATTTCTTTTCGATCGGGACAAACGACCTGATTCAGTACACAATGGCTGCCGACCGCATGAACGAGCGCGTTTCCTACTTGTATCAACCGTATAACCCTGCCATTTTACGTCTTGTGAAAATGGTCATCGATGCGGCTCATAAGGAAGGAAAATGGGCAGGTATGTGTGGAGAAATGGCTGGAGATGAGATTGCCGTACCGATCTTACTTGGATTAGGTTTGGATGAGTTCTCAATGAGTGCAACATCCATTTTAAAGGCGCGTTCTCAAATCCGTCAGTTGAACCGTGCTGAAATGAAAGAACTGGCTGAACGGGCATTACAATTAGACACCAATGATGCGGTCATTTCTGCAGTGAAAAAAGCGACATCAATGGAATAAATATAGGTTTATATGGTGGAAATGAGGGTAATATATCTATGAAGAATAAGGCACACACCCTTTGGGCCTTTTTATTCTCATTTCCCCCTTTCTTGTGGATTGAAGGAGCGCTTGGTTCTTTCAATCCCTTTTTCTTTTATTTAAGGGGGATTATACAATAGTCATGTTCAACCTACATTACCCGAATTCACTTGTTTATTATACTGTATGAAAGCGCTTTTTTAAAGTGTTTTACTAAAATAACTTTTTTCGATGGCTGGGGTGCTTGTACGGCCATAAAGGGGCGAGTTTAGTTCAGTGGAGCGGTGTTTCGATCAATGAAAATTTTTTATAAAAAAAAGTAGAAAGATGGTTTAGCATCTTTAAAAGCGGGTATTCTATTATTAAGCATGAAATTGGAGATTAATTTCTCACTAACACCCCCTTTTCCTTTTTTTATTGAACTAACTCAGGTAACTGTGTTAGTTCTTTTTTTTGATCTTTTCCATTGAATAGGACTAAAGGAGAAGATGAATAATACATATAAGCTGATCTTTCGAGTGAATCAGCATTTCAATATAGGGGGAAATCAACGATGGCAAAAAGGACTAAGAAGAATGATCCTCAACAAAAAAACAAAAAAGGCTTTGATTCTTCAAAGATCAATGCTGAATTCGCCCATGAAATAGGGAGCGCGGCAACAAATAAAATCCACAGCGACAAAGCGAAAAAAGAAAAAGCATCCAAAAACAATGGTGAATATAAAGGATAATGATAAAGAGGGACGGACCTTACATCAAGGTCCGTCCCTCTCATTAGGATTGGATGAAGGATTGAAGGCGGTCGAGACCTTCTGTCAGTTGATCCATGGAACAGGCGTAAGAAAGACGGAAATATCCTTCTCCGAGAGGGGAAAAGGCATCACCAGGGACGACAGCCACCTTTTTCTCCTGAGCCAGGGTCAGGGAGAAATCGAATGAGCTTAACAGTATGCTATCCGGTATTTTCACGAAAAAGTAAAAGGCTCCGTGGGGCTTGACGATTCCCTCAAATCCCATATCAACAAGTCTGTCGTATACATAATCCCTTCGTTTCTTATACTCTTCCTTCATATCCAGAGCATCGTCTTTTCCAGCTGTCAAAGCTTCATAAGCCGCTTTTTGGGAGATGGAGGAAGCACAGGACACATTATATTGGTGCACCTTCAAAAGATGCTTCGAAATGGCTTCAGGAGCGAAGATCAGGCCAATCCTCCAACCTGTCATACTATGTGACTTTGATAATCCATTCACGATGATCGTTTGCTCTCTTAAATACTCTGCTATGGAATGGTGTGAACCATCAAAGGTAAGTTCGCTGTATATTTCATCAGCCAATACAAAAATGTCCCGGCTCTTGAGTAATTGGGCAATTTCTTTCAATTCTTCCTTTGATAAGCTTACCCCTGTTGGATTCGATGGGTAAGGGAGGATGATGCATTTGGTTGAAGGGGTCAGGCTCGCCTCGATCAATGCTGCATCTAATTTAAACTCATTTTGGGTAATATCGATATGGACCGGATTGGCACCACATAGTTTGATGATGGGTTCATACCCGGGATATACGGGCCCAGGAAGAAGGCAGTCGTCACCCTGGCAAAGGATCGTCCGCAGAATCACATCGATTCCCTGGGACGCTCCATTTGTGACAATGACTTCTGTTGCAGGATCATATTCTACATGGTATTTTTCTTTGACGAATGAAGCAGCCGCTTCACGTAATTCGATATACCCCGCATTGTGGGTATAAGACGTGAAGTCTCCATCAATGGCCGCTTTTCCTGCTTCTTTAATATGTTGAGGGGTAGGGAAGTCAGGTTGACCGATTGTAAGGGAAATCATATCGTCGATGTCTGACACCATGTTGAAAAACCGTCGAATACCAGAAATTTGTATGTCCCTGACCCTGGGGTTAATATGCTGTTCCAATATGTACACCTACTTTAAATGTTTGATTCATATTTTACCATTAAATTGAACGGTTACGCAGTGGTTTTGTTTGGATGGAGGAGAAAAAGGGAAAGGGTAAAAAATGAAAAAAGTCAGTTAGGATGAGCCATATGATTCGAACAAGTATAATCATGGAAAACGGGGAAATTCAAAGTGATGTTCCCTTATCAAGAATTAAGGAAAAAGATGTAAAATGGTACTGGGTGGATTTCTCTGAGCCTTCAAGCAAGGACATCAGATTGCTTAAATTGTACTTTCGATTTCATCCCCTTGCGATCGAGGATTGTCTGGATGATTTCAGTCAACGTCCCAAGCTCGATTTTTATGATCAATACATATTTGTGCTCTTGCACGGAATCAATTCAAGAACCCTTGATTCACAAGAGGTGAATATGTTTGTGAATTCAAGATTTATCGTGACGTTCCATAAAGAACCTGTCAGTCAAATAAATCAAATATGGGAAGAGATGAAAGAAGAAGGGGGCGAGCTCAGCCCGTTTAAGATCATGCATAGAATCGTTGATCGCCTCGTGGATGATTACTTCCCCCTTGTGTATAAGATAGAAGACCGCCTCAATACGATTGAGGACAATACGAATGATGAAGCCGACAGTGACCTGATGGATGAGTTATTTGATATCCGACATGACATGTCAAAGCTCCGTCGCACCCTGGTGCCGATGAGGGATCTATTGTATCGCATCAGTAATTCGGGCAGACTGAATGCCCTGAAGGAAGAGCAGCTATACTTCAATGACGTCTATGATCATTTAATAAAGCTTGTGGAAATGCTTGAATCTTATCGTGAATTCTCATCGGATATACGTGATAATTATTTATCGATCAATTCCGATAAAATGAACAACATCATGATGACGTTGACGGTCATCACGACGATTTTCATGCCCCTTACCTTTATTGCAGGTTTATATGGGATGAACTTTGTCAACATGCCTGAACTTGATGAGCCCAATGGTTATTTCATCGTCCTGGGAGTGATGGGAATCATAGCACTGATCATGTTTGGGGCCTTTTTGAAAATAGGCTGGCTGCGTTTCGGTTCGAAAAAGAGAAGGAAGAGGAGAAGGTTCCTTCGTTTAAAATAGTCATGGACTTGATATTTCAGTTATTTTCGAAGAATTTGTCAGTGAAATGTAGATTTTTTTGTGAAAAAACGTTATATTGGTTGAGGACAATAGAAGAAGAATTGGGTCTATATTTTGATACCCGAGAGGTTCTAGCACAACCCTCTATAAAAAACTAAGGAAAACGGCATCCTTAGGTGTCGTTATTTTTTTGTTAGTGGCAAGCGAAAGCCTATATTATAGAGTCTGACAGAATCTCTTTCTTCTTTTCATGGCAGAAGCCTGTAGAAGAGAAAGGAGAACCTTTTATGAACACAGAGAAAGCGTTAGTCGTATTCAGCGGAGGTCAAGATAGTACAACGTGTTTGTTTTGGGCAAAGAAAGCATTTAATGAAGTAGAAGCAGTAACGTTCAACTATGGACAGAGACATGTTGCAGAACTTGACTGTGCTAAGGTGATTGCTGAGGATTTGGATGTACCTCACCATATTCTAGATATGAGTTTGTTAAATCAACTGGCCCCAAGTGCACTTACAAGAACAGATGAAGAAATTACGCATCACGAGGGGGAATTACCATCCACCTTTGTTCCTGGAAGGAATTTATTATTCTTATCATTTGCAGGCATTTTAGCCAAGCAAATCGGTGCGAAACATATTGTGACGGGTGTTTGTGAAACGGATTTCAGCGGTTATCCGGACTGCAGGGATATCTTTGTAAAATCATTGAATGTATCCCTGAATCTTTCTATGGATGAGCAGTTTGTCATTCATACCCCCCTTATGTGGATCAATAAAGCCCAAACGTGGGAAATGGCCGACGATTTAGGGGCGTTTCAGTATATTCAGGAAAATACCCTTACATGTTATAACGGTTTGAAAGGGAGCGGTTGTGGGGAATGTCCTGCTTGTGAACTGAGACAAAGAGGATTGGAAGAATATGTTATTGGTAAAAAAGGAGGAGAGGGATCATGATTCAACAGATTTATCCTGTTCCCGATCATCCCTATGAATATGAGTTAAACAAAGATATGCATTTTGCTGCTGCTCATTACATTCCGCATGTGGAGGCAGGAAGCTGTCAGGAGGTTCATGGTCATACGTACTTTGCCAACATTACGATTGGTGGTGATCAACTCGATGATTCAGGATTCCTCATTAATTTCCAACACATAAAAAAACTGATCCATAAACGATTTGATCATACGATGATCAATGAGGATGAACGATTTTCTTCAGAGAGAGGGACGGAATTCCCAACGACGGAAGTAGTGGCCAAAGTCATGTGGGAAATCATCCAGGATCATTTAGACACGCTTCCCCACCGACCAAAGTGTCTTCAAGTGTTCTTAAGGGAAACCCCTACCAGCTATTGTATATACAGACCAAAGAGGAAACGCTCATGAAGAAAATTCCCGTTCTGGAAGTATTCGGTCCAACCATTCAAGGGGAAGGGATGGTCATCGGCCAAAAAACGATGTTCGTCAGGACTGCAGGATGTGATTACAGCTGTGCCTGGTGTGACTCAGCCTTTACATGGGACGGATCCGCCAAAGAGGATATCATGCTCATGACGGCAGAAGATATTTGGCATAAATTGCTTGAAATAGGGGGAGATAGATTTTCCCATGTAACAATTTCAGGTGGGAATCCTGCTCTACTTGCCAGCTTGAAGGAACTTATTGATATCCTAAAGGAAAATGGTATTGATTCAGCCCTTGAAACACAGGGAAGCAGGTGGCAGGATTGGTTCTATGATATCAGTGATTTGACGATATCTCCGAAGCCGCCAAGCTCAGGTATGGTGACGGACTTTGAGAAACTTGATGAAATTGTTCATCGATTAAGTGAAAATCGTTCACAGTTCAGTTTAAAAGTGGTGGTATTTGATGATCTTGATTTAGAATATGCCACACGCATCCATCAGCGTTATCCCGGTGTACCATTTTATATCCAAACGGGCAATCCTGCCGTTGCAGAAGGTGACACGGCCAAGCTGGTGACGGATTTGCTGTTGGATTATGAAACACTCATAGATAAAGTGTGTGAAAGAAAAGATTTAAATAACGTTCGTGTGCTCCCGCAGCTCCATACATTGGTATGGGGGAACAAGCGAGGGGTGTAGGAAGGAAAAGCGATTGATGGACTCCCATTCAATCGCTTTTTCTATTGTGCTGATCCACTTAGGCACGGGAATCGTTCTCTGCCTGATTCCTGCCCTTTTGCCCTTCAATATACGAAAGTTCATCCGCTTCATCCTTGCCATCTGCATTCTTCCCGAGAGCAATCAAAGGAAAATTATTCTGTGCAGGCAGAATATGATCAGTAATATCATCAAAATCAGGCAGGCCCCTGCCATCATAACCCCTACGATCCGTCATAAAAACACCTCCTGTTCTTAGTATGGATTAGGAATCCATTACTAATCAGTTATTTTTCCTGCCACGTGTAAAGAAGTTCCTGGTTTGTTCGATATAAGTAGGGAGGGCAATAATGTATGGAAGGACGAAAATCATTGAATCAATCAAACGGAATACTTCTCGAAAGCGGTACAAATGAACTTGAAATCGTTGAATTCGAGGTTCAAAACAATAAATTTGGAATTAATGTCATTAAAGTGAAAGAAATCATCCAGCCGACTGCGGTGACACCGATCCCCCACGCACACCCACATGTGAAGGGACTTGTTCAATTAAGAGGGGAAGTACTGCCGGTCGTAGACATGGCCAGGGTACTTGGAACGGAAGAAGAAGAAACAACGAAATCAAAATACATTGTAGCTGAATTCAATCAGCAGAAGGTCATCTTTCATGTCCATAACGTCACTCAAATCCATCGCATTTCCTGGAATCAAATCGAGAAACCTTCAGAAATGTATTCAGGAGTCCATTCAGGGATCATCGGGGTCATTAAGCGGGAAGAAAGCATGATTCTTCTTTTGGATTTTGAGAGCATCATGCTCGAGATTAATCCTGAAACAGGAATCCGCGTTGATCAAGTGAAAAAACTAGGTCCAAGAGAGAGAAGGAACAAGAGAATTATTGCAGCTGAGGATTCCCCATTACTTCGGAAGCTGCTGAACGACACATTGAGAGAAGCTGGATATGAGGAGGTAGAGTTCTTTGAAAACGGAGCCGATGCCTTTCATTATTTAGAAGCCATTGTGGATGGTAATCAGGACGTGAAAGAAAGCGTACAACTTGTACTGACGGACATTGAAATGCCACAGATGGATGGGCATCATTTGACCAAAAGAATCAAAAATCATCCAAAGCTCAATACCCTCCCGGTCATCATATTTTCATCTCTTATCACTAATGATTTAAAGCATAAAGGCGAGATGGTGGGGGCTGAAGACCAGGTCAGCAAACCGGAAATCGCTGAGCTTGTTTTAAAGATCGATCAGTACATTTTGTAATTCCACTAAAAAAGGGTTCTGACGATGGTCAAAACCCTTTAGAGGATATATGCGTTACCGTACTAAAATCAGTGGGTATTAAAAGAAGCTGTCGCCCAATTTTTTAAATACAGGTTTTTGGTATTGATTTTTTCCCGGTTTTCGAATCTGATCGGTATGATCTGACATTCCGGTATACTGTTCTAAAATTCCTTTTGCCTGTTGTAATCCCATTTTACATTTCGGGTTTCGCAGGCTTTGATCGAGTGACCCCAAATGTGGAAGCTCTTTGAAATCTTCCTTTGCAGGAGGGAGATGGAACGTATATTCTCCGCAATCAATCAAGACATCAGATTGTTGCTGACTGTTCTTTGGATTTTTAGAGAAGTGAAGTCCCACTTTTTTGGCCTTTCCTTCCCTGATCATTTTCATTAACGCTCGTTTTTTTAATGAATATAAGTATTTTGGGTTACCTGCTGTTTTCGCATGGCGATTCACAGTGAAAATAGCTTGAGAGAGGGTAATGACAGATGTGGAAGAAGGGGTGGATTTACTAGTGTTTCTCAAGTTATTGGCTCCTTTCTAGTGTATTCTTCTCTATTATACCCCCTTTCCCTATGATTGGAAAGGGTACCGAGGGGAGTTTATTGGTAAAGATAAAATGAGGAGCGATGGGGAGAACGGAGAGGCAGTACAAGAAAGGCTCTACCTAAACAATATAGGGTTAGGCGAGCCTTTTGATTATCGTCCGGGGTATATATTAATATTCTCAGTAAAGTTATTCGGTGAAGCTTGAAAACTGTTAACTCCATAGGGTTGTGGATAGCCGCCGGGATAAGGATACCCTCCGTAAGGCGGATAAGGCGGGTAGCATGCAGGACCGTAGCATGGTCTGTTGAAAAGCAATGGACTGATGGCCAATCCTGCTAAACCTCCTGCTAAGAATGGTAATCCAAAGAATGGAAAGAAACGCTGATCGCCCCCTCTGTAAGGCGAATAGTTTCGATGTGGATAATATGCATATTGATACATAATTAAAGAAAACCTCCTCTCTCTAATTATTCTATGGTTCATGATCAACCTGCGCGCCTGTCCCGGATATAATGGGCTTATGAAGGGGATACAACGATCACTTTCTGAAATAGTATGAATATTCCTACAGGAATGTAGGAAAAACACGGCTGAACTAGTAGAATGGAATCCGGATATATGATACAGATAAAAACATCAGCATAAAAGGATGACGAATCCATGAAATGGACAGACGATACCATCATCAGTCAAGAAAAGAAGAACCTCGATACCGTCTTGAAGGAGTTAATTTTAGACTATATCCACGATATGATCTTCATTATGAAGGTAGAAGAAGGAAACATATTCAGGTACGCCTATGTCAATGAGTCAGCTAAAAGGTACACATCCATCCAACAGCAGGATATGGGGCGCTTACTGGAGGATGTGATGCCTTTGGATATAGCACTCGACTTACAGAAGAGATATACCGAACTGGTGGAGACGGGTGAGAGCATCACCTATCAGGACACATTTCAAGCAATGAATGGAAATCATGTAGTGAATGAGTCCATTCTGACACCAATCATGAATGAAAGTGGACAAGCAGAGTATGTCGTGTCCATTACACGGGATATTACATCTTCAATTGAAGAAAAGATGAAATTGAAGAAAGCCAAGGAACGATACAAATCCATCATAGAACATAATCTGGATGCGATTTTTATTTTGGACTCAGAAGGAGTCATTAAGGATTCAAATAGAGCAGGGTATCTGCTCTCAGGGTATTCAAAAGAGGCACTCGTCAACATGAATATTTTTGATCTAATGAAGGCTCAGAATCGCAAGGTATTGGGTGATGCTCTTTTCCAAGCGTTTTCGGGGGCTCCGTCTTCCATTGATTTCTGTCTTCTTGTGAATGAAAAGGAGGAAGAAAGAATCACACAATTGAAAATGGTCCCCATCGTGGTAGATCAAAAGTGTGACGGGTGCTATATCATCGTGAAAGATATCACCAAGCACTATGAACAAAGTGAGATGATCCATTATATGGCCCTTCATGATCAACTGACGGGCATATGGAACAGGAAGGCACTGGATGATCATATCCCTTTGATCATTCACAACATGGAAGAAAGGGGAGTAGAACTTTCCCTTTTATACCTGGATTTGGACCGGTTCAAATTTGTAAATGACACGCTGGGCTTAAAGGGAGGCGACCGTTTTCTAAAAAGGATCACAGAGCGCCTGATCACTCTCACCAATGAGGATTGCTTACTGTACAGGCAGGGTGGAGATGAATTTATCTTCCTCTTGAAAAATAGCAGCTTTGAAATGACAAAGACAAAAGCAGAAGAAATCCTGGCATTATTTATCGACCCTTTTACAATCGATCATCAGGAATTTTATATATCTCCTTCCATTGGTATCAGTTGTTATCCTGCAGACGGCTATGATTCCAATTCCCTCATTCAAAAAGCCGCACAGGCTCTGTTTGAGGTGAAAGAAAAAGGAAGGGCGCATTATCGTTTTTACCAAATCCATATGAAATCGAGTTTCCCAAACTATATCATTATGGAGTCCCATTTGAGAAAAGCGATAGAAAAAGGCGAATTGTATGTCCATTATCAGCCCCAAGTCAATTTATCGACTGGAGCCATAGACAGCTTCGAGGCATTGATCCGCTGGAATAATCGTAAATTTGGGTTCGTGTCACCTGCCCAGTTCATTCCGCTTGCAGAAGAAACAGGACTGATTCATCAAATCGGTGAATGGGTGTTGGAGCAGGTTTGTATCCAGTTGCAAAAGTGGAGGAGCAAGGGATACAGGTCCGTGCGGGTTGCCATCAACATCTCCCCGAAGCAATTTCTCCAGGAGCAATTGGTGGAAACAATCGATTTTTATTTATCAACGTATAGTATCCCGGCTTGTTGCATAGAAATTGAAATTACGGAAGGAGCTATGCAGGATACTCAGCAAACCTTGAAAATGCTGAAGAAACTAAAAGATCTTGGAGTGTTTATATCTGTGGACGACTTTGGTACGGGTTACTCTTCCCTACATTACTTAAAACGATTTCCCATCGACGTATTAAAGATCGACCAATCGTTTGTGAAGGAGATCGGGATGAATCATAAGGACTCAGCCATCACGACAACCATCATCCATCTTGCCCACAGTCTGGGTCTGGAAGTGATAGCAGAGGGAGTGGAGCGAGAGGGTCAAGTCGACTTTTTGAAGAAGGCAAATTGTCAGAAGGCTCAAGGTTACTTTTTTAGTAAACCGATCGGACCAAAAGAAATTGAGCAGCAGCAATTCGTCCTCATGTAATACAGAGTACACCCTCAAATGTTTGACAGAGTAATTCCTATGACTTATTTTAAAGTGAGGAGAGTAATAGGTTCATAGAAGGATAAGGGAAGACTCCCTTTCCCATTGAATCACGGTTCCTAATGCTTTATGAAGGAGAGGGATTATGAAAAAGACAAAACGTATGGAAGTCCTCTTTCTCCCTACCGAAAGAGGAACGATAAGAGTGTATGTATACGGCTTTAAATCTCCTCGATCTTTAGGTCAGGTAGTTGTTTCATATAATGATGTTTCAGTTGAAGCAAAAGGATATAAGCGAAATAAAACAATTATTAAGGCACTTGCCCAGTTACATGAACTCATCGTGAATAATCCGGATGGATAGCACGGCAGACTGATTTTTAAGGAAAAGATGTTTTCTTAAAAATCAGTCTTTTTTTGCGCTAAACATGGTTGTAGAGTATGGTTATATGATAAAATATGAGTGATTATTCATTCATTATTAGGGGGAGTTACATATGGGAAAAGAGCAAGTTGTCATCGTAACAGGCGGTTCGAATGGTATGGGGAAGTATATGGCAAAGCACTTCGTAGAAACTGGGGCAAGTGTCGTTGTCACGGGGAGGAATGAGGAGAGACTTCAATCGGTGAAGGAGGAGTTCTCTTCTCTCAAAGGGAAAATTGAAGTATTTCAAATGGACGTTAGGGAACAGGAACATGTTAAGGCCATGGTCGAATTTACGGCAGAAAAATTCGGCAAAATCGATGTTTTGATCAATAATGCAGCCGGAAACTTCATTTGCCCTGTAGAAAAGCTCACTCCAAATGGGTGGAAGTCCGTCATTGACATCGTGTTGAATGGAACATTCTTATGTTCACATGCGGTTGGAAACTATTGGATCGAACATGATCAAAAGGGATCCATCATCAATATGGTGGCAACATATGCTTGGAATGCCGGAGCGGGTGTCGCTCATTCGGCAGCGGCAAAAGCCGGGGTTTTATCATTGACAAGAACCCTGGCCGTCGAGTGGGGCCATAAGTATGGCATCCGTACGAATGCGATTGCACCGGGACCGATCGAACGTACCGGAGGAGCGGAGAAGCTTTGGATCTCGGAAGAAGCTGCCAAAAGGACCATTGACAGTGTACCCTTAAAACGTCTGGGTACACCGGAAGAAATTGCAGGACTTGCCTTTTTCCTCGCCTCTGAAAAGGCTGCCTATATTAATGGAGAATGCATCACGATGGATGGAGGTCAATGGCTGAACCCGTTTCCATTTTGATCTAGCACGTTCGAAAAAGAGTACTTATCCTAAAAAAGCTTTCCCCATTCCTGTTGTAGTGTCAGGAAAGGGAAAGCTTTTTGGGTTTTTCTTTATTAATTCATCAGAATAGTTGTGTTATAATTATGCAAAAAAACATGAGCGATGGCGGGGGAGTGCGAATGGACGCATTAGAGATACTATCCAATATAGAAAAAGTGATTCCGTACTTTCAACCGATCTTCAGTGCAGATGAACATAAAATCATCGGGTACGAGGTATTTGGAAGAATGAATATGGGGAGTGATGGGGTCGAAAGTCTTGGCCCATTCTTTGGTGACGATGAGATACCTGATGAGTATAAAATGGAAGTGGATGAACGTGTCACACGTCTTGCACTGGAGAAATTTTTAGCAGAGAAACAAGAGGGATACATATTCTTGAACCGGAATGCCAGGTTACTGATGCTGGATCATGGAGAGTCCTTCCTTGACCTTCTCCTGGAATATGAAAAGAAGGGGTTGGACTTAAGCCGGACAGTAATCGAATTGTCAGAAAAAACGTTTGTAGGGGATTTTGATCAATTGGTCCACCTTCTACTTTATTACAAAACATATGGAATAAAGATTGCCATCGATAATATCGGTGGTAACAGCGGACAATTGGACCGGCTTTCACAGTATTCACCGGATATACTGAAAGTGGATTTATATCAACTTCGTAATGATGCCGGGAATAAAGTGTATAAAGATATTTTATATAGCTTATCAATGCTTGCCAGAAAAATCGGGGCATCCCTGTTGTTCGAAAATATCGAAATCAACTACCAGCTCCAATTTGCCTGGCTGAATGGGGGCAGGTATTACCAGGGCTTTTATCTGAAGCATCCTTCCGACTCCTTTTTCGAACCGGATCTGTTAAAAGAAAAGCTGAAAGAAAAATGCCAGGACTATATCCGGTATGAAAAGAAGCATCTGGAAGCAGGCTATGAATTCGCTGACGTCCTTCATAAAGAAATCAGTCAAAAACTAATGACGCTAAAGAAACAATCGTTAGAATTTGATGATCTGCTTTTTGAGGTGGCGAGGCATTTTACGGATAAATGTTTTCGGGCTTACATATGCGATGAGAATGGGTTTCAAGTCACGAGTAACGTAGTGAAATCCGATCAAGTTTGGACGATTGAACCAAGGTACAAAGGGAAAAATTGGAGCTGGCGCCCGTATTTTCTGGAAAATATCATCCGGATGAGAATCGACAAAAAAGGTTTGCTTTCTGATATTTACAGTGACATTGATTCTGGGGAATCCATCCGTACGTATTCCTACCCGTTCGGAAATGGCCTTTATCTCTTCATAGATCTATCGTATGAATTTTTATTTGAAGAAGACGGTTTGCTTTTTTAGCATGCATTTCTTGAATAGCCCCCTCTTGTTGGGACAAATTATACGAAAGGACATTTTGTAAGGAGGGGCTGTATTGAGTATATTTATGATTGTGCTTGCGTTGATTGTTTTGGCGCTTGCTGGTTATTCACTTGTGTATACCTTTAGATTGGCAGGGCAGGAAAAACGGTTGAAGGGTGACTTTGACGCGGACATTCCCGACGTCGTAAAAGAGCACCCGTACATCCGTAATCCCGTGTTTTTATCCATCCTGATTGGAACCATCCTGATTACATTATTCATCATATATTGGTCGATACGTTATTTATCATAATAAATGAAGGGTGCTGCATGAACATCATGCGGCATCCTTTTTTGGTTAAATGTTCCACCGAAAATCGTGTTTGAGCGCCACTGACAGGGGGAATTTTACAATCAAACCAAAAAATTTGTCAGTCATTGTTATGATTTAACGAAGAAATGGTATCCTATCGACATTTTTCCATTGCTACAATAATCTCATCTATAGAAATAGGAGTGAAAATACATGGAGAAGAAAAAATTATCGCTATTATTTTTCATTTTAGTCCTCGTAACAGCAGCTTGTGGACAAGCAAGCCAAACACAGGCATCCACGTTCACGAAGGAAAATGCCTTAGCCTTTGTGAAGGAAGCTTTTCAAACTCAAGTATCCTTAAGTGAAAAGCCACAATCGAAGAAACAAATTGAGGAGAAACTGTCTAAGTATCTTACACAAAGTCTTACATCAAGTTTTATGAGTGAAAACGTCTATGAGGTAGACGGTGGGTACATCACTTTCGGCTCTGATTTTGCCTCGCACTATGTACCATATTTCCATTATGATGATACCACGAGAGCACAATACATAGATGGGGAATGGTATGTCTGGGAAGAAAGAACAGAAGAGGAGGAGGGGCCTGTTTCCAGCACAAACGGCATTGAAGCTGTGGTGTTGAGTGAAGAAGAAGGAACATGGAAGGTTTCCTCGATCACATATGAATTACCGGAATCCGTTCAACCATCACACTAATAGGTTAAGGTGGCCCTGGGATGCCTTCAAGATGAGAGCAACCCGGGGCCGCCTGGTTATTTGTTTAAGGCAGCAGACAGGGCTTCCAGGTTGAAGCCTGAAATGACTTCCGAATCAATGGTGACGGTGGGAGTGGAGTAAGACTTCAATTGATTGATAAGATAATTTCTTGCTTGCTCGTCATTTTTTATGTTGATTTCTTTATAGTTCACATGATGTTCTTTCAAGAACATTTTGACCACTTCGCAGGGTGGGCATTCGGGTTGTGAATATACTATGACTTCCTTCATGATGAACGGTCTCCTTTTTGTTTTATGAAATAATCTACGATTCCCATTGCAGAAACGTTCATATCCAACTCCAACAATGAGAAAATAGGGTTCTTTGGATCGATCCCTTTTTGCACCAATTCCCTTCCTGTCAGGTCAATCAGTGCTGAAGTGATGGTCCTTACATTCTCCTCCATTGTAACATGTGAAGAATACTGTTCCTCACTCTTTTTCATAAAAAGATCCAGCCACTTTTCTACTTCTGAAAGGGCTAAGGATACTTCCTCGCTTACCCCGTAATGGCCAAAATACAACCGGTCGAGATGAAGACTTCTATACAGGTGAATGGAGCTCTTCATTTTTTCAGGATCAAATTGATTGGGAGAGGTGGAAGGGAAATAAAACCGCTTCGATCCTATGGTGTATTGAATTCCGCATGTATCGCCGGTGAACATCCCGTTTGAAGCGGAATCAAAGATACTGAGATGATGATTGGCATGTCCAGGGGTATGATAAAAAGTCAGCGTACACGTATCACTGAGACTCAGTTTTTCTTCATGTTCCATCACGAGGATCCTCTCTTCGGGAATCGGTACAATCGGGTCAAATAGTTCATCGAATTTTTCACCATAAACCGCTCTCGCTCCCGAAATCAAACGCGTGGGATCAATAAGATGACGCCTTCCTTTCGGGTGGACGATGATCCTCGCGTTAGGACACTCTTTTAGAAAAAGACCTGCTCCTCCCGCATGATCAAGATGGATATGGGTTAAAATTATGTATTGAATATCTTCAAGATTAATGTTTAACTTAGAGAGACCTTTTTTTAGATGAGGGATTGAAGGGCTGGCGGATGTTTCAATTATGGTCAGCGTCTCTTCGTTAATGATATAACTGCCTGTGCGTTCATTTAAGGATAAATCCATTAGGTCAACTAATGATATTCGGGAATCTATACGGTAAATACTCATCGAATCAATCCTTTCAGTGAGAGAAGATAGTAGTCATCTTTTATTATAAAGGAATTTATGTAGAAAAAGGACAAAACATTAGATTTCACAGGATAGAATCTGGTACAATGCAAAAGCTATGACCAAGAATTAGAACAGGAAAGGAGAGAGTGATTATGTCTCAGCTTCTTGGAATTATACAAAGATTAAAATCATTACAAGAACAAGGTGAACAAGGGGAAACTCAACAACGATTCTTTGAATACAATGGTAAGAAAATCTGTGAGGTTAAGTACCTTCCCAAACAGGATACATTCGAAATTGAAGTCATGAATGAAAAAGGAAACAGCTTTCCTTTTGATAACATAGACATTACAGCCATTGAAATTTTCGAACTTCTACAGGAAGCCCAACAAGATTAAACACTCAAAAGGTAACCATACGGTTATCTTTTTTAGTCTTTAGACCGACCGTTTTAACATACATTTTCCTTCCAGTATGTTAAAATGGAAAGTGTCAGTTTGTCTATAAGCGTCACGCAAATTCTTATTGATTAAATGAGGGGTTATACATGATTTCATTGAGTAGCAAGGAGTTATTAGAAACGAATATTAAGGATTTCATTATTCCTTCTGAGAAGGTGGCTCATGTTCAAGTGGGGAACTCCCTGGAACATGCGTTACTATTACTCACAAAGAGCGGTTACTCAGCCATCCCTGTCCTTGATCCAACATTCCGTTTTCAGGGGTTGATCAGTTCAAGTTTAATTACCGATTCGATTCTCGGGCTCGAACGTTTTGAGTTTGAAAAACTTGAAGCGAAAAAGGTAGAGGAGGTCATGACGTCAGATTTTCCGATAATCTCTTTACAAGCAGATTTCAAGAAGGCTTTGGAATTATTGGTCGACCACCCATTCTTATGCGTGGTGTCCGACGATGGCTACTTTGAAGGAATCATGACAAGAAGAGTTGTATTAAAGCAACTTCAACGACAGCTGTTTAAAAGGGATTGAACCTCTTAAGACAGTTACATACAGGGAAAATGGTAGAGGGTGGCACACTTGTCATCCTCTTTGTTCTTTCATTAGGCAGGATAAAAGCGTTACGGATAGCTTCACTTTTTGTACCCGTTCTATGGATCTTCTTAAAAGAACAGATTCTTGCCGAGCTGCAGGATCAGAATGAATGTCAAAATGTTTAGAAGTATCCTGAGGTGTTTCATAGAAAGTCTAGATGCCAGCCTTACTGCCAACTGAGCTCCTATCAGTGCCCCCAGTGCAAACGGAACGGCTACACCCCATTCGACGTGACCATTTTGAAAATAGACTGTAAATGCCCCTAAACAACTGACAAAGGTTTGAAAACGGGTAAGGGCCACTGATTTTATATAAGACAGTCCATGAAACAAATGTGTATACATGAGCATCGTAGCTTGCCCTGGTCCGAACAATCCGTCGTACGTACTGATAACATACAGAAGCCCGTAGACCCTGTAATGTTTCTTTGTCCTTTCCTTTGGCTTGAATCCCTTCAGTAGGCTTAATACCAGGGCAAAGAGAAGGAAGAAGAAAGCCATCCATTCAAGGAGGGAAGGGGGTATTTTATCCGACAGAAAGGCCCCCGACAGCCCCCCGGCGAGTGCTATGGGAAGGATGGGCAAAGATTCTTTCCATGTGATTTTCCGATCCCGCACCAGGTAAATGAAACTCGAAAATGAACTGATAATATTCGAAAATTTAGCCGTTGCAATCGCGGTATGAATGGGTAACCCCAATAGGAGCATGACTGGCATACCGATCAGGCCTCCGCTTCCGGCAAGCGTCCCGATAAGTGCTACAATCAAACCTGTGAAAAATAATATTACTTCCATTATGCACACCTCCTACCCTCAGTGTATTCGACTTCAGCTAATAATGAAATTTTATATAATTTAAGATATAATATAAGAAAAACTTATGAAGGTGAACACGATGGCATTTTCGGAATATCAGCTGCTCCATGTACTTGCCCAGGAAATGAATATGAGGAAAGCTGCTGAACGGTTATTTGTATCACAGCCTGCATTGTCCCAGAGACTCCAGACGATTGAAAAGGAATGGGGGACGAAATTATTTATCCGTTCCCAAAAAGGCCTTTCACTGACTCCGGCCGGAGAACTTGTCGTGAAGCTTGCAGATGAGATGTTGCAGAAGGAAGAGAGTGTGAGGGAGCGGATACAGGCCCTTGAGTCTGAGGTGCACGGAACGTTGAAGATCGCCTGTGCCTCGATCGTAGGGCAAAATTGGCTTCCGAAGGTTCTTAAACGCTTCGTGGAGACCTATCCACATGCCAAGATTTCTTTGATGACCGGATGGAGCAGTGAAATTCTTAAAGCCATTTATGAAGACGAAGTGCACATCGGGATCATCCGGGGCACTCCGGATTGGAAAGGGCCGAAACACCATTTATTTCAGGATACACTGTACTTGGTGGATAGAGAGATCCAGTCCATCGATGAAGTCATGAAAACGGATCGTCCCTTTATCCAGTTTAAAAGTGATTCGAATTATTATCAGGAAATTCAAGATTGGTGGCATCGTCAATTCCAGACCACCCCTAAGCGGACAATCGTGGTGGACCAAATTGAAACATGTAAGCAGATGACTTTAAACGGGATCGGCTACGCTATACTGCCAGCCATTACGTTGGACGGCATGGAAGAAAATATTTATAAAATCCCCCTCATCGATGAGCACGATTCACTCATCCACCGTGATACATGGTTACTTGGTTACGAGTCAGCCTTTCAATTACGACAGGTGGAAGCATTTCTCGAAGTTGTAAACGAATTCATCCATGAAAACTCATAGTATTCAACAATATGGGTTGTCTTCCACCCTTTAATCTGATAAAGTAATTCAAGAAACGAATTCTGAATTTATACATAATTACGGAGGGAATTTTCATGAACATGATGGATGCAAACGAAATTATTTCTTTTATTCAAAATAGTACTAAATCGACTCCAGTAAAGGTTTATGTAAAAGGGGATCTGGATGGGATCAACTTCGGTTCTGCCCAAACGTTCCTTCAAGGGGCGTCAGGTGTGGTTTTCGGAGAGTGGAGCGAGCTTTCTGCTATTCTTGAAGAGAATAAAGATAAAATCGAAGACTATGTAGTGGAAAATGATCGCAGGAATTCTGCGATTCCACTTTTGGACCTTAAAGACGTGAAAGCCCGTATCGAACCGGGTGCCGTTATTCGCGACCAGGTCGAAATCGGTGACAATGCGGTCATCATGATGGGTGCAATGATCAATATAGGTTCTGTAGTAGGGCCAGGAACGATGATCGATATGAATGTTGTACTGGGTGGACGTGCAACGGTAGGAAAGAATTGTCATATCGGGGCAGGTGCGGTGCTTGCAGGAGTCATTGAACCGCCATCTGCTAAGCCCGTGGTTATTGAAGACGATGTTGTCATTGGTGCCAATGCCGTTGTCTTAGAAGGTGTAACGGTTGGAAAAGGGGCTGTTGTGGCAGCCGGAGCGATTGTCGTGGATGATGTGGCTCCATACACGGTTGTGGCCGGTACCCCTGCGAAGAAATTGAAAGATATCGATGACAAAACAAAATCAAAGACAGAAATCAAACAAGAATTACGTCAACTATAATCCATTCATTCATAGAGGATAGAAGAAAGAACGGACGGCCATCGTCTGTTCTTTTCTTGTAGATTCCAGTTTTCACACTCCATCATTCTATTTTTCCCTTAAAGGAGGATACCCATGTCAACAGTAGACTTTAAGTCGATCAGGAGAGATCTTCATCAAATTCCTGAACTTGGGTTTCAAGAGTTTAAAACTCAAGCATACTTACTGAATTATATCAGCACTCTCCCGGCTGACCGATTAGAGATCAAGACTTGGAAAACGGGCCTTTTTGTCAAGGTTCACGGCACCAGGCCAACGAGGATGATCGGGTACCGCGGGGACATTGATGGCCTGCCGATCCAGGAAGAAACGGAGCTTGAATTCCCTTCTTCACATGAAGGGAGGATGCATGCCTGCGGACATGATTTTCACATGACGATCGAGTTGGGGATTCTCACACATTTTGTTCACCATCCAATCGAAGATGACCTTCTCTTCATTTTCCAACCGGCAGAGGAAGGACCGGGCGGGGCTGAGCCAATGCTCCAAAGTGAAATCATGAAGGAATGGAAGCCGGATTGCATATTTGCCCTGCACATTGCCCCGGAATATGAAGTGGGGACGGTTGCCGTTAAAGAGGGGCTTCTGTTTGCGAATACGTCTGAACTCTTCATAGACTTTAAAGGTAAGGGTGGACATGCTGCCTACCCCCATCATACAAAGGATATGATTGTCGCGGCTTCCTCCTTTGTCACTCAAATGCAGTCGATCGTATCCAGGAATGTTGATCCATTAGACAGTGCAGTCATCACAGTCGGAAAAATGGAAAGTGGTACGGTCCAGAATATCATTGCAGAAACGGCACGATTGGAAGGGACAATCCGTACCCTGTCACCTCAGTCGATGCAGAGTGTGAAAGAGCGGCTGGAAGCATTGATCGAAGGAATGAGAATCAGTTATGACTGTGAAATTGAAGTGAGTTATGGCAGCATGTACCGGCAGGTGTTTAACGATCCCACATGGACTAACCATTTTATGTCTTTCCTGCGGGAAACTGACCGGGATCTTGTCATCTGCAAAGAAGCGATGACTGGGGAAGACTTTGGGTATATGCTTGAGGCAATACCCGGTTTTATGTTCTGGCTCGGTGTCGACTCCCCATTCGGACTTCATCATTCTAAATTAAACCCGAACGAAGATGCCATTGACTTTGCTATCGAACTTCTTACGGATTATATCGGTTCATTAAAATAATACATCTTTATCACGGGACGTATCCAGGATACGTTCCGTGATTTTTTTTGCTTACAATCGGACCTAAAAAAATACTTGGCATAAATTTCAAAAATGCTCTTGCGAATCAGTGGAAATAGTGTAAAATTACACTTATGGAAGTTGGGTAATTAAGGAAAAAACAAAAAAAGAAACTTTTTCCTGTTACATTTCGTCTATGTTCTATAGAGAAAGAGAAAGGGGAATGCATGTGAATAGGTGGGGGAAGGTATTATTCGTTGTGTTCTTAGGCTTATTGATGTTCCTGTTCATACAGGATACAACATTTGCAAAAGGACAAATAAAAATTTCAGTGGAAGAAGGAATCGACGGAAAAGTAAAGGAAGGCCGGGGCTTTCCTCTTAAAGTCACCGTAGAAAATACAGGTTCCGATTTTAAGGGCGATCTTTTGTTTGATTATGCGCCATCATATCAAACAGGGGGAGCGAGGGCACTATCCATCGATGTTCCTGCCAACTCAGTCCGTACATATACATTTTCCATTCCGGGATTCAATGATGAGATCAGACACAATTCAAATCTCCAGACCATTCATTTGTTTGATGGATCATGGGAAAATGGGAAAGAAGTGACATTCAAAGGAGATAAACGTTTAACACCCAATTTCATTTATAACAATAATACAACCATTGGATTATTGAGTGAAAATCCTGATCGCTTGAAAGGGATAAAGGGCTCGACCATGGGAGGGAACCGGGTCGAGGCGTTGGCACTTACAAAGGAAATGTTTCCTGAAGAACAAGGCGGTCTGCAGATGTTTGACTATATCGTCATAGACCAATTCAACGTAACAGAACTCAGTCAGGAACAACAGGGGGTCCTTGAGAGCTGGGTTGAAAATGGAGGCGTACTATTTATCGGGGCTGCCCCTCATCTGAGAGATTCACTTGGTTCTGTAGCCGATCTGGCCCCTCTCACACAACAGGAAGAAGCGACTCTTTCCGATACGTCTTCCTTTCATGTAAAGAAGGGCATAAAGGCTCCTTTCAGCTCTTTATCCATCTATAAGGGTGAAGTGAAGCAAGAAGCAGAAATAGTATCGGAACAAGGGGGAATCCCTTTAGTCGCAAAGAGTGCAAGGGGTCTTGGTGAAGTATGGCAAACGTCTTTCTCCTTGGGGGATCCTGCTTTGAACGGGTGGGAACAGTATGATGAGTGGTTTGCTAACATGCTTTCTAAAACGGAACCCTATTTTTTATTGGGTCAGAACAATGGAGACCAAAGTTTTCTTGAGAGAATTTATTATGAAGTGGCAGATAGTAACGAACTCTTTCCATCGACAAATTTTAAAGTAAGCACATTGGTCATCATCCTGATCGTATACTTGGTCATCATCGTGCCGCTTCTTTATTTCCTATTAAGGAAAATGGATAAACGTGAACAGGCATGGTGGATCATTCCTGTCATATCGATCCTTGTCTCATCGGGAATATTCATAACAGGTGCTAAAGATAGAATCTCAAAGCCTCATTTAAATCAAATGAACATCTTGAAGGTTGAGGATAATAGGAGTGCCCATGGAATTTCAGCATTCACAGCCCTTTCGAACACAGGCGGTGACTACGACTTTGTTTCAGACAGAAATCATTTGGAGCTTACACCGGCAAGGATGAGAAATAATCCAGGTGGAGGCAATCAGTTTAAATTCGCCGTTGAAGAACTTAACAAAGATCAAAGAAAGATCACGTTCAGGGATGTCGAGTACTGGTCGACAAGAACCGTTTTGGGCACCAGTGACAAAGAGGACCTTGGGAAATTCATCCCTGAATTAAATTTGAAGGATAAGACCATTTCGGGTACGATTCAAAATGCTTTTCCTTACGATTTCACAGATGTCTATATATGGTCGGGATCGCGGATTTACCGGGTGGGTGAAGTAAAGGCAGGGGAAACACTCAGTGTCGATAAGAAGCTTTCGACCGACTATCTATCATCGCCGATCGGGAATCCCAATATGTCGGCACCGTTTCCGAATCAACAAAGCATAAAGCAGCAAAAGAAGGAACGCTTGGAAAACTTCGCATCCCAAATGATTTCTTCCGATAATGAAAATAATTCACCCGTCATTTTTGGATATACGGAAGCCAAGATTTTTGATATGAGCATCAAGAATAAAGAATCGAAATCTGATAATTTCTCGTTGCTTTATCAGCATTTTCCTACTCTTGGTACTTATAAGGGAGCCTTTACCCTTCGGAGTGAGGAGCTTGATCTTGATGTCAAGCCTGTAAACGGCCAAATCATCGAGCATTATTCCCATAATGGTGCAGATGAAATGGGTCTTGAGGATGGAACGTATGAAATGACCATTCAAATCCCTAAACAAATCGAATTGTCTAAGGTCACTCTTCATTCTTTAAATATGACGCTTCATACGGGAGGGGTCCTTAAGTTCTCACTCATGGAACCAAGTACGGACGAAAAGATCCCTCTTGAAGAGACATCGGCAGGCGCTATAGAGTTTAAAGAGAATGTGAACAATTATATGAATGACAATGGAGAAATCGTTTTTGAGTTTGAAAAACGCTCTCAAGGGGATCCGTTCGTTCGTCTTCCTGCCATTGTTTTGAAAGGGGAGGTACAGCCATGATCAAAATTCACAACTTATCCAAACGTTATGGGTCATTTCTGGCTCTGGACGATCTGAATTTATCCATTGGAAAAGGGACCGTATTTGGGTTTGTCGGTCAGAACGGGGCAGGGAAGTCCACGACGTTTTCCATACTGGCGACTCTATTGGCTCCTACGAGTGGAACGGCCACGGTGAATGGATTCAATATTAGCGAAGAGCCTAAATTGGTCCGCAGACAAATCGGCTATATGCCCGATTTCTTCGGAGTGTATGATCAATTGAAAGCGGAAGAGTATCTTGATTTCTATGGTGCAAGCTATAAAATCCCGGCTGACCAGAGAAAAAAGCTCATTCCTCAGCTTTTGGAATTGGTGAACCTTACTCATAAGAAAGATTCCTATGTGGACCTGTTGTCGAGGGGAATGAAGCAGCGATTATGTTTAGCCAGGTGCCTCATACATGATCCGGAGGTACTCATACTGGATGAACCGGCTTCGGGACTGGATCCGAGGGCACGGATCGAAATGAGGGAAATACTGAAGGAATTGAAGAAAATGGGTAAAACGATCTTGATCTCGTCCCATATTCTACCTGAGCTCGCAGAAATATGTGATGAGATCGGGGTCATCGATAATGGAAGGCTTGTGGCCCATGGTTCTGTATCGGATATCCAATTTCAACTTCAGGCAGATAAGCTGATCGTGGTAAAGGTGAGGGGATTAGTAGAAAGTGCCGTTGCATTTTTTGAAGATGATCCCTTTGTCTCGAAGATCGAAGTGAATGAAGGGGACAGAACGCTTCAATTCCTCTATAAAGGGGATGAGACCGGGCAAACAGAATTACTCAAAAAAGCCATTCTGAATGACATTCCCATATTGAGTTTCAAAGAAACAGAGACAAACCTAGAGGATGTCTTTATGGAAATCACGAAAGGAGTGACCCTTTCATGAAACAATTACTCATCAATCCCATGTTGAATAAAGAATTCAAGCTTCGCTTCCGATCATTTAAAGCCTTCATCGGAATGTTATGCTACTTGATTGCCGTAGGGATCGTGGTGATCGGCTTCATTTATATGCAAACCAGATTTTCCAATACGGGCTATTTTCGTCCGGAAGAGAGCAGGGTCATGTTTATGATTCTCTCATTCTTGCAGCTTGCCCTCGTATTATTCATCACCCCTGGCTTAACGGGAGGCGTCATCAGCGGTGAAAGAGAGAAACAGACGTTAAGCATGTTGTTGACGACAGAACAAAGCTCCATGAGTATCATCCTGAGCAAGCTCGTTTCATCCGTTTCTTATTTGTTATTACTTGTGATATCAAGCCTGCCCTTATACAGCTTTGTTTTCTTATTCGGAGGCGTATCCCCTTCCGATTTACTCACTGTGTTTGGATACAGTTTATTTCTCGTCTTTACATTTGGTTCGATCGGCGTGTTTTATTCAACGGTCATAAGGAAAACGATTGTGTCCATGGTCACGACCTATGCGACGGTTCTGTTTCTGGTAGGGGGGACGTTGTTTCTCTTTATGCTTTCCATGGCAATCGGTAGCGGCCCATATCAGAATCAGACCACTCCGGTTCCTTATCTCATCGCCATGTTCAATCCTGCGATTGTCATCATGGGGCATTTTGAACCGATGGCGATCGATGAAATTTATTCACGCAGCGGGATCACATTTCCGTTGTGGATCTCATTCCTGATGATCTATTCTATACTTGCAGTGATTTCCCTGTCCTTAAGCATTATGAAGCTGAGACCGAGCATGAAGGTGAAGAGCACAAATAAAGGGTGAGAAGATGGACGCGAAATTTCTTCAATTACTGAAACAATTAAGAAAATAACAAGGAAAAGGAATTAAAAAAAGAGAAGGCAGCGCCTTCTCTTTCCCATTTCATCAGTCTTCTTTTTTCTCGATATAAACCTGGTGAGGATAAGGGATTTCGATTCCATTTTGATCGAGGGCTTCTTTTAATGCTTTACGAAGCTTTCGTTCCACTCCCCATTGCTCCATATTCTTTGTTTTGCATAACACCCTGAGAACCACATCAGAGGCACCAAGAGTCTGCACACCGAGCACATTCGGACCATCGACAATGTTATCATCATCTTGTGCAATAGTATCACATACCTGTTGAAGTACGACCATTGCCTTATCGATGTCATCATCATATGAAATACCGATATCGACAAGTGCCCTCATGTTTCCACGTGAGTGATTGCTGACACTCGTGATTTCCCTGTTCGGTACGTAGTTAAGAGTCCCATCGAATCCGCGAATATGTGTCGTCCGTAATCCAACCTCCTCCACAATTCCTGAGAAGCTTCCAGTCGTTACATAATCACCTACGTCAACTTGCTTCTCAAGTAGAATGAAGAACCCTGTAACGACGTCACTTACCAATCCTTGCGCACCGAACCCGACGGCCAAGCCGATAATCCCGGCTCCAGCAAGGATAGCCGTTACCTGGATACCGAATATTTGCATGATCGTCACAAAGAAAACGAAAATCAGGATATAGCCGATAATGTTTTTTGAAAGAGCCTGCAGTGTCTGTGCGCGACCATCTGATACATCATTTCTCTTTCGATATTTGTCAAAAATCCTTTCGATCACTTTGTTCGCCGCACCTTTTACAATAATAAAAGCGATCCAAATCGCCAAAATTTGCAGTGCACCTATTCCAATTGTCACTAATAGACCGCCCCAATTAAAATTGGATAGTCGATCACTTAACGCAGTTAAACCAAATATGTAATCCAAACCAAAACATCCTTTCCTATTAAATAATGACCATACTAGTATACACAATACTCTATAGGTTATGTCAAAGGTGATCCCCCGTAAAAAAGCATACTGGTTTATTCCCTGGTGGATAAATCATAAACGTACCCTTTCTCAGATCATTCATGCCATGATAGAGTAAATGACTTCTGAATTGGGCAAAACAACTAAGGGATGACGGAAATAAATTATAATTATTATAATATTACATTAATTATAATTGACTAAAAAAATCCAATCCTATATAATGATATCTGTGAGTTGAAATGGACAGGCTTATAAACCATCCTTTCACAGACATTATTTCATCAAATACTCATTGGAGGGATTTATTCATGGCAGAACGCATGGTTGGTAAACAGGCTCCACGTTTTGAAATGGACGCTGTAATGCCAAACAAAGAATTCGGTAAAGTTTCTTTAGAGGAAAACATGAAAAACGATAAGTGGACAGTATTGTTCTTCTATCCAATGGACTTCACATTTGTATGTCCGACGGAAATCACAGCAATGTCAGACCGTTACGATGAGTTTGAAGACTTAGATGCAGAAATCATTGGTGTCTCTACAGACACTATCCATACCCATTTAGCATGGATCAACACTGATCGCAATGCAAATGGAATCGGCGAACTGAACTATCCACTTGCGGCAGATACAAACCATTCCGTATCCCGTGAATACGGTGTTCTGATTGAAGAAGAAGGTGTGGCTCTTCGTGGCCTTTACATCATCAACCCTGAAGGGGAGCTTCAGTACCAGGCTGTATTCCATAACAATATCGGCCGTGACGTTGAAGAAACCTTGCGTGTACTTCAAGCGCTTCAAACCGGCGGACTTTGCCCGGCGAACTGGAAGCCAGGTCAAAAAACTTTATAATTTTCAAATGAATAAAGGCCTAACCGTTTGTTAGGTCTTTTTTTTACACATAAATGACCAAGGTCTAAACAGAAATTTAAGGAGGCAATCCGTAATGAAACTGCGTGAACCTATGCCGGAGCTTTCCGGCGCTACTGAATGGTTGAATGGAGAAGTGACAAAGAAGGATCTCACCGGAGATAAACCGACTCTTATCCACTTCTGGTCGATTTCTTGTCATCTCTGTAAAGAAGCCATGCCCCAAGTCAATGAATTCCGTGACCGGTACAGTGATAAACTGAACGTAATGGCTGTTCATATGCCTCGCTCAGAGGAAGATTTAAATCTGGATGAAATCAAAAAGGTGGCTGCGGAGCATGATATCACTCAACCGATCTTTGTGGACAGTGAGCATAAGCTGACAGATGCATTTGAAAATCAATACGTCCCTGCTTATTATGTATTTGATAAAGACGGGAATCTCCGTCACTTCCAGGCAGGAGGGAGCGGTATGAAGATGCTTGAAAAGCGTGTGAACCGTGTTCTGGATGAAATGGAAAAAAGCGAATAGGGATCAAACGTAATATGGAGGAGGGATCGGTCAAAAGACCGATCCTTTTTTGTGGTTTCATTTTTACAATGGATATGGATTAAGAATTAAAGGAGAATTCACAAAAAGGAAAAAATTCTAAAAAAAGGGTAGATAATTATTTCGAAAGCCGATATATTTAGTAGTACGTTGTTTTTTTATGGAACACGGAGGGGAGAGGAAATATGGATACATTTAAAAAATTAAAAGCCTTTTACTGGCCTTATAAAAGGCATTTTATCATTTCAATGATTTTCTTGATTTTTGTTACAGGCATTACAGTGGTATATCCAATGATCTTACAAATTACAATTGACGATGTTATTCTCCAAGGGGAATATAAGTGGATTCCGTACCTTGCATTCGGATTTATCGGTATCATGGTTCTGAAAGGGATCGCCACATACATCCAACAGTACAACGGTGACCTATTCGGGATAACATCGGTCTACCGATTAAGGAACGAATTGTATGAAAAGCTTCAATTCCTTCCATTCAGTTATTATGATAACGCCAAGACAGGGGATTTAATGTCACGCTTGACGGCTGATGTAGAAGCTTTCCGCTTTTTCTTATCATTTGGTTTCTCGGAATTGCTCCGCTTCTTCCTGCTGGTGACGGTCAGCTTTGGGGTGATGTTCTACTATTCACCATCATTGACGTTCGTGACCCTGGTTTCCCTGCCTTTTCTCGGCATTGCTGTATACAAATTCGATAAGGCGGTCCATCCTGCCTTCCGCGGGATCCGCAAGTCCTTCGGAAAGCTGAACACGAATGTCCAAGAAAATATCTCCGGGATCAATACGGTGAAATCACTTTCCCGTGAAGATTTCCAAATCAATAAATTCAACCGGTCCAATGGTGATTATAAAGATAAGTACCTTTTCACATCGGACATTTGGGCAAAGTACTTTCCACTCATGGAGTTCTTAGGGAATGTGAGTGTCGTCACACTCCTTGCATACGGTGGATATCTCGTGATGAATGGAAATCTACAACCAGGCGAGCTTGTCGCCTTTTACAGCCTGGTCTGGTATATTATCTGGCCGATCATGAACCTTGGATTTACCATCAACCTTTTTTCCCAATCCAAGGCATCCGGTGAGAGATTACTGGAGATTTTGGAAGTGGATGAGAAGATAAAGGATCATAGTGGGGTCATCCACGTTGAACGATTGAAAGGCGAAGTGGAATTTAAGGACGTATCATTGAATTACACGGTGCATGACGAAGCAGCATTAGAGGATATTTCCTTCAAGGCAGAACCCGGCAAGGTCATTGGTCTGATCGGGGGCACAGGATCAGGGAAAACGAGTATCACCCAGTTGATCACACGTTTCTATGAACCGGATGAAGGCGAAATCCTCATTGATGGAAGGGATGTAAAAGATTACTCACTAAAATCACTCCGTCAAAATATTGGATTCGTACTCCAAGAGTCATTCTTATTCTCCTCAACCATCAAAGCCAATATCTCATATGGTCGACCGGAAGCATCCATGGAAGAAATCATCGAAGCAGCAAGACGTGCAGAGGCACATGATTTCATTTCCGAATTGCCTGATGGATATGACACCAGACTGGGAGAAAGGGGACTGGGTCTTTCAGGCGGTCAGAAACAACGGATTGCCATAGCACGTGCGATCTGCACGGACCCCTCGATCCTCATTCTCGATGATGCTACTAGCGCCGTGGACATGGAAACGGAATTCAGAATCCAAAAAGCGCTGAAAGAAGTCATGTCCGATCGTACGACCTTCATCATCGCGCACCGGATTTCATCGCTTAAGCATGCCGACGAAATACTCGTCCTTGAAAACGGTAAAGTCGTTGAACGAGGCGTTCACGATTTCTTACTGAAAAATAACGGACCATATCAGCGAATCTATGATATTCAATACCAAGACCAGAAAAAAATATTACAAACTCAGGAAGGGTAGGTGAAAGAGATTGAGCGAAAAAAAGAAAGTGAATAAAAACATTCTGAGCAGGTTCCACTACTCGACCGATCAAGTGATTGATAAGCCATTCAACTGGGAACAGCTCTACCGGTTACTGACATATTTAAAACCATATTCTAAAAAACTGTTGCCTTTGTCGATCATCACTGTTCTGATCACAACGGCTGTCCGCCTGATCATCCCGATCCTCATCGGTGTATACACACTCGATAAAGCGATCAGGCAAAAGGATGAGAATCTTCTCTTTACCCTTGTGGGAATCATAGCTGGACTGTATGTTTTGAATTATATAGCCAACGTCCTCAGGATCAAATGGATGAATCAATTGGGGCAGGGAGTCATCTATGACCTGAGAAAACACTTATTCAGTCATGTTCAGTGGCTTTCCCATCGTTTCTTTGATCAGCGTTCAGCAGGCTCGATCCTTGTCCGAATCATGAATGACATCAACTCCCTGCAGGAGCTTTTCACGAACGGTGTCATTAATCTGTTGATGGATCTCATTCTGCTCATCGGAATCATCGTGATACTCTTTACGTTAAGTCCGGAACTCACACTTGCCGTTATGGTCATTTTGCCTATCATGTTCTTCATCTCTACAAGCTTGCGCAAAAAAATACGCAAATCCTGGCAGGTGGTAAGGCTTAAGCAATCAAAACTTAACTCTCATTTAAATGAAAGCATCCAGGGAATCAGGGTGACACAATCTTTCACCCAGGAAAAAGAAAATATGGCCTTCTTCGATGGAGTCAACACAGAGACCTTCGATAGCTGGAGAACGGCAACAAAGAAAAATGCCATGTTCCGTCCACTGGTGGAATTAACGAATGCCATCGGAACCGCCGTCCTGATTTGGTTTGGGGCCCACCTCATTCAAAATGGATCACTGGAGCTTGGTGAATTCGTCTCCTTCGCATTCTATCTTGGCATGTTCTGGGAGCCGATTTCAAGACTCGGTCAGGTTTATAATCAGCTGTTGATCGGGATGGCTTCATCTGAGCGAATCTTTGAATTCCTCGATGAACAACCGATTGTAAACGAAAAGAAAAATGCCTTGAATCTGACCGATATCAAGGGAAGAATCCAGTTCGAACATGTGGAATTCTCTTATGATGACAAACGTAAAGCACTCAGGGACATCAACCTGGAAATGAAAGCCGGTCAAACCGTTGCACTCGTCGGACATACAGGATCGGGGAAGACGACGATCGCGAATCTCATCAGCCGATTTTACGACCCGACAAATGGGGTGGTGAAAATTGATGGAGTTGATTTGCGGGATGCATCTGTTTCAAGCTTACGCAGTCAAATCAGCATCGTCCTGCAGGATACATTCATCTTCTCAGGAACAATCATGGATAATATCAGATTCGGACGCCCGGGTGCATCCGATGAAGAGGTCTTGATGGCAGCCGAAGCCATCGGGGCAAACGAATTTATCGAGAAGTTATCCAACGGTTACGAAACGGAAGTCGAGGAACGGGGGAATGTGTTATCTGTAGGTGAAAGACAACTATTGTCCTTCGCACGAGCCCTTTTGGCAAATCCTCGTATCATCATCCTGGATGAAGCGACAGCATCCATCGATACAGAAACAGAAGTCAAGATTCAAAATGCATTGAAGAAATTACTGAACGGCCGTACCGCGATCATCATCGCCCACCGCCTTTCCACAATCCGTGAGTCCGACAATATTTTTGTCCTTGAAAATGGCAGAATCAAAGAGTCGGGAAATCACGCCGAATTGATGGACCAGGAAGGAGACTATTTTGAACTGGTGAAGTCACAGTTCAGGATGTTGGATGCGATGTGATATGCAGTATAGAGGACCCCGCACTGGTGTGTGGGTTTTTTTTATGGAAGGAAATGGTGGGGTGGAGAAACTAAACAAGAGGAACTTTGTGAAAAACGTCACAAAATATTCATTGTTCAATACTTCACAAACTCATCACCAGGTTTTATAATGAACAATAAGTGATAAACAGTAGGAAAGAGCTGTTTACGATAAAAAGTAATTCGGTAGGGGGAGTAAAGAATGGTTTTGGATAGTGTGATTTTAAGCAGGATGCTCACGTCGACAACCCTTGCATTCCATATTATTTTTGCAACGATTGGGGTAGGGGTTCCGGTTATGATATCCATAGCGGAGTTCATGGGGATCAAACGAAATGATCCACATTACCTTTTGCTGGCACGTAGATGGGCAAGGGGATTTACGATTACGGTGGCTGTCGGAGTGGTGACCGGTACTGCTATTGGTCTTCAGTTGTCCCTGTTATGGCCATCATTTATGCAGGTCGCCGGACAGGTGATTGCCCTGCCATTATTCATGGAGACTTTTGCGTTTTTCTTTGAGGCCATCTTTTTGGGGATTTATCTTTATACGTGGGATCGATTCAAGAATAAATGGATTCACTGGCTTCTGACGATACCGGTGATGATCGGTTCTTCGGCTTCAGCACTATTCATTACGACGGTGAACGCGTTTATGAATACGCCACAGGGATTTGAGTTGGAAAATGGAAAAGCGATCAATATCGATCCGATTGCAGCGATGCTGAATCCCGCGACACCAACCAAAGTGTTTCACGTGCTGACGACGGCATACTTAACATCTGCTCTCATACTGGCAGCTATCACAGCATTTGCGATCCTTCGTAAAAAGGGAGGGGACTATCATAAGAAAGCCCTTCGTTTAACAATGTTATCTGCGCTGATTTTCGCTTTCGCCTCTGCTCTCGCAGGGGATTTGTCGGCCAAGTTCCTGGCTGAATATCAGCCTGAGAAACTTGCGGCGGGAGAGTGGCATTTTGAGTCGGAAGAGAATGCCGATTTAATCGTTTTCGGGACGCTTGATGAAAACAATGAAGTTCATAATGAGATACGTTTACCAGGTTTCCTGAGCTTCCTGGCGGGAAGTTCGTTTGATACAGAGGTCATCGGGTTGAATGAATTCCCGGAAGACGAACGGCCGCCTTTATGGGTACATTATTTGTTTGATTTGATGGTATCCATCGGGTTTTACAGTATCTTCATTGCCGGGGCATTTATCTTATTCTGGAAATGGAAAAAAAGGAATGAATGGAATAAAGGATTGCTTTGGGGGATCGTAGCCAGTGGACCGCTTGCCATGCTTGCCATCGAATTTGGCTGGATTTACGCTGAGGTCGGAAGACAGCCATGGATTTTGCGTGGATATATGAAGGTGGCGGAAGCGGCAACAAAGGCAGACGGGGTCGGCTTGACGTTTGCGCTCTTTGTGGCTCTCTATATACTCCTCGGCATCCTGTGTGTCGTTGTATTGATTAAAATGTTTAAGAATAAGCCGGCAGAGGCTGAATTGGAACAACGCTTTCCTAAAAAAGCGAGTTAGCGTGTGAGGCCCCTTAAAAAGAAGGGGCCGACTGATTTTGATAAGGGGGAGGAATGAATATGAGTTTGGAAATCGTGGGGATTACCGTCCTGTGGATTTTCCTATATGGTTATTTGATAGTGGCTTCGATTGATTTTGGAGCCGGCTTCTTCGCCTTTTACGGCAGGATGAAAGGGAAAGAGCATACGTTGAATGTGTTGATCAGTCGATATCTTTCTCCTGTATGGGAAGTAACGAATGTCTTCTTTGTCTTCTTTTTTGTCGGTTTGGTCGGTTTTTTTCCAGATGCAGCCTATTACTACGGGACGGCATTATTGCTTCCGGGGAGTATTGCGATCATATTGCTTGCCATCAGGGGAAGCTTTTATGCTTTCGGAAACTATGGTTCCAAGGACAATATTGTTTACCTGTTTTTGTACGGGGCAACCGGGTTACTGATCCCGGCTTCACTGTCTACGGCATTGACCATTTCAGAAGGCGGTTTTTTGGAAGAGCAGGGTGATAAGGTTGTATTCCTTGCCCGGGAATTGTTTACGAGTCCTTATTCATGGAGCGTGGTCGTCCTGTCCATCGTATCGGTCTTATTCATCAGTGCCACATTCCTGACCTATTATGCCAATCGTGCCGGGGATATGGATTCAAGAGAAGAACTGAGAACGTTTTCAATATTCTGGAGCCCGCCGACGATTTTAGCGAGTTTACTGGTTTTCGTATCTTTAAGAGAACATAATCCCGAGCATTTCAATAGCGCCATTGAGATGTGGTGGATGTTCGGATTATCCCTTGTCTGCTTTCTTGGCGCTTCAATTTTTATCTATAGGAGAAGAAATTTTGGTATGGCATTCATCCTGGTCATGCTGCAATTCTTCTTTGCGTTCTTTGGCTACGGGGCGTCACATTTACCATATATCTTGAAACCGTTTATCACGATTGAAACGAGTGTCACGAATCCAACGATGGGGATGGCACTGGTCGTAGTCTTTATCGCAGGTCTGTTATTGCTGATTCCTTCTCTTTATCTCCTGATGAGACTTTTCTTATTTGATGCGGATTACGTCAAGGGGAACAAGTGATGAGTTGGAACTTTAATGAAATACGAAAAAGGAAAGGGAGAAATGTCATTTTCTCCTTTTTTTTATGCTAAAATATAGATTATAGAGACTGCGGGGGGATACGTGTGAAAAAAGAGTTTGTAGTTATTGGCTTGGGCCGATTTGGCGGCAGTATCGTACGGTCATTGACCGATCAAGGCATGGAGGTCATGGCCATCGATCATGACGAGGACAAAGTGAATGAATTCTCTTCCATCGCTTCACATGCCGTCGTTGCGGATTCAACCGATGAATCCGTACTGAAGAGCCTGGGGATACGTAATTTCGATCATGTCATTGTCGCGATCGGAGATGATATCCAGTCCAGTGTACTAACGACATTGATGTTAAAGGAAATCGGCGTCAAGAAGATTACCGTGAAAGCCCAAAATGATTATCATGAAAAGGTCCTCCGTAAAATTGGGGCGAACCAGGTCGTTCATCCTGAGAGGGATATGGGAAGAAGGATCGCTCATAATATCATTTCAAATAATGTACTGGATTATCTGGAATTGTCAGATGAACACTCGATCGTGGAGATTGTCGCGAGTGAACGTCTGAGTGGAAACTCCCTTATCGATTTAGATATCCGTGCTCAATTCGGAATCAACATCGTGGCGATCAAGCGGGAAAAAGATATCATCGTATCCCCACAGGCCGATGAACAGATCCGGGTTGGGGATATCCTTATTGTCATTGGTGCCGATACGGATATTAACCGGTTTGAAAAAAAGGTATTATGAAACAAAAGAAGAGGCTGACCCACTTGGGCCAGCCTCTTCTTTCGTTATTATACTTCCATGATGATTGGTAGGATCATCGGGCGACGTTTCGTTTTTTCATATAAGAATGGAGCAAGTGTATCTGTGATTTCATTCTTGATTTCTGACCATTGGGACGTTCTTCTTTCAAGCACTTTGTTCAAGTGTTTAGAAATGAGCGTTTGCGCTTCATTGATAAGGTCGCCTGATTCACGCATGTAGACGAAGCCTCTTGAAATAAGGTCCGGACCGGAAGCAATCTTGAAATCCTTCATGTCGATGCTGACAACGACGATCACAAGGCCTTCTTCTGAAAGGATACGGCGGTCACGAAGGACGATATTACCGATGTCACCGATCCCGCTTCCATCGATATAGACGTTTCCAGAAGGGATCTTCCCGGCTACCTGTGCGGAGTCATTGCTTAATGCAAGGACTTCGCCGTTATCCATGATGAAGCAGTTTTCCGGTTGGACGCCACAATCGACACCAAGCTGAGCGTGCATCTTCTGCATACGGAATTCTCCGTGAATTGGCATAAAGAAGGTTGGATTCATCAAACGAAGCATCAGCTTCATTTCTTGTTGTCCACCATGACCAGATGTATGGATATCACTTAATGGTCCATGAACGACTTCTGCACCGGCACGATATAAAAGGTTGATCGTACGGTTTACACTGATTGTATTCCCCGGTATTGGTGAAGAAGAGAATACAACAGTATCACCAGGCTGAATCTGGATTTGACGGTGGGTACCGTTTGCAATCCTTGATAATGCAGCCATCGGTTCACCTTGGGAACCTGTACACAGAATAGCCACTTCGTTCGCTGGAAGGCGATTGATCTGATTATGTTCAATGAATGTATCCTTAGGAGCGTTGATATATCCTAATTCTTGTCCAATCGTGATGGCTGCTTCCATACTTCTTCCGAATACGGCAACCTTTCTGTTATGGAACACTGCTGCTTCAACCACTTGTTGAAGACGGTGAATATTCGAAGCGAATGTGGCAAAGATGACTCTTCCGTCCACTTTACGGAAAATATCATTGATGCTTTCTCCGACTTTACGTTCTGACATCGTGAAATTTGGAACTTCAGCATTTGTACTGTCAGACAGTAGACATAGAACACCTTCTTTTCCAATTTCAGCCATTTTGGTTAAGTTCGCGGGTTCACCAACTGGCGTGAAATCGAATTTGAAGTCACCTGTGTGCACAACATTTCCAGGTGGTGTTTTGACAACGATTCCGTATGAATCAGGAATACTATGCGTTGTTCTGAAGAAGGTTACAGAGGTTTTGCGGAATTTCACAACATCATCTTCCTGGATGACATTTAATTTCGCATTACGTAATAATCCGTGTTCTTCAAGTTTGTTCTTGATTAGTGCCAGTGCAAGCTTCCCACCGTATATTGGGATGTTTAACTCGCGAAGTAAATATGGGATTCCTCCAATATGGTCTTCGTGTCCGTGAGTGACGAAGAGTCCCTTGATTTTATCTGCATTCTTCACGAGATACGTATAATCAGGGATCACGTAATCGATACCGAGCAGTTCGTCCTCAGGGAATTTGATTCCTGCATCGATCAGGATAATTTCGTCTTGGAATTGTACGCCGTATGTGTTTTTACCGATTTCACCTAAACCGCCAAGGGCAAATACAGCGGCTTGGTCATTCTTTACAAATTTCATTAATTATTGCTCCATCTCAAAAGAATGGTGGTTTTTTTCATACTCTAAAAAAGCGCCCTCAAGCTTTTGTACGAATTCGATGTTATACGGTTTGTCTTTTAAATTCAGGCGTACTTCACGTTCTGAATCTGCTTCCATGTAAAGAGATTGAGTGCATTCGCGAACAGGCACTTCTGCTTTACTTTCTTGATAAAATACTTTAAAAATCATTTTTCTCTCTCCTTATCCGTTTTCAAAAAATCTAACTTTCATCTATGATAAAAAAGTTATCAACTATATTTACATTAACTTATATAATAGCCTATCATTTCTATAGGAACGAATCATTCAGTTATGTATGTATTAAATTATATAGGATTCTCCCGTGTAAATAAAGCTTTTGAATAATCCTGTACTAAATCATGACAAAGATAGAAGAGGGACCAATGCCAATGGAGGAAAAGCTCACTAATGGCGTCAGTCCCTTATTCATTGTGCAATTGTATGTCAGTATGTCCGATTGTCATGCATTCTAATAGTGTTTTCCCGAAAATCGTTTCCAGAGAAACAGGGGGATTATGCAATCGTTTTTTTTCTAAGCAATTCTTTCCACTGTTTTAAAAGCTTTTTCCTGAGCTTCTTTAACATGGTGGATCACTCCTTATTAATAGTTTACCGAGATTTTCCTATGAAGTAAAGGAACAATAATACGGACGTCTCTGTTGTGTTACTTATATTGTACGGAATTTATGGAATCTCTTACATGGTTAAGTTTGGTAAATGGTTCTGTTCGACTGTCTTCATTGACATTTTCCTTGTAAAGGATTACCTTATACAACGGGTAAAATAGAATCACAATTGAATATTTAGATATTTAGAAAAGGAGAACGAACATGTCTAAAATAGTTTTCTTTGATATAGACGGCACGTTGCTTGATCACGATAAAAAACTGCCACAGGCCACAAAAGAAGCCATCAGGACGCTGCAGGCAAACGGAACGTATGTTGCGATTGCAACTGGAAGGGCACCATTTATGTACGAAAATTTAAGAGAGGAATTGGGAATCGAGTCCTTCGTATCTTTTAATGGGCAGTATGTGGTTTTTGAAAATGAAGTGATATACACAAACCCTCTGCAAGTTGAAACGTTGGAGGAATTATTAGAGGATACGTATACTAAGGAACACCCTGTCGTTCATTTGAATCATGAAACGATGAAAGCGAACCATAAACATCATGACTTTATCGAGAAAAGTATGAATAGCTTGAAGTTTCCTCATCCGGGATACGCCCCGGATTTTTATAAGGGAAGGGACATCTATCAATCCCTGCTATTCTGCACGAAGGAAGAAGAGGATTTTTACCGGGAGAAATACACCGACTTCACGTTTATCCGCTGGCACCAATTCTCGATGGATATTCTTCCGAAAGGCGGTTCAAAAGCAGAAGGAATCAAGAAGATGATCGCCAAACTTGGGTTTAACATGGAAGATGTCTATGCTTTCGGGGACGGACTGAATGATATTGAAATGATCCAATCCGTCGGCACAGGTGTTGCAATGGGCAATGCCGTAGAGGAAGTCCAAAAACACGCAAATTTGATTACAAAGCACGTGGATGATGATGGAATCTATCACGGATTAAAGGAACTTGAATTGATCTAAGACATGCTAAAAAAGACTCCCACAGATATTCTGCCGGAGTCCTTTTTTTCGTTTATCGTTCAATGGCAATGGCATCAGGGATCGGCTCAAACGGATTAGAAGGATTGATATGATCATAAAACATGATGCCATTCAGGTGATCGATTTCATGCTGGAATACAATGGCAGGCAGACCTTTGAGGCGAAGTTTTACTTCATTGCCGTCCACATCCCAGCCTCTTACCGTCACTCTGGCATATCGGGGGACGAAGCCCGGTACATTCCGATCCACGGATAAACAACCTTCCCCGGAAGTTAAGTAGGCTTTCTCAATGGAATGGCTGATGATTTTCGGATTGAATAATGCGTAGCTGTATAATTTCCCCTGATTGTCTGTAACGTTGACGGCAAGCATCCGTTTTGAAACATTGATTTGAGGTGCTGCAAGACCGATGCCGGGTCTCAATCCATATTTGGCAGCCGTTTCAGGATCTTGGCTGTTTATGACATATTCCAATAAGCTTCTCAGCGTTTCCTGATCTTCTTCTGATGGGGGGATGGGCACTTCCCGGGCTACCATGGTTAATGTGGGGTGGCCCTCGCGGATAATGTCATTCATCGTAATCATTGTTTTTCCTCCTAGGATACATAGAGATAGAAATAGCTGGCCCCGTCAGGACACAAAAAAGACAGGGCCATCCAAATTGATCCCTTCTCTACTTTACGTATTAAGATAATCTATTATGTATGGTAATAGTTTATCATTTTCCTTTGAAAAAGTTAATGAATGAGATTCAATATTAACAGGAATACCCGGTGGCAAATAGACATATTGATTTTAATAGGGAGAATAGTCCAATCGACATTTTTTTCCACAGTTGTAAATCCCTATTGTCAAAAGATGTAGACATAGATATAGTAGAAGGTGGTAAATAGTTAAGGGGGATCTAGTTGTGTCGAAATTTCGTTTTGCTTTCATTTTAGGAGCCGCTATTTTTGTATTAATGGGGTGTGTCGGTGGTTCTACACCTGAGGAAAATGTGTATAAGGTTCTTGAAGAAACCGTGGCTAAAGAAAGTCAATATGTGAAAGTTCAGAAGCCTCTTCAAGAGTTGGAAGAAAAAGAACAAGAAATCTATACGAAAATCATGGATCTTGGAATGAAAGAGTTTGACCAGATTGTAAAGCTTTCCGATGAAGCTCTGGACAACATTGATAAGAGAAAAGAGAATATCGAAAAAGAACGTGAGTCCATGAAGGAAGCAAAGGAAGAGTTTGCTAAAGCAGACGAATATATTGATGAGTTAGAAAGTGATGACCTAAAAAAAGATGCGAAAAAGCTGAAAAAAACGATGGAAGAACGTTACCAGCTACATGAAAAGCTAACAACCTCTTACTTAAAGGCCCTTTCTCTTGATAAAGAACTTTATAATATGTTCAAAAAGAAAGACCTTACGATGGATGAGCTTGAGAAGCAAATTTCCTCCATTAATGAACAATACGAAAAGATAGTGAAGTTCAATGGGGACTATAATACAAAAACAGAGGAATTCAATAAACTTAAACAAGAATTTTACTCAAAGGCAGATCTTGATGTGAAAGAGTCCGAATAAACGGGTACATATAAGATGAAGGGAGGCGTAAAGCCCTCCTTCATCTTTTTTATGTTTATAGCTGTCCCGTTGGCTCCTTACTCTATAACAGATGAGTCACAAGGATATGTTTATATATAACAGGGTGTTTCCAGGTATTAATACAGTTTTGAAAATTTATGGCAGAACGTTTCAAAAAGATTGGATAGAAACAAGAATTTATAATACTTTGTCGTTGACTAACTGATTTTTAATATTGTAAACTAGGATAGGTATTCATGAATTGTATTAGTCGATAATGATTTTTGACTAATACAGATAAACTCGAATGTAATTTCGGGTTTTCTTTCTTGGTATTTGTGGAAAACTACTTATAGTGTGTGTTTTTCCACAGGTATTGTGGTAGGTCATACTGAATTTGGGTAATCTAAACTATGTATGTAAAAAAACCAAAATAAATGTATAAAGAAAGGATAGGTGACTTCGATGGCTTCTAAATCAAAGAAGGCACAATTCGATGCAGTTAAGACGCTCGAGCAAATTGAAGACAAGTTTGAAATGTTCCAAATTTTGAACGAAGAAGGCGAAGTAGTGAACGAAGATGCTATGCCGGAGATCTCTGATGAGGATCTGCAGGAATTAATGCGTCGCATGGTTTACACTCGTATTCTAGATCAAAGATCAATCTCACTGAACCGTCAGGGACGATTAGGTTTCTATGCACCAACAGCTGGACAGGAGGCATCTCAGATTGCTTCTCACTTCGCACTGGAGAAGGAAGACTGGATCCTTCCTGGATACCGTGATGTTCCACAAATCATCTGGCATGGTCTTCCACTTGCTAAAGCATTCTTATTCTCACGTGGACATTTCCAAGGTAACCAGGCTCCAGAAGGTGTAAATGTACTATCACCACAAATCATCATCGGTGCTCAATACATTCAAACTGCCGGGGTGGCACTTGGCCTTAAAAAACGTGGTAAGAAAGCTGTAGCCATTACGTATACAGGAGACGGTGGATCTTCACAAGGTGATTTCTATGAAGGAATCAACTTTGCAGGTTCTTATGCAGCTCCTGCGATTTTCGTTGTGCAAAACAACCAATTCGCAATCTCCACTCCTCGCGATAAGCAAACGGCAGGACGTACGATTGCTCAAAAAGCGGTTGCTGCTGGTATCCCTGGTATCTTAGTGGACGGAATGGATCCATTAGCAGTCTACTCTGCTACATTAGAAGCGCGTAACCGTGCCGTAAATGGGGAAGGTCCTTCATTGATCGAAACACTTTGCTATCGTTATGGTCCACATACAATGGCTGGTGATGATCCAACTCGTTACCGTACATCAGAAATGGATACAGGTTGGGAAAAGAAAGATCCATTAGTACGTTTCCGTAAATTCCTTGAAGGTAAAGGACTATGGAGTGAAGAGAAAGAGAACGAAGTGATCGAAGAAGCAAAAGAAGATATCAAAAAAGCGATCAAGGAAGCAGACTCAGCTCCAAAACAAAAGGTCACTGACTTCATCAACAACATGTATGAAGAACTTCCTTATAACTTAAAAGAGCAATTAGAAATCTACAAAGAAAAGGAGTCGAAATAAGCCATGGCGCAAATGACAATGATTCAAGCGATCACTGATGCACTGCGCACAGAACTACGCAACAACGAAGACGTTTTAGTTTTTGGTGAAGACGTAGGTCTAAACGGTGGTGTATTCCGTGCAACGGAAGGGCTTCAGAAAGAATTCGGTGAAGACCGTGTATTCGATACTCCACTAGCAGAATCAGGAATCGGTGGTTTAGCAATCGGTTTAGCATTAGAAGGGTACCGTCCAGTACCGGAAATCCAGTTCTTCGGTTTCGTATATGAAGTAATGGATTCAGTAAGCGGACAAATGGCACGAATGCGTTACCGTTCAGGTGGCACGTATACATCACCTATCACAATCCGTTCCCCATTTGGTGGTGGAGTACATACTCCAGAACTTCATGCGGACAGCTTAGAAGGTTTGATGGCTCAACAACCAGGTCTTAAAGTGGTCATCCCATCAACTCCATACGACGCTAAAGGACTATTGATTTCATCTATCCGTGATAATGACCCTGTCATTTTCTTAGAACATATGAAATTATACCGTTCATTCCGTCAAGAGGTTCCTGAAGAGGAATACACAATTGAACTTGGTAAAGCAGATGTGAAACGTGAAGGTACAGACCTTACGATCATCTCTTACGGAGCTATGGTACACGAATCATTGAAAGCGGCAGATGAGCTTGAAAAAGAAGGTCACTCAGTTGAAGTGATCGATCTTCGTACTGTAAGTCCACTGGACATTGACACGATCATGGCATCTGTTGAGAAAACAAACCGTGCCATCGTGGTTCAAGAAGCTCAAAAGCAAGCGGGAATCGCAGCGAACGTTGTGGCTGAAATCAATGACCGTGCGATCCTTAGCCTGGAAGCACCAGTTCTTCGTGTAGCGGCACCGGATACAGTGTTCTCTTTCTCTCAAGCAGAACCTATCTGGTTACCAAACCACAAAGACGTCATCGAAACAGCGAAAAAAGTTCTGAATTTCTAATGGCAGGGAGCTAAAAAGCTCCTCCATAGATAGATAAGTGAAAACAGAAGGGGACGCCACCCTTCTCTTTTCCAATTATAGATATAAGAAAAAGAGACAGATATAACCAAACATTCATCTATATATTCATTATTCAATACAGGAGGTCGAGTCCATGTCATTCGAATTCAAATTACCAGACATTGGTGAAGGTATTCATGAAGGTGAAATCGTCAAGTGGTTTGTAAAGCCAGGCGATAAAGTGGAAGAAGACGATGTACTATGTGAAGTGCAAAACGATAAAGCTGTTGTTGAGATCCCTTCTCCGGTAGCAGGAACGGTTGAAGAACTTCTTGTTGACGAAGGTACTGTAGCAGTTGTGGGCGATACTCTTATCAAGTTCGATGCACCTGGTTATGAGGACCTGCAATTCAAAGGTGGAGAAGAAGAAAAGAAAGAAGAAAAAGCCGAAGAGAAAACGGAAGGTCAGGTTCAAGCAACTGCAGAACAAGGCCAGGACGTAAAGAAAGAAGCTTCTCCAGAAGCTGCTGAAGAGAAATCCGATGCAGAAGTTGACCCAAATAAGCGAGTGATCGCTATGCCTTCAGTACGTAAGTACGCAAGGGAAAACGGTGTTGAAATTCGTCAAGTATCAGGTTCAGGTAAAAATGGACGTGTGGTGAAGGAAGATATCGATGCATTCCTAAGTGGAGACAGCAAGCCTGCTTCTACGCAGGAAGAAGCGAAAACAGAAGAAAATGCCCAAGCATCAGAATCTAAACCTTCTGCACCTAAAGCTCCTGAAGGTGAATACCCTGAAACTCGTGAGAAAATGAGTGGAATGCGTAAAGCGATTGCGAAAGCAATGGTAAACTCAAAACATACAGCTCCTCACGTAACGTTGATGGACGAAATCGATGTAACGAAACTTTGGGCCCACCGCAAGAAGTTCAAAGAAGTTGCAGCTGAAAAAGGTGTGAAATTGACTTTCCTACCTTACATCGTCAAAGCATTGACAAGTGCATTACGCGAGTATCCAGCTCTGAACACATCCATTGATGATGCAACAAGCGAAATCGTACAAAAACATTATTACAATATCGGAATCGCTGCTGATACGGATAAAGGTCTATTAGTACCGGTTGTGAAAAATGCGGACCGTAAGTCCATGTTCTCCATTTCAAATGAAATCAATGAACTGGCTGGAAAAGCACGTGATGGTAAACTTTCAGGCGATGAAATGAAAGGTGCATCTTGCACAATCACGAATATCGGTTCTGCCGGCGGACAATGGTTCACTCCGGTCATCAACCATCCAGAGGTTGCCATCCTTGGTGTTGGACGCATTGCAGAAAAACCTGTGGTTAAAAATGGTGAAATTGTAGCGGCACCTGTGTTAGCATTATCATTGAGCTTCGATCACCGCATGATTGACGGAGCTACTGCTCAACATGCACTTAACCATATCAAGCGTTTGTTGAACGATCCAGAATTATTATTAATGGAGGCGTAATACAATGGTAGTAGGAGATTTCCCAATTGAAACAGATACAATCGTAGTCGGTTCAGGTCCCGGAGGATATGTAGCTGCAATCCGTGCAGCTCAACTCGGACAAAAAGTGACAATCATCGAAAAAGAAAACATGGGTGGAGTATGCTTGAATGTTGGCTGTATCCCATCCAAAGCTCTTATCACAGCAGGTCACCGTTTCCATCAGGCTCAGCACTCTGATGATATGGGGATCGTCGCTGAAAACGTAAAAGTGAATTTCGATAAAGTTCAAGAATGGAAAGCTGGAGTCGTTAAGAAATTAACCGGCGGTGTTGAAGGACTTCTTAAAGGGAATAAAGCTGAAATCGTTCGCGGTGAAGCTTACCTGGTAGATTCCAATACACTTCGTGTGATGGACGAGAACTCAGCTCAAACATACAAGTTCAACAACTTGATCCTTGCAACTGGTTCACGCCCGATTGAAATCCCAAGCTTCAAATTCTCTAAACGCGTGCTTGATTCTACAGGCGCACTTGCTTTAGAAGAAATTCCAAGCAAGCTTGTTGTCATCGGTGGAGGGTATATCGGAACTGAGCTTGGTACTGCTTATGCCAATCTTGGATCAGAAGTAACGATTTTGGAAGGTGCCGACGATATCCTTAGCGGATTCGAAAAGCAAATGACATCTGTCGTGAAAAAAGAACTTAAGAAAAAAGGCGTTGAAGTTGTAACGAAAGCTATGGCTAAAGGCGTTGAAGAAAGTGACAGCGGAGTCGTTGTTAAATATGAAGTGAAGGGCGAAGAGAAATCGGTTGAAGCTGATTACGTTCTAGTAACGGTTGGCCGTCGTCCAAACACAGATGAAATCGGTCTTGAAGAAGTTGGGATCGAGATGACAGACCGCGGGGTTATCAAAATTGATAAACAATGCCGCACGAACATCCCGAATATCTTCGCAATCGGTGATATCGTTGATGGACCACCACTTGCTCACAAAGCTTCTTATGAAGGTAAGATCGCTGCAGAGGTCATCTCAGGTGAACCGGCAGAAATCGATTACCTTGGTATCCCTGCTGTCTGCTTCACAGATCCTGAACTGGCAACAGTAGGTTATTCTGAAGCAGAAGCGAAAGAAGAAGGCATTGAAGTAACGGCTGCTAAATTCCCATTTGCTGCAAATGGACGTGCTTTAGCTCTTAATGCAAGTGACGGCTTTATGAAGCTTGTTACTCGTAAAGAAGACGGTTTAATAATCGGTGCTCAAATTGTTGGTTCTGGTGCATCTGATATGATCGCTGAATTAGGACTTGCAATTGAATCCGGAATGACAGCTGAAGATGTTGCCATGACGATTCATGCTCACCCGACTTTAGGTGAAATTTCCATGGAAGCAGCAGAAGTTGCAATGGGAAGCCCGATTCACATTATTAAATAATAGGCATGACAAAAGGATGATCCCTATAAATGGGATCATCCTTTTTATTATGGAAAAGAAAAGGGGTTGAAGCATACAAGGCTTCGACCCCGATCGTTATTCATGCATCATTGTCCCCAGGTTTGAATGGCTCTGGAAACAGGCTAGATTATATTTTCTTTAGACTTATGCCCCTCCACTTTACATATGATCTGATTGTCCTCTACCACAACGATGGCTGGAGAAGCGGGTGGGGTATCGGCGATATCATGTGTCGTCTTCGTGTTTAAACTGACAACTTTTAGTTTCTTAAAGTGATCAGGGTACTGTTTTTTAAGCTCAATGATGGCATCGTAGTATGGTATTTCCCTTGAAACATTTCTTTCATCCGTAAAAAAAATCACCTGTTTTTCAATAAATTGATCTTGTGCCAAAACCACTTTATTGGATGAGAGGTCATCACACGAAGTCAAAATGAGCATAGTGGAAGTAAGTATCGCAAAAGCTAATATATGTTTCATACATCATCCTCTTTTCTTAAACGATGCTATGAACGTGGAGTTATAAATTTGTAAATGAATTACTCTTTAACGTATCTTACGTCACATTTTATCATAGGCGAAAATGAAAAAGCGCCAAGTCATAAAAATGTTACAAAATTGAAAAGTCATACATAATGAAAGTCATCTTAAAAGAATATACTATGTTAATACACCAATGATTTGATTGAATCACCATATATAAGAGTCACTCGGGGGTTTTTATTGTAGTCGGCCGGGTAAATGTAAATAAATCTATTAAAGGATGTTTTATCATGAAATCGTACATCGCTTTTTTAGTCCAAATGATTCTATGGAGCGTGTTTTCAATAGCTGAATGGATTTCTGAAAAAGATCATATAGAATATAAATGGATTATGTTTGTCCTGTTTTTTTACCTTGCCTTTATGGCTGCAAGAAAGATCGTTCAATCAAGAAGGCTTACGCTATTTATCACCTCATTCAGTCTGACATGCTTTTTTGTTTTTAAAATGGCGTTCGAAAATATATTGGAAATATTTTAATTCCTTCCCAGATTCCCTATAGAATATGTTAAAATATTCAAAGTGAATACGGAAAGGTGAGAGACATGAAAAAGATTTTAGCATCCGGATTAACCCTCCTGCTCCTGACTGCTTGTGGAAGTGGACAAACGGGATCCAGCCATGAAGCGGAAAAATCCAACCAGACTGAAGTGAAAGAAGTGGATCAGAAGCAAAGTGAAGGCCAAGACACTGAAGTGTCAGAAAGTGAAACAAAAGAGAAGGAAGAACCTTCAGAAGAAGTGGTGCAAACCAAGGATTATAAGATAAATGAGGCTAATTGGAGCATCGAACCAATCGATAAAGCCAATCCTAAAGTGGTCCTATTGACGATTGACGATGCACCCGATCAACATGCGCTCCAAATGGCTAAAGACCTAAAAGAGTTGAATGCACCAGCCATTTTCTTTGTGAACGGTCATTTCCTTGATACGCCTGAGGAAAAAGAAACGTTAAAAAAGATTCATGATCTTGGATTTATGATTGGGAATCATACATATAGTCACAGCAGTTTAAGAGATCTTTCTCCAGAAGAGCAGAAAGAGGAAATCCTCTCTGTCAGTGACCTTGTGGAATCCATTACAGGGGAGAGGCCGCATTTTTTCAGGGCACCTTTCGGTCAAAATACGGATTACAGTCGCGAGCTTGCAGCGGAAGAAAAGATGTCCCTGATGAATTGGACCTACGGATATGATTGGGAAAAACAATATCAAAATAAAGCAGCGATTACGGATATCATGGTTAACAGTCCATATTTGAATGACGGAGCCAATCTCCTCATGCATGATCGTACATGGACGAGTGAAGCGTTGACGGACATTGTGAATGGCCTTCGTGCGAAGGGGTATGAAACACTGGATCCACACAGGATTAAAACAATAGAATAATGATAGAAGATGCATGGGTGATTTACTTCATTCATGCATTTTTTTATTGAATTCTACATATTTAAGAAAGCCCTTACATACACTCTTAGAATTAAAAGTATGATTGATTGTGAGGATAAAAACTTAAATATGTTATACAATTTAGGCTTGATATTTTAAATGTGTTATATTATTATAGAAGCAGATAAGATAAAGCGTTTACAAAACCATTTAAAGGAGAGGAAAAAAGATGGGAACAATTGTATGTCAATCATGCCTAAGCACTATTGAGCATTATGAAAATGAGAAGGTTTCTGTTTTATTCTCTAACTGCTGTGACTGCAACGACGATAAAGAATTAGATGATTAATGTCTGCTAAGGGGAGCGGGTTGAATAGCGTCTTAAAGGGGTTCTTATAAATAAAAATAAAAAGGATGAAGAAGGGTCTCCTTCTTCATCCTTTTTTTCATCGAATGGCCCGATGCTCTTTGATGACTCTTAAATGTCGTAAATCATAGTCTTCAGGCCCTTGTACTGGAAGGCCTGCTTCTATATTGGTTTTGATGTAATGGATGTTTTCCTGAGTGATGATCTCCCCTGGAATGAATATGGGAATTCCGGGCGGGTAGACCATGATGAACTCAGCGATGGTCCTCCCCACGGAATCATCAATCGGAATGACTTCCGTATCAGCATAAAAAGCGTCCCTCGGTGTAATAGATAGAACAGGAATATCAGGGAGCATAACTTTAACCGGGGTCATCTCGCCTTGTTTCTTAAGGCTTGTAACCAGTTCTTTTAAAGCAGTGACCAATTGGTTTCCTTCATATTCAGTATCACCAGGTGTGATGATGCACAGGATATTATACAGGTCGGACATTTCAACCTCGATATTATGAGCTTCTCTTAACCACTTTTCCGCATCGAACCCGCTGATTCCAAGATCCTTCACGGATATAATCAGCTTAGTCGGATCATACGCATAGGTGGCTTTCGTTCCAAGAATTTCTTCCCCTACACAGTATAAGCCGTCAATCTCATTGATTTGCTTTCTCATACTCTGTGAGAGTTCGATCGTTTTGGTGATGAGTTCCCGTCCTTCCGTAGCAAGTCGTTTTCTTGCAACATCAAGAGATGCTAGTAGTAAGTATGACGTGGAAGTCGTCGTAAGCATGCTTAAGATGGTCTGCACACGCTTAGCAGAGACAAGTCCTTCTTTCATATTAAGGACTGAGCTTTGAGTCATGGATCCCCCGAGCTTATGAACACTCGTAGCCGCTAAATCAGCACCTGCCTGCATGGCTGACAGGGGAAGTTCATCATGGAAGTGTATATGAACCCCATGAGCTTCATCGACCAGCACCGGAACATGATACGAGTGGGCAATTTCCACGATTTTCTTTAGGTCTGCGGAAATCCCGAAATAAGTCGGATTGATGACCAGTACACCTTTGGCATCGGGGTTTTGTTCCAAAGCCTTTGCAACGGCGTCTGTCGTGATACCGTGTGAGATCCCAAGATCTTCATCAATATCTGGATGGATAAAGATAGGTGTGGCTCCTGAGAAAACAATCGCAGACATAACGGATTTATGCACGTTTCTTGGAACAATGATCTTGTCTCCAGGTCCGCACACACTCATGACCATCGTCATGATCGCTCCGCTCGTCCCCTGAACAGAGAAGAAAGTATGATCGGCACCGAATGCCTCGGCAGCCAAATCCTGCGCTTCCTTGATCATTCCTTTAGGTTGATGGAGGTCATCTAAAGGACCGATATTAATCAAATCAATGGAAAGCGCATTATCCCCTATGAATTCCTTAAAGGCAGGATCCATCCCTGCACCTTTCTTATGACCGGGAATATGAAACTGGACGGGATTTTTTTTACTATGTTCAATTAAGCCGGTAAACAACGGCGTTTCATTTTGAGACAATTCATTCAACACCTCTTTATATTCTTCATAAAAAAATATGCATACTAAAGATATCATTATATAGGATTCAATCCACAATTTCATACATTTTCTTACGATATTTTCAACAAACAAAAGAATTATAGCACTTAAGAAAATCTTTGCATAGTGACATACGCCCATGAAGATGTATTTTTTTCATAGCACAAACAAAAGATATGACACTGCCTGATTTTTGGCTCATTTCCGTCCTGTGTGAGAGTGACCGCCAGACCAAGCTCGCTTGGTCTGGCGGTCACTCTCACACAGGACGACCTTTCAGCAAAGCTGAAAGGCGGGTGAAACATCGGTTTCACCCGAATGAGCCAAAAGTCTACACAACTCACTATAACACCCATTGCCCTCTCATCTAAGACTCACCTTAATTCTTATGAATATACACCACGCCAAAGAAAAGGACTTTCCCACCTCCATCGAGAATAAATGAATGAATGGAGGGATTCAAATGAAGTGGAAAACGAGGGTTACAGAATTATTGAACATTCAATATCCAATCATACAAGGGGGGCTTGCCCACCTGGCATATGCAGAACTGGCTGCGGCAGTGTCGAATGCAGGCGGCCTTGGCCAAATCACCGCCATGTCACTCGATGACCCCGAAGAGCTTCGTAAAGAAATCAAAAAGGTAAGGTCATTAACAGATCAACCGTTTGGAGTGAACTTTGCCATCGGTCAACATGGACGCCCATTCAGCGGGTTTGTAGATATTGCCATTGAAGAAAAGGTGCCGGTCATCTCCGTAACAGGAGGGAATCCGACTCCCCTGTTTCAACAAATTGAAGGTGAGGATATGGTGAAGCTTGTATTGGTCGCATCAAAAAGACAGGCCCAAAAGGCTGAGGAGCTCGGTGCGGATGCCGTCATGGTCGTTGGACAAGAAGGGGGAGGACATTTGGGTAAGGATGACATCGGGACATTCGTCTTGATTCCACGTGTGGTGGATGCTGTATCCATCCCTGTCATTGCCTCGGGAGGTATTGGGGACGGCCGTGGTTTGATGGCAGCCCTCAGCTTCGGCGCAGAAGGAGTCGAGATGGGGACAAGATTCATAGCGACAAAAGAGTGCGTCCACGCTTCAGACGTGTATAAACGTGCCTTGATTGAAGGGGATGAGAGTGGTACAGTAGTCATTAAACGATCTTTAGGGGCCCCGGCCAGAGCGATATCAAATACCTGGACAAATCAAATCCTGGCTGCTGAAACATCGAATCCGGGATATGAAGGATTGAAATCATACATAAGCGGCGAGGCAAATAAACGATATATCTACGATGGTGAAGTAGACGAAGGCTTTGCATGGGCAGGACAGGTGATGGGGTTGATCCATGACATCCCGTCGGTTAAAGATCTCATCGAGCGCATGATTTCACAAGGTGAAAACATTCGTGAAAAGTGGAGTTAATACAATCATCAAAGGAGTTGCAGTACAAAATGGAATATCAATACCCCTTCGATATAGACTGGTCAACGGAGGAAGTCATCGACGTCATTGCCTTTTTCGAAGCGATTGAAAAGGCATATGAAAAAGGTGTTTCAAGAGAGGACCTGATGAATCGATATAAGCGATTTAAAGAAATCGTTCCTGGCAAAGCAGAAGAGAAAAGGATCTGCAATGAATTTGAAGAATCCAGTGGCTATTCTTCCTATCATGTAGTGAAAAAAATGAAAGAGCAGCAGGACGCTGCCAAAATATCGATGAATTAAAAGAACGACTGCCGTTTAGGGCAGTCGTTCTTTCTGCATTATTCCCTACAGTTATATGGTTTAGTTCATTTTATAAAGGGGTAAAAGTGTTTCAAAGGCACTTTCAACTTCCTGGATCAATTCATCTCCGGTCATCTTAATGGCAGAGTCACGATCCAGATGAAGTCCGCATAGAAGTTCAGCTTTCTTTACATTTTGAACTCTTTCAGTTAAAGCAATGAATTCATCTTGTGACAGGGAGGAGAAAGGTGCAGCATCCGGTTTAGTATGATCTCCGGACCAAACAAAGTGACCGGGAATCAATGACCTTATCTTATCTGCATTTTCTTCGGCTTTTTTACCGAATTCAACTTTATTTGGAGCTTCATAGATCATTGCAAACCAAATAAATACATGGGTTTCCCATAAACCGATTTGGAAATGAGGATGTTTCTTGTACCCACGTTTGTTGTTTGCAAAAGCAACCCACGTGTCATCTGGAGGATTCACTGAGCGTCTTGCATGTTTCGCCACATGGTAAAACATCTCATCACCGGTCAGGGCACTAAGAGTGGGTGCAAAATGTTCACCCAGGTAGGCAAGCTTAGGCCTGATCTGTTCTGCGATGGCCGTCATCCGGTCGTCGAGACCATCAAGATTAAAAACATTGAAATCTTCTTTAGTAAAACCGTTAAATGTCATGTTGTAACCTCCTTATTTCCACCAATATCTTACCATAATGAGGTACATGCTTGTAGCCAAATGAATTATCTATAGGTGTCTGCACATTTTAGTTACAAGATGAGAGGGTATTTCATAACATGTAGTAAATATTATCAGAACAATCAGATAAATCGAAAACTCGGAAGGGGTGTATGGCCATGAAACAAGTAATGAACACTTCTAAAAAACGTGATGTCCAACAGCAAAGAATGAACGTATTGAGACTTGAAATGGATTATGAATTAGCCGTATTGTTTGAAGCAATTCAAACGAAGAATACAGAAACCCAGACCAAGTCCAAGCAGAAACTTATGAGCATCAGGGAAGAACTAATGAAAATGAAGGCTTTATAGAGCAAATAACATTCAATGGTTTAAAGTATGCTGATTAACAAAATCTACTTTTGAACGCGAGCTCATAGTGGTTGGAGAGTTCGCTTTTTTATGGGGAAATGACCCTTCTTGGTGAAGCCTATTTTCTTGAATGAAATGAACCTAGGAGTTAAGATTATCTGAAAAGACCATATTAGTAATGACTACACTGATTTTCGCTAATTGGAGGTTATTAATACATGACAAATTGGACCGAACTAGATCAAAATGTTAGAACATGGATACATGAAGCCGGTGAGAGGATTCGTCAGTCATTTAAAACCGAACTGAACATTAAAACCAAATCGAACCGAAATGACTTGGTTACCGATATGGATGAAGCGACTGAGCGATATTTTACTGAAAACATACGAACCCATTACCCGGATCATCAAATTTTGGGAGAAGAAGGATATGGTGATGATTTCAAAGAGTTGTCCGGAATAACCTGGATCATCGACCCAATCGATGGAACGATGAATTTTGTCCATCAGCAGAGAAACTTTGCCATTTCAATCGGGATATACGATGGAAAAGAGGGGAAGTTAGGATACATATATGATGTCGTGCATGACGAGCTTTATTTTGCGAGTAAAGGCAAAGGTGTCTATATGAATGATGTGAAGCTTCCGAAGCTTGATCCCGTTCCTGTGGAAGATGCGATTGTTGCATTGAATGCACTATGGGTGACAAAGAACAAGCGTATTGATTCCTCTATTCTGGCTCCACTCGTGCAGGATGTGAGAGGGACCCGGTCCTATGGTTCAGCTGCGATGGAACTTGCTTACGTGGCTTCAGGGAGGCTGGATGCCTATTTAACGATGCGACTTGCACCATGGGATTTCGCAGCCGGAAAGATTATGATCGAAGAGCTTGGTGGAGTGGTGACGGACCTTGATGGAAACCCATTGAATCCATTAAACAAGAGCTCTGTCTTCGTCGGGAAGCCTGGTCTGCATGAAACGATTTTGACTGACTATCTTCATAGAAAAGAGTAAATGAAAAAGGAGTGGTGGCCCTTCAACGGCCACCACTCCTTTTCTTCGTATTACAATCTTCCTTCTTCTCTGTATTTTTTCTTGGTCTTAAAACCAAATCCCATCACAATGAATAAACAAACGATACTTGCAGCTGCAAGCAATATACTTTGTAAACTAATTGAAATGGCTATCCCCATCAGTGAAACAGCCGCTAATATCGAAAAAAGTACAAAGATCCATTTTATATTTGCCATCATGTAACCCCCAATATTGATAAACGATGATTCGTTCCCTTACTGATTGTCGACCCAGCCTCTTATGCTGCGCTAATTAAATTTTACCTATGTATTCAATAAATCGCAATGGGTTTCGGGGACAAAGAAGCAGAACATGCAAGTCGTTAAGGAAACTTTTAGCAAGAATGAATAGGGGAGATGAAATATTTATTAGGGCTTTTGTCAATGCTGTGATATAATGGTCTAGTTGAACTGAAAAATATTATCTTTACACTATAAAGAAATCCAATATTCAGGAGTGGAAATATGAAATTAAGAAATGACCTAAGAAATATTGCTATTATTGCTCACGTTGACCACGGGAAAACGACATTAGTAGATGAGCTTTTAAAGCAATCTGGAATCTTCCGCGAAAACGAAACTGTTTCGGAACGTGCGATGGATTCAAATGATTTAGAGAGAGAACGCGGTATTACGATCCTTGCGAAAAATACGGCGATTCAATATAAAGATTCCCGAATCAATATCCTTGATACACCAGGGCATGCTGACTTCGGTGGAGAAGTAGAACGTATCATGAAAATGGTAGATGGTGTTCTACTGGTAGTGGATGCGTATGAAGGCTGTATGCCACAGACTCGCTTCGTTCTTAAGAAAGCACTGGAACAGAACCTTACACCAATCGTTGTTGTAAACAAAATCGACAAACCTTCAGCTCGTCCTGAAGAAGTTATCGATGAAGTATTGGAGTTATTCATTGAATTAGATGCAAATGATGAGCAGCTTGAATTCCCGGTTGTTTATGCTTCTGCAATCAACGGTACTGCTAGTACAGATCCGGATCCGGAAAAACAGGATGAAAACATGCAGTGTTTATATGATTCCATCATTGAGCACATTCCTGCACCGGTAGACAACTCTGAAGATCCACTTCAATTCCAGGTTGCACTGCTTGATTACAATGATTACGTAGGGCGTATCGGGATCGGTCGTGTGTTCAGAGGAACGATGAAAGTGGGCCAACAGGTAGCACTGATGAAGCTTGACGGGACTGTTAAACAATTCCGTGTAACAAAGATCTTTGGTTTCTTCGGATTAAAGCGTGAAGAAATCCAAGAGGCAAAAGCGGGTGATTTAATCGCTGTTTCCGGAATGGAAGATATCAACGTCGGTGAAACGGTTTGTCCGGTTGAACATCAGGATCAACTTCCGGTCCTTCGCATTGACGAGCCGACCCTTCAAATGACGTTCCTAGTGAACAACAGTCCATTTGCAGGTAGAGAAGGTAAATTTGTTACGTCAAGAAAAATCGAGGAGCGTTTATTGGCTCAGCTTCAAACAGATGTAAGCTTACGTGTTGAACCAACCGATTCACCTGATGCATGGACGGTTTCGGGACGTGGAGAGCTTCACCTTTCCATCCTGATTGAAAACATGCGTCGTGAAGGGTACGAATTACAGGTATCGAAACCACAGGTTATCATCAAAGAAGTCGATGGCGTGAAGAGCGAGCCTGTAGAACGTGTTCAAATTGATATCCCTGAAGAGTATATGGGAGGAGTAATCGAATCACTTGGTCAGCGTAAAGGTGAAATGCTGGATATGGTGAACAACGGTAACGGCCAGGTCCGATTAATGTTTATGGTTCCTGCACGTGGACTAATCGGTTATTCTACGGAGTTTATGACTCTTACTCGCGGATATGGTATCATCAACCATACATTCGAAGGCTACCAACCACTGCAGAAAGGCCGCGTAGGCGGACGTCGTCAAGGTGTGCTTGTTTCCATGGAGACAGGTAAAGCGTCACAATACGGTATCATGCAGGTGGAAGACCGCGGAATCATTTTCGTTGAGTCCGGGACAGAAATTTATGGCGGAATGATCGTTGGTGAACATACGAGAGAAAATGATATTACCGTTAATATCACAAAGCTGAAACAGGCGACTAACGTACGTTCTGCAAATAAAGATCAAACCGTTACGATTAAAAAGGCAAGAATCATGACATTAGAAGAGTCATTGGAATATTTAAATGATGATGAATATTGTGAAGTAACACCTGAATCAATCCGTCTTCGTAAGAAAATTCTCGATAAGAATGAACGTGAAAGAGCAGAAAAGAAAAATAAGGTTACTCAATAAACGAAGTGAAGGGGGAGTAGGAAATGGATGTAACAGAACGTTTGTCCTTTTTCGCATCCCTTTACCGGGTTGACCAGAACGCGGAAATGGGTATGTGGTTGCTTTATATAACCATCGTTGGGCTCTCAATCTTAGTTTATAAACTCGGTTTTGCGAAAAAGCTGCCAGTCATGAAATCGATCCTTATTTATACTTTTCTCATACTTGGATGTACGGTGCTGACGTTTCTCGGCATTTTCCTTCCGGTGGCTGAAGGATTGGTCGTTGCGGCTTTAATCTTAGTGATTTACAAGATCCGCCTGACGAATGAAAAGAAAAAAGGCACGTTTTAAGCAAAAAAAGCTGTAGTCCATACACTAAGGACTACAGCTTTTTCTATTTGTGATTCGCCTTCGTGAAAAATTGATAGAGTGGGGGCAGGCTTAATCCATACAGTAGATGGCCAATTGTCCAAAAGATGATGGCTGTACCATCGAATAAGCCGGGTACATCCTTTACGGCCAGATAAGAAAGGGGGAAATATAGAAAGACAGTGGGGAAAGTAAGCAGCAGGGAAAGAATCCAGGCTCCCCTGCTTGATACATTCAGCTTTTCCATCAGAAACACAAATACCAAACCGATCCCGCAGGAAATGAGTAAGTGGAAAGAGAACTCCAGCCATTCGGGCAATCTAGATGCAAACAGTGGAATGAAGTCAACATTCAGTAATAATACATATACTTTAATACCGGTAAGTCCTTGTATCCACTTTAGGAACAGTCCTAATATTGTGCCTGAGACAATTCCGACAGCGAAACCGATTTGTTTAAAAGTCATCTTCGACTAAAGGAGAACGATAAAAACGGAAATTCCCCGTAGAAACACGTTCTTCTGTCTTCTCTTTAATGCGGTCATGGCATTTCTCGCACATATAAGTGTGAATGGGTCTGTTACGCAGCTTTTTCGCCTGCAGGGAATAGTCGTCAATATTTTCAATAACTTCGCATAAAGCACATTTTACTCTCATTTTGTACACCTCTACTTGTTCTAATCATAACTCTGGTCATTTTAGTATATCATGTAGTGAGGACGAACGCTTTATTTTACATTCTATTATGTCTTTCACAATCGAGTTTGGTATAGTAGAATCAAGATAATCACATGAAGACGTAGAGACAAAAACGTCACCAGGGGGGATTGTATGGCTAATCAAGTAGAACCCGGCTTAATTCCTGCATTGTTTGAGGAACTGCAATCAGAGCGATTCGTGACACTTGCTACCGTTGATCATGAAACACATGGCCCCAATGTCAGTTCTATTTCGTGGGTCTTTGCCAAAGACGAGCAGACGCTACTGTTTGCCGTGGATCAACGCTCAAGAATCGTCGAGAATATTAAGGGGAATCCGCTGGTTGTAGTGAACTTAATCGCAAATGAATCAACCTATTCCATTGGTGGGAAAGCTTTTGTACATCAAGAGAAACTATCCGGAGTGCCTTTGAAGCTTACCCTTTTTCAACTTGTCATCAATGAAGTGAGAGATGTCATGTTCTATGGATCGAAAATTTCCACAGAGCCTGTTTATGAGAAGACATATGATAAAACAGCTGCAGACCGTTTAGACCGGCAAGTAATTGAAGCCATGAAAAAAGCTTAGCATCCTACCTAAGCTTTTTCATGGCTTTTTCTCAATTTTAGATAAGGCTCTACAATCAATCGATTTTATCGTATGTTTGATCTTCTTGATTTTTTCTAAGCTGTTTTTCTTTTGCGTTATTCATTTTTTTCTTAGGTTCGTTCGGGGCATTTTCGGGATTGGTCTGCTTTAAAGACTTAGGGATTTCAGGCATCAATCTGCCCGATATGTCTGACAGTTCATTCATGATGCCCTGAACCGGTTCGCCTCGTTGGATATCTTTACTGATTTCCTTCAATCGGGCATAAAGATCCGGATCGGCGATGACCATGGCCTCTGCACCGTATGGATCATTTTGAAGGGCTTCAGCGACAGAATATTTAATAGAACCGACCTGGGAACGCTCGACGTCCGAATCGATATCGATCCCTACAAATGCGTATTTACCGATGACAACAGCCGTTGCATCTTTCACATCCGGCACGCTGGTGGTCAGGTCAACCAGATGCTTTGAGATTTGTTGTCCTGTCTTGCGTTGGACCTGTTGAATATTGCTATCCTGGACAGTGATTGGTTTATTATTTTTACTGTTTGCATCATTGTTATACCCGACCTCATTTTTGTTGGCGCAAGCTCCAAGGATGATGGTGACCATTAAGAGAGAGATGAGCTTAAACATGTGAATACCTCCCGATTTAGAATCAATATCTTTTCTTATTGTGTAAATTTCTTCTATCTTTATACGTTTATTCATATATTTTAAGAAACGGGCCGTCCTATTTGAGTAGCTGGGAATAACCGGAACATCATTGGCTACATACAATAGTAATAAGAAATCAGGAGCAGGAGGCATCGATTTGAATAAAATTTATGTATTAGATACCAATGTCTTATTACAAGATCCACAAGCCATCTTTTCTTTCCAGGATAATGAGGTGGTTATACCTGCAGTCGTTTTAGAAGAAGTGGACTCCAAAAAGCGTTATATGGATGAAATCGGAAGAAACGCAAGACATGTATCGAAACTGATAGATAATTTACGGCAGGAAGGAAAGCTCCATGAAAAAATCCCCCTATATACAGGCGGATCATTACGGATTGAACTAAATCACCGCTCCTTTCAGCAGCTTCAAGATATATTTGTTGAGAAAACAAACGATAATCGGATCATTGCCGTAGCAAAGAACCTTTCACTCGAGGAAGAAGCAAAAAAGGATGGGAAAACGGTTATCCTTGTCAGTAAAGATACCCTTGTCAGGGTCAAGGCGGATGCTTTAGGTTTACAGGCAGAAGATTTCCTGAGTGACAGGGTCATTGAAGTAAATGATATTTATACCGGATTCATCGAATTATATACAGAGAGAGAATTCCTCAATAAATTTTATGAAAAAGGGGAATTGACTCTTACGGAGATAACGAAACAACGATTTTATTCCCATCAATTCCTTATTATGAAAGATGCCCTTGGAAGTTCTGCATCGGCCCTCGGAATGGTGGATTCCACCGGACTTAAGGTGAAGAAACTGGTCTATGATCAAGAACATATGTGGGGGATTAAAGCGAGGAATGTCCAACAAACGATGGCGACGGAGTTATTATTACGTGATGATATTTCGTTAGTGACCATGATCGGGAAAGCGGGGACCGGTAAAACGCTTCTGGCACTGGCAGCCGGTCTATTGCAAACGGAAGACTTCAATAAATTCAACAAATTACTCGTTGCCCGCCCAATCGTTCCGGTTGGCAAAGATATAGGCTATCTTCCTGGTGAAAAGCAAGAAAAGTTGCGGCCATGGATGCAGCCGATTTATGATAATCTCGAATACCTGTTCAATACAAAAAAACCGGGTGAACTGGATGATATCCTTGCCGGGATGGGGTCCATCGAGGTGGAAGCATTGACGTATATACGGGGTAGAAGCATTCCGGATCAATATATCATCATAGATGAAGCTCAGAACCTGACGAAGCATGAAGTGAAAACGATTCTCACACGTGTCGGGGAACGGAGCAAAATTGTGTTGATGGGAGATCCGGCTCAAATCGATCACCCATATCTTGATGAATATAATAATGGACTGACCTATGTAGTGGAGAAATTCAAAGATCAAAAATTAGCCGGACATGTGAAGCTCATGAAGGGTGAAAGGTCGGGATTGGCACAGCTTGCGGCGGATATATTGTAAGCATTTAGAATCACACAATGATAACGTATGAAAAAACCGGTTCAGATGTTACTGAACCGGTTTTCAATCTTTATAATTATTCTACACGAAATGCTCTGACATCTGTAATCGGGTTGTTCCTGTTCGAACCGTCTGTAAAAAAAACGTGAACGGGTCCGTTTTCCCTGAGTGGCTTGCCTTCTTTAGAAAATCCGATCAACAGCTGATCAGCCTCGTTGATATCCAGAGTGAGATCCCCGTTTTCGGTTTCGATCACGATGGACGCCCCTTCAGGAAGCGGCTCTGCATTTTTTAAAAATGGTGCAAAAGGAATGGCGAATGTTCCGTTAAGGATCTTTTCTTTCTCATATCTCTTCTCGGTTTTCAAAGTGGGGGGATAGGTTGCACCTTCCTGGATCTCCCTGGACCAGTGCTTGGAAACCGCTTTTGTATATTCCTCTAACTCATCCACTTTTTCTGTTGTATCATCAAAATATGTAGTTAAATCCACTTTTCGATCATCAAATATCCAAACTCCCGCATCCAATGTAATGGGGAATTTCACTTTCCCTTTTATCGGTATGATACTTTCCATTACTGATTCCTCCTCTCGCTGATAGTATCAGTATATATGTTAAGCGAGGGTTTGTCACATTCTGATGAAAGCATTTTCAGCGTTTTCAATGAATGAAAATAGGGAAATGATAAGTAGGATAAAAGGAGCTGTTGGATATATGATAAACACACAGGAATGGTTGGAAGGATTAGTTGAAAAGGCGAGACCCTTTGCATCGGAAGGAAGGGTTGCAGAGTACATACCCGCACTTAAGGATCAAAATCCCCATGATCTGGCAATCAGCATATACACATTGGATAATAACTCCTGTTATGCCGGGGATCATTTGAAGAAATTCACTCTCCAAAGCATATCAAAGGTCATCACCCTTGCACTCGTACTAATGGACTACGGGGAAGAGTACGTTTTTTCAAAGGTTGGAATGGAACCTACAGGAGATCCATTCAACTCCATAGCGAAGCTTGAAACACACAAGCCGTCAAAACCCCTTAATCCGATGATCAATGCGGGGGCACTGGCTGTAACGAATATGATCAAGGGAAACACCGGAATGGAGAAATGGCACCGCTTAATCGAATTCATCAATCATATGACAGGGGAAACGGTCTCATATAATGAAGATGTGGCCTATTCAGAACTCCAAACGGCCAATCTGAACCGATCCCTTTGCTACTTCATGAAGCAGCATGGGGTGATCACGGGAAATGTCGAAGATCTACTCGTCCTTTACACGAAGCAATGCGCCGTGGAGATGAACTGCGTGGATCTTGCCAAGATGGGAGCGGTATTCGCCAATGACGGGATCGATCCGGAGAGCGGCCGAGAATTGATTACGAGGGATGTAGCGAGAGTATGTAAAACCTTCATGGTGACATGCGGGATGTATAATACCTCCGGGGAGTTTGCCATTAAGGTGGGGATCCCTGCTAAAAGTGGCGTATCCGGCGGCATCATGGGATCGGTTCCCGGTAAATGCGGAATAGGGATCTTCGGCCCGGCACTCGATGATGTCGGGAACAGCATTGCGGGGCTGAAGCTTCTCGAAATGCTCAGTGATGCACACTCATGGAGCATATTTTAGCCTGCAATAACGGTTCATCCCTCCAATAAAAGAGAGCGGCTCACGTGATGAAATACACCTATTTACCATATGAAAAATGTTCGAAATTCTGTCATTGAATCCCGGGAAAAACACTTATTTTTCTTGCAATTTATCGGGTTTAACGATAAAATTTTAAGACAGGAAGGTTATTTGTTCGGAATGGGGGGATCACTGTGGCGTCAGAAATGACAATCAATCATCGGGAAAAAGCCTATGAACTATTAAAGGCCGACGCAGAAAAGATATTACAACTTATTAAAGTGCAAATGGATAATTTAACGATGCCCCAATGTCCTCTATATGAGGAAGTATTGGATACCCAAATGTTCGGATTATCTCGTGAAATAGAATTTGCGGTCCGCTTAGGGCTAGTAGATGATCAAGATGGAAAAGATCTGATTGATTCTTTGGAAAGACAACTTTCTGCCCTTCATGAAGCATCTACAAAAAAGTAAAATAGTCATGACAACTCAAACAATACATAGATCTGTTGTTTGAGTTTTTTTGTTAAGGAAAGATGATTTAAGTGATGAAAATGATATAAGAGAAAAAGGGTTGAAATGTCATGATTAAAAAAATAGCAAAATCCTACGATTATTCGTTAATCGCTGTATATGTATTCCTTTGTTTATTTGGCCTCGTCATGATTTATAGTGCCAGTATGGTCATGGCAGTGGAACGGTTCGGCTGGGACAGCGACCACTTTTATAAAAGGCAGATGATCAATATCATCATCGGCTTCATTGCCTTTACGGCAGCAGCGTGGTTTCCGTATAAAGCCTTTCAAGTAAGTAAGATCATCAAAGGCCTGATGATTGTGATCATCGGTTTATTACTTGCGGTACATATTTTCGGGTATGAGGTGAATAACGCAAAAAGTTGGATCAACCTAGGGTTCATGCCCATCCAGCCATCGGAATTTGCGAAACTTGCCGTCATCATCTACCTTGGTTCCGTTTACTCCAAGAAGCAGGCATACATAGATGACTTCAATAAAGGTCTTGCACCTCCATTACTGTTTCTTGGCTTCATATGCTTTTTAGTATTCCTGGAACCGGACTTCGGTACGGCAGCAATCATCTTTGCCATCGGTGCCATCGTCATTTCCTGTTCGGGCATCAGTTATAAAACGTTTTTCAAGCTTGCTGGGCTTGGAGTAGGATTTTTGATTGTCCTCTCCCCGGTCATATACATGGCAAGGGGCTTCATCTTCACTAAAGAAAGGCTTAGCAGGATTGAAGCCTATCTGTCCCCGTTTAAATATGCACAGGGTGAGGGATACCATTTGGTGAACTCTTACCTTGCGATCGGGTCCGGGGGAGTGAAAGGTCTCGGATTAGGACAAAGCGTCCAAAAACTTGGTTATTTACCGGAGCCCCAGACGGATTTCATCATGGCCATCATTGCTGAAGAGCTAGGCGTATTCGGGGTAAGCTTTGTTGTCCTCGGCCTTTCCTATATTGTGCTCAGGGGAATTTATACAGGCGTGAAATGTCAGGATCCGTTCGGCACGATGCTTGCAATCGGGATCTCCTGCATGATCGGCATCCAGGCTTTCATCAATCTTGGAGGTGTATCCGGATTAATACCGATCACAGGGGTCCCACTCCCGTTCATCAGTTACGGTGGATCGTCCCTCTTGGTGCTATCTTTGTCGATGGGTGTCCTCGTAAATGTGTCGATGTTTGTAAAATTTGAAGAAAAATATAAAACAAAGAAGGAAAATGACTATCCTTCGGAGAATAAGGATAATAGCAAAAAAATATATGGTGTTAAAATGTAGGTCACTTTGATAGAGTATCTAAAACTCTAAGTCTAGGGTCTGCCCCCTAAGATACTTCTTTATTATCTTTGGGGTCAGCCCTTTTTTCATAGACTTCAAAATGGAGAATTTCAATCATGAATAGCCAAAAGGAGAGAGTGTATTGAAACGAATTAAAAAAGTACTGGTAGCAAACCGCGGTGAGATTGCCATCCGTGTATTCCGTGCATGTACGGAACTTAATATTAGAACCGTAGCCATCTACAGTAAAGAAGATTCAGGATCATATCATCGCTATAAAGCAGATGAAGCATATTTGATAGGTGAGGGGAAAAAGCCCATTGATGCTTATCTGGACATAGAAGGGATCATTCGAATTGCTAAGAATGCAGATGTGGACGCCATCCACCCTGGATATGGCTTCCTGTCTGAAAATATCCACTTTGCAAGAAGGTGTGAAGAAGAAGGAATCACCTTTGTAGGGCCTCATTCTGAGCACTTGAATATGTTTGGTGACAAGGTGAAGGCACGCCATCAGGCGCAGCTTGCGAATATTCCGGTCATTCCGGGTACTGATGGACCTGTAGAAACTTTGGAAGAAGTCATCAGCTTCGGGAAGGAAAACGGATTCCCGATCATCATCAAAGCCTCATTGGGTGGCGGTGGACGGGGAATGCGCATCGTCCGCAACCTTGAGAGCCTAAAAGAAGCCTATGAGCGGGCTAAATCAGAAGCGAAAGCTGCCTTTGGCAATGATGAAATTTATGTGGAGAAATTTGTTGAAAATCCGAAGCACATTGAAGTCCAGATTCTTGGAGATCATGACGGTAACATCGTCCACCTGTATGAGCGTGATTGTTCCATTCAAAGACGCCATCAGAAGGTAGTGGAAATTGCGCCTTCCGTATCATTGAGCGATCGCTTGAGGGAAGATATCTGCGCGGCAGCCGTCCGGTTAATGGATAATGTCAAGTATGTGAATGCCGGGACCGTTGAGTTCCTTGTAGCAAATGATCAATTCTACTTCATCGAAGTAAATCCACGGGTTCAAGTGGAACACACCATTACGGAAATGGTGACAGGAGTGGATATCGTACAATCACAATTGATGATCGCGGAAGGTTATGCCCTGCATAGTGATAAGCTAGGTATCCCTCTTCAGGATGACATCAGGACGAATGGATTTGCCATTCAATCCCGTGTGACAACGGAAGACCCATTGAACAACTTTATGCCTGATACCGGAAAAATCATGGCGTACCGATCAGGTGGGGGCTTCGGGGTCCGTCTAGATGCCGGGAATGGATTCCAGGGTGCGGTCATTACACCTTATTACGATTCCCTTCTCGTGAAGCTTTCCACGTGGGCACTTACATTCGAACAAGCTGCGTCCAAAATGGTCAGAAATCTTCAAGAATTTAGAATTCGGGGAATCAAGACGAATATCCCGTTTTTGGAAAATGTCGTAAAGCATGAAAACTTCATTACGGGACAGTATGATACCTCGTTTATCGACACGACTCCTGAACTATTCATTTTCCCGATAAGGAAAGACCGTGGAACGAAAATGCTTTCGTATATTGGGAACGTCACTGTAAATGGATTCCCGGGAGTAGAGAAAAAGAAAAAACCTGTCTTCCAGAAACCGCGGGTCCCGACACTTGATGTAAAGCAAGAGTTTCAACCCGGAACGAAACAAATCCTGGATCAGCATGGGGCTGACGGCCTGGTGAATTGGGTCAAAGAACAGAATTCAGTCCTCCTCACTGATACAACATTCCGTGATGCCCATCAATCATTACTGGCGACGCGTGTCAGAACAAATGATCTGAAACAGATAGCGGCACCGACATCTCAGTTGCTGCCTGATATGTTCTCCTATGAAATGTGGGGTGGAGCGACATTCGATGTGGCTTACCGCTTTCTTAAGGAAGACCCATGGAATCGATTATTGACTTTGAGGGAGCGCATTCCAAATGTATTATTCCAAATGCTCCTTAGAGCATCCAATGCGGTAGGGTATAAGAACTATCCGGATAATGTAATCAGGGAATTCGTCGAGAAATCAGCGTTTGCCGGCATTGACGTCTTCAGGATCTTTGACAGCTTAAACTGGGTCAAGGGAATGGAAGTGGCGATTGACGCCGTGAGGCAAAGCGGGAAAATCGCAGAAGCGGCCATATGCTACACCGGTGATATCGATGACCCGACACGGACAAAATATAATATCGATTACTATAAGAATATGGCCAAAGAGCTCGAAGCGAGTGGTGCACACATTCTGGCCATCAAGGATATGGCGGGACTGTTGAAGCCTCAGTCAGCCTACCGGTTGATTTCCGAACTGAAGGATACAGTGAGCCTGCCGATTCATCTGCATACACATGATACGAGCGGGAACGGGATCTACACATACGCAAGAGCCGTCGAAGCGGGAGTCGACATTGTCGATACGGCCCTTAGCACCATGTCCGGCCTGACGTCCCAACCTAGTGCCAATACGTTGTATTATGCTCTAAAAGGGACAAGAAGAGAACCGAATGTAAACATCGATTCCCTGGAAACCCTTTCTCACTATTGGGAAGACGTTCGGAAGTATTATACAGATTTTGAAAGTGGGATGATGTCACCGCATTCAGAAGTATACAAACATGAAATGCCGGGGGGGCAGTACAGCAACCTTCAGCAGCAGGCAAAAGCAGTCGGGCTCGGTCACCGCTGGGAAGAAGTCAAAGACATGTATGCGAGGGTCAACCACCTCTTCGGGGACATAGTCAAAGTAACTCCTTCTTCTAAAGTGGTCGGAGACATGGCTTTATTCATGGTTCAAAACGATTTATCAGAAACAGACGTACTCGAAAAAGGTGAGAAAATCGATTTTCCAGATTCAGTGGTTGAATTATTTGAAGGATCACTGGGTCAACCTCACGGAGGGTTTCCGAAAGAATTGCAGAGCGTGATCTTGAAAGGGCGTAATCCGCTGACCGTTAGACCTGGAGAACTACTGGATGATGTGGACTTCACAGCTCTGAAAGAAAAACTCTTTGAAGACCTCGAGCGTCCGGTCACGAGTTTTGATGCCCTTGGATATGCCCTGTATCCGAAAGTATTCATGGAATACGCACGAACAATGGATCAATTCGGGGACATCTCGGTCCTCGATACCCCTACATTCTTATTTGGGATGAGACTGGGTGAAGAAATAGAAGTGGAAATCGAAACCGGGAAGACACTCATTGTTAAGCTAGTCTCGATTGGACAGGCCCAGGCAGATGGTACCCGTATTGTTTACTTCGAACTTAATGGTCAGGCCCGTGAAGTAGTCATTAAGGACGAAAGTATTAAATCCACTGTGGCGGCCAAAATGAAGGCTGATGTGAAAAATGAAAATCATATCGGGGCTTCCATGCCGGGAACCGTTATAAGGGTCATCGCAGAAAAAGGAGAAACGGTTGAAAAGGGAGATCATTTAATGATCACTGAAGCCATGAAGATGGAAACGACCGTCCAGGCGCCTTTTGCAGGAACAGTTAAAGATATCTATGTACAAAATGGTGATGCCATCAGCCCTGGGGATTTATTAATTGAAGTGAATAAAGCATAATGAAAAAAGGATTCCGGTACATGTACCGGAATCCTTTTTTTCTATTTCTTCCGTTTACTTCTTGAAGCAAGAAGATTGAAGTAACACAATAATCCAAACAGACACGAAATGATCAAAGCATGCATTAAGGCAATCGAGAGGTTCAGTCTTGTGAACACTACGAGTGCACCACTCATTACTTGAAGACAAACCAGGGTGAAGGCGATGATCCAACCCCAGTAGATCACTTTCTGGTGCTTATGCTCTTTCATGGCGATGTAAGTGATATAGGCAATCCAAAAGAAAATGAAGCCTGCTGCTGCCCTGTGCCCCATCTGAATCCATTCGTACAGGTTAGAGGGGAGGCTTGGGGAGGAGTTGACGCATAATGGCCAATCCTTGCACACCAGGCTGGACTCCGTATGCCTTACGAGAGCGCCGGTATAAACAACAAGATAACTATAAATCGTTACCCCGACGGTATGAAACCTCATCCGTTTGTTTATGACCAATGATTTCGCATCAAATTTCTGGTCAACCTCAAAAATCAGCAGTGTCAATAATAATATGGAAGCAAAAGAGATTAGGGAAATTCCGAAATGGATGGCCAGGACAAAATCCGATTGCCCCCATAATACAGCTGCAGCACCGATTAGTCCCTGCAACACAAGAAAGAAGAAAGAAAGGGCTGCAAGGAATTTCGTTTCCCGTTTATAACCGATTGATCTCCATGACCAGATCGATAAAGCCAGAACCAATAATCCCACACCACCTGATACCACACGGTGTGCTAATTCTATAACAAGCTCAAATGTAATATCACTTGGAATCAACTGTCCGTTACAAAGGGGCCAAGAGCGCCCGCAGCCCATTCCGGATTCCGTCTTCGTCACCAGGGCTCCACCCAACAGGACGAATAACATACCCAGAGTAGTCAGAACGGCAAGCCATTTTAATCCTTTGTGAACACCTTTTTGCAATCTATTCACCTTCTTAATTAAAAGACTCTACACACTTTCTATAAATAAATATAGTAGAAAAATATATATGCCTCTACGATATTACATAATAGGTATGAAAAACTCAACCGATAAAATGTTACAGAATTATGAGCATTTATCTTGGGAGAATAGAGAATAGTAATAGTAGGGAAGGACTAATTTGTGTAAAAACAAAATCTGTAAGCGCTTAGCTGTGTTTTATGGTATGATGGGATTAAAATGTTTGTAGAAATATGAAGAACCTTCTGCGTCTTCCTTTCTTCACAATTTCTTCACATAATTGTCTAATTCTCCCCCAAAAAGGAAAAAATATATGGTTTAATATAATATTGATAGCATATATACTATTTCTTATCTGTGGATGATTTTACAGATGAATATAGAAATAGTTAATCATTTCCTATATAGTATAGAGGTGGCAACAAACCTCTTGCCTTTTATAGAGAGGAGAGAAAAAATGTCTAACAGTCGAATCATGACAGACGTTGAAAAAGCAGATGTGACAGCTTCAACTGCTTGGAAGGATTTTTTAGCGCTCATTAAAATTGGGATCGTTAATTCCAATTTAATTACAACCTTTACAGGTATGTGGTTAGCCTTTTATTTTACGAATACACACTTTCTAAATTCCCTGGATATCATGTTTCTTACGTTGATAGGTTCTTCCCTGATTATTGCGGGGTCCTGCTCCATTAACAATGTATATGACCGGGACATCGATCATCTGATGGAAAGAACGAAGGAACGGCCAACCGTAACAGGCAAGATCAATGGACCAAAGGCATTGTCCCTTGGGTTAATCATGATTGCGGTCGGTCTGATCATGTTATTCATGACAACCATCACTGCGGGTGTCATTGGGTTGATCGGGGTATTTAGTTACGTTGTATTATATACAATGTGGTCAAAAAGAAAATATGTAAGCAACACAATTGTTGGAAGTATCTCAGGTGCGGTTCCGCCGCTGATCGGCTGGGCAGCTGTAGATGCAAACCTGGATGTAGTCGCCTGGGTGCTGTTCCTGATGATGTTTATCTGGCAGCCTCCTCATTTCTACGCGTTAGCAATGAAAAGAGTGGAAGAATATAGAGCAGCCAGTATACCGATGCTTCCGGTAGTGAAAGGATTCGCTACAACGAAACACCATATCGTAGCATGGGTTGCTGCCCTTTTACCCCTTCCTTTCTTCTTGATGGATCTCGGAATGTTCTTCTTTATTCTGGCAACGGCCTTTAACATCGGCTGGCTGGCACTTGGTCTGGCAGGTTATAAAATGAAAGACGATATTAAGTGGTCAAAGCTTATGTTTGTCTATTCATTAAATTACTTGACTATCTTATTCGTAGCGATGGTCATCGTTACGGTAATTTAAGATAAGCGGGAATTCTTTCTGTTAAGAAATCCAAATAGATATTTTTATGGGTCCTTGTTTTATTCAAAGTACATTACATGAAAGAGGGGTTTGATTAAGCTATGAAAGCAAGGCTATCTAAGTGGCGCTTATTTTCAGTTGTAGCAATGTTGGCGCTAGTTCTTTCTGGCTGTGGAGAGCCATTTCTCTCCACACTGCAGCCAGCTGGTGAAGTAGCACAGACACAGTATGATTTGATGATACTTGCTACATTAATTATGGTATTGGTCATCATTGTAGTCATGGTTGTCTATATGGTTGCGATCGTTCGTTTCCGTAGAAAGAAAGGGGATACAAAAATCCCTAAGCAGGTAGAGGGGAGTCACACACTTGAAATTGTGTGGACCGTTATCCCGATCATCCTTCTTCTTATCCTTGCTGTCCCGACTGTTACGGCAACGTTCCAGTTAGCGGATACAAAGGCGATGGATAAAAAGGATAAAGACGGTAATCGTGAGGCATTAGTTGTAAATGTACGTGCCAACCTTTACTGGTGGGAGTTCGAGTATCCTGATGAAAAGATCATTACATCTCAAGACTTAGTTGTCCCAACTGATCAAAAAGTTTATTTCAATGTGACAGCATCAGATGTAAAACATTCATTCTGGATTCCGGCAGCAGGAGGAAAGATTGATACAAACGTAGATGGCGTGAATAAATTCTTCCTTGAGTTTGATGGGAAAAAGGCCGAAGAAGCAGGCGGATTATTCTATGGAAAATGTGCCGAATTATGTGGTCCTTCCCACGCTTTAATGGACTTTAAAGTTAAAGCGCTTCCTAAAGAGGAATTTACAGCATGGGTTGAAGATATGAAAAATGCAGGAGAACCGAAACCGACTTCTGATATAGCCCAACAAGGACAAGAAATCTTCAGCAAGAAATGCTTAAGCTGTCACGCGGTATCACCACAGGATGGAAGACCTGAATCTGCTCGACTTGCTCCTAACTTATCCAACTTCGGTGAGCGTTCACGTATCGCTGGCGTATTGGATCATAATAAAGAAGAGTTGAAAAATTGGATCTCAGATCCTGAGCAGTACAAACCAGGTAATAAAATGACAGGTACATATGGTAACCTGCAGGAAGATGAAATTGATGCACTTGCAGAGTATTTAATGGGCTTAAAGGTTCAAGATTAATTGGGGATTAGTAAAAGGGAGGTTTAATCGTGAGTAGCTATTCACAGAAAAAAGGCTTCGGCGCGACTGTATGGGACTACATGACAACAGTGGACCATAAAAAGATCGCCATCCTTTACCTAATGGCAGGAGGATTCTTCTTCCTTGTCGGTGGTTTAGAAGCTCTTATCATTCGTATACAACTTGCCGTTCCTAACAACGACTTTGTTAGCGCTGGTTTATACAACGAATTATTAACGATGCACGGTACGACGATGATATTCCTGGCTGCCATGCCGCTGATATTTGCATTCATGAATGCCGTTGTACCATTGCAGATCGGTGCCCGTGACGTTGCGTTTCCTTTCGTAAACTCATTAGGGTTCTGGTTATTCTTCCTAGGGGGAGTATTCCTGAATCTTTCATGGTTTATGGGAGGGGCTCCAGATGCAGGATGGACATCTTATGCATCTCTTTCCATAGCATCACCGGGGCATGGAATCGACTTCTATGTATTGGGATTACAGATCGCCGGTGCGGGGACATTGATAGGTGGTATCAACTTCCTTGTAACGATCATTAATATGCGTGCTCCAGGAATGACATATATGCGTATGCCACTTTTCACCTGGACAGTATTTGTTACATCGGCACTTATCTTATTCGCGTTTCCTGCCTTGACAGTAGGTTTATTCTTAATGCTGTTCGATCGTATGTTCGGAGCGAACTTCTTCGATGTAGCAAATGGAGGGAATACGATTATCTGGGAACACTTCTTCTGGATTTTCGGTCACCCTGAGGTATACATCCTTGTATTGCCTGCGTTCGGGATTTTCTCTGAGATCATTCCACACTTCTCTAGAAAACGCTTATTCGGTTATTCATCCATGGTGTTTGCGACCGTATTGATCGGTTTCCTAGGATTCATGGTTTGGGCCCACCACATGTTCACGGTTGGTTTAGGACCTATCGCGAATGCCATATTCGCGGTTGCTACAATGGCTATTGCCGTTCCGACGGGTATCAAGATCTTTAACTGGCTTCTCACTATGTGGGGAGGAAGTCTGAGATTCACGACTCCTATGCTTTATGCTGTAGCATTCATCCCTACATTCGTAGCGGGTGGGGTAACGGGAATCATGCTTGCTTCTGCCGCTGCAGATTACCAGTTCCATGATACGTATTTCGTTGTTGCCCACTTCCACTATGTTATCGTAGGTGGGGTAGTATTTGCCCTACTGGCAGGTACTCATTATTACTGGCCAAAAATGTTTGGAACCATGTTGAACGATTTCTTAGGAAAGATCGCGTTCTGGTTATTCTTTATCGGCTTCCACCTGACGTTCTTCATCCAGCATTTCCTTGGGCTAATGGGAATGCCGCGTCGTGTATGGACATTCTTGCCTGGTCAAGGATTCGAAACGGCTAACTTAATCAGCTCCATCGGTGCAGGATTCATGGGTGTAGCTGTAATCGTTTATATAATCAATATCATTTCAACACAAGTTAAAGGTGTAAAAGTATCCAACGACCCTTGGGGAGACGGACGTACCATTGAATGGGCAATCCCGTCACCACCACCTTTCTATAACTTTAAGCAGACACCACTTATCCGTGGGTTGGACGCGTATTGGTTAGAGAAAATGGAAGGGAATAAAGGATTGACTCCAGCTGAACCTATCGGTGATATCCATATGCCTAATAATTCCATTTTACCTTTCTTTATCTCACTGGGATTATTCATTGCGGCATTCGGTGCCATGTATCATGTAGATGATAAAGCATGGGCACTGCCTGTTCTCATCATCGGCATGCTTATCACATTGGGATCCATGTTCCTTCGATCTGTTGTAGATGATCACGGTTATCATGTGCATAAAGAAGATTTAATGGACGACGATAAAGGGGGTAAGGCATAATGCACGCTGAAGAAAAATTCACGCCAAAGACCTGGCCGGCCTCCCCTGAAAAGGCGACCCTTGAGGGGAAAAATAAATTTATGGGCTTCTGGTTTTTCCTTGGTGGAGAAACGGTCCTTTTCGGCTCTCTTTTTGCAACGTATTTAGCTCTTAAAAACAGAGTTCCTAGTGATAGCCATGCTCTCACTACTGATCTTTTTGATTTACCGCTTTCCTTTTTGGCAACGATGCTTCTTTTAACAAGCTCACTGACAAGTGTGTATGCGATGTATCATATGAAAAACTATAATTTCCAACGGATGCAGGCATGGTTATTGATTACCGTTCTACTTGGTGCAGGTTTCCTTGGATTGGAGATTTACGAGTTTAATCATTACGTACATGAATACGGGCATACTTTTACTAGTAGTGCATTTGGGTCAGCCTTTTACACCTTAGTAGGATTCCACGGGGGACACGTTGCATTCGGTCTTCTCTGGATTGTCAGCCTGATGCTTCGCAATGCTAAACGTGGTTTGAATCTGTACAATGCTCCGAAGTTCTACTTAGCTTCACTATACTGGCACTTCATCGACGTTGTATGGGTATTTATCTTTACAGTAGTATACTTAATGGGAATGGTGGGATAAACTGATGGCGAATCAACAATCAACTTCAGGTAACCCAAGTGTAGATTACGAGTATCGTCGTAAGAAGAATGCAGAAGACATGAAAATGCAGTTAACATCCTTCATGTTAATGATTTTCTTAACATTGGTGGCATTCATTGCTGTAGCAGGGGATTTCGATAAGTACTTTGTTGTACCGTTCATTCTCCTACTGGCAGTCGTCCAGCTGGTGTTTCAACTGTATTACTTCATGCATATGAGTCATAAGGGTCATGAAGCTCCTTCATTGTTCCTGTATTCTGGTGCACTTGTTGCATTTATCACAGTGTTAACATTTTTAACAATTGTATGGATCTAAAGAAAAAGTCAGCCTTTTGGCTGGCTTTTTTAATGGCTAGAACAGCCTCCGCTTTTCGATTTGTCCAGCTCCGGGGCTTAGAGGCTCGAGGTCATAAGTCAAATCAACCAAAATGGCAAAGAACGCCATTCCGGTTGATTCGCCTTATGCTAGTCGGGGCTGTTCAAGGCGCCTCCGCCTAATGTTCAAGAACTTGTCATGACCTCGCATTGAAGTGGGGGTGGGTTGTCAGTATAATGGGGGTAGGTGTTAATTGTGAAATGAGGTGAGAAGATGCCTTTGGGTATTTTTGGATTTATGGCGTTATGGAGCCCGTTTTTTCTTATGACGCTGGTGTTTATGACGGTACTCTATTTTTTGATTACGATAAAGTGGAGGGAGAGCTTCAGGGATAACAGGAAGCTGACTGGAAGGGAAGCAGCGTTTTTCCTTGTTTCGATGGTTTTATTGTATGCCATCAAGGGTTCACCTGTTGAGGTTCTGAGCGGGATATTGTTTTCTGCACATATGACACAGATGGCATTTTTATATCTTGTCTTTACTCCATTATTGATTTTAGGAATACCGGATTGGGTTTGGAAGACAACGATTGAATTGCCGGTCGTGAAACAAATATTCCGATTTATGACCAAGCCGCTGATTTCCTTATTGTCATTCAATCTGGTTTTTTCGATTTACCATATCCCGTTAATTTTTGACAACGTACGTACCGATGTCACTTTACATGCTTTGACCACGTTCATTTTATTCTTTCTTGCTGTATTTATGTGGTGGCCACTGATTAATCCGGTAGATGAAGATATTGAATTAAGTGGTTTAAAACGAATCGGGTATATCTTGGGAAGCGCCGTGTTATTGACCCCGGCATGCGGATTAATCATCTTCGCCGAAAACCCAATGTATGCAACCTATTATGATCCAAACGAATGGCTTCAAGCGTTATCTCTATGTGTGCCTGTGAATACACTGGAAGGGTTGACACTTACAGGTCCGGAATTATTCACGTCTATGTCGACTCTCAATGATCAACAGCTTGGAGGAGTCCTGATGAAGATTATTCAGGAAATCGTATTTGGAGTCGTGCTATTTAATCTGTTCTTCCAATGGTATAGAAAGGATCAGGAGCAGCAAGAAAAGCTTTCCTATGATCCGGTTGAAGATTCAACCCTGCCAGAACAATAAATGCGTATACAGGGGTATCGGGGTGTGTGGATATTCCTGTATGTACATACTTTGAAAGGTACTGATTAGAATTTTTTAGAAAAGAGAGGAAACGAGATGGATTTACCTATTTTACCTACCATTAGCACGAGTTTCATCGTGTTAAGTGCTGTTACTGTGGCAATAGGCTGGTGGCAGATTAAACAAAGAAAGATCGAACAGCATCAGAAAACGATGACACTTGCGGGAGTCTTTGCCCTTATCTTTTTCGTTATTTACTTGAGCAGGACGATTTTCGTCGGGAACACATCATTCGGCGGTCCTGATGACATCAAGATCTATTATACGATCTTCCTGGTCTTTCATATTACTCTCGCGACCACAGGCGCCGTATTCGGTATCTTAAGCCTTTGGACAGGGTATAAAGATCGCCTGAAAACCCATCGCAAGCTTGGTCCGATTACAAGCTTCATCTGGTTTTTTACGGCCATCACAGGGGTTGCCGTTTATCTTCTGCTATACGTTTTCTACAAAGGTGGAGAGACAACGTCCGTTATTAGGGCAATACTTGGTTATTAATAAGAACCGCTATGTGAATAAACACATAGCGGTTTTTTGTATATAAAAAAGCAAACCCCGGAGCAGCGGGGTTTGTCCTTTTATACTTTGAAGTTGGTTTTAATGATACCTGCTTCTTTTGCGGAGTTAAACACAATGAGAAGCAATGGGCCGATAATGAATCCCAATACCCCAAATAGCTTAAGGCCGAGATACATGGCAATGAGCGTAGCAAGGGGGGACAATCCAATATGGCTTCCCATTACCTTTGGCTCTACGGTACGTCTGATGATCAACAATATGGCGGCAAGCACCGCTAATTGGGTTCCGAGGGCGATGTTTCCGGTCAAGAGATGGAATATTGACCATGGGCCCAATACAACGATTGAACCGATCAGTGGAATGAAATCTATCACCCAAATGATGATTGACATCACAATCGCCACTTCAGGAGATATGAAAAGAAGTCCGATCAAGGAAACGATAAAGATGATGATACTGACCAGAAATTGTGCTTTAAAGAATCCAAAAATGACGTAAGTTAGTCTCGACGTCATGAAGGTTACTTTCTCGGCTGTTCTCTCTGTCAAATGACCATAGATGGATTTCTTAATCCTGGGCAGGTCCAGCATGAATAGAAAAAGTGCGATTAAGTAGACGAGAAAACTGACCAGATAATTCGGGATATACGACAAAACCACGCTTATTCTTTCTATGTTGAATGAATTAAGAATCTTAGTCTTGCCGCTCTCCAAAAAGCTCTGGACGTCATCACTGAAGCTCTGCACCAATTCATCAGGGAGGTCCTCGGTTGCATTCAACAATCTATCTTCATAATCCAGCCAGATATCGCTTAATTGATTGACGTATTTGGGCGCATCTTCAATAAGCTTGATGCCTTCACCGACCACTTTTGTGGTGATGAAAAACGAGGAGACACTGATAAGGAGTAGAAATAGAATGAAAACGGAAAGGACCGCGAATCTCCGTTTTGTTGAAAAGCGTTTTTGGATAAAGCCTACAGCAGGCTCAAGAAAAAGAGCGGTAATGATCGCCATAATCAATGTGACGGATACCGGCAGAATAAAAAATGCAATTAATGCTATCAGTACGATGACCAATGCTGTCATCCATACTTTTTTAGTGAAAAACTTGGACAATGGTGTACCCCTTTCTAACAGGAACCTCTTACTTTTATTATATTAGAGTCAAAGAAGAATGAACAGTGGGAAGAAAGTGAAATTTTGAAGGTTTTGTTTCGGTTTAGAGGAGGTTCTAATGAAGTGCCTTTCGTACAAAAACACCCTATAGAAAAGACTGCCCACAAGGCGGACAGTCTTCTTTAAGGAATATTACCATGCAAAGTTCGTTGCGTCTTTTTTAACATCAGCTAAGAGCTTTTCGCAAGAAGTGACAAGATGTTTAGGGAACTCTTCACCTTCACCATATTCAACTCCGTGCGGGTAGTAATGTTTCCCGAGTAGTGGAGTCATTAATTGGATAACGGCGTCATGCTTTCCGATATCCCCCTCGACTGCAAGGCCCTGGATCCGTAAATAGAAGATGCCTTCTCTAATTTCAAATTTACGGTCATAGGTTACACGCTCGTAATCCCATTGACCTGCACGGACCAATCCATGAGATTCCATGATTTCGTCCAATCGGTTTAAATCGACTTTTAAGCTTTCAAATTCAGTTGCTTCAAAACGCATAATATTTTCCTCCTATATTGGCTTGCATGAGTATGACAGATACTTTGTTATCCCCATGCTGTCCGTATCTTAGAAGCATTTATATCGGTGTATGTACATTGATACTAAATGCGGTAATTCTCATTCTTAATAATAGTGGAAAAAACTTTATCTTGCAATGTCTTGAATCATTTGAATTGGGTGATTTTTAAAAATGTGAATATCTTTCCTGTTAAAGCCGGAAAATAGGAAATGAATTGTCTTGAATACAAGGAGGAATAAGATGACCCAAATCAAGGATATAATGACGAAGGATGTTGAGACCTGTACATTACTCGACAATGTATATGAGGTGGCTCTTAAAATGAAAGAATATAATATTGGTTCCATTCCCATTGTGGATGGGGAAAAAATAGTGGGAGTGATGACGGACCGGGATATCGTCCTCCGTTGTATTGCAGAAAAGCATCCTGCTTCTTCAAAGGTAGAGGATATCATGAGTAAACACCTCATCACTGCTGGGCCGGAAACCTCAGTCGAGGAAGCTGCCCACATAATGGCTGAAAATCAAATCAGGAGGCTCCCTGTAGTTGAAGGGGAGAGATTGATTGGAATGATTTCCTTAGGCGATCTTGCCATAAGGGAATCGTTTGGAGAAGAAGCGTATGTGGCACTGGAGAATATCTCGGAATCGGACTTTAGTAATAAACCCTTTTAGGCTAAAGGATGGTCATGTTGACAAACAATGACCATCCTTTTTTTAGTGTGAAAAGATTGAAAGAGTACGTCAGTTTTAGTACGGGTAAAAATATGCTATTCTTTATGGTAGACACAATTTTATAATCAGCATTAGTGTATACTATTCATAGTAACGTTGACCTATTTCTTCATGGTAAAAGAGAGGAGGGGAGATCCTGAAAACCGTTTTACGTGTTTTGATCATATTTGTCATTATTTTAATTATTGGTATTTATCAAGGTCAAAAGCAGGAAAACAAGCCATTAAAGGGACCAGAAACCCAGACTCTTAAGGAAGACAAAGAGAACCAGGTGAATCAATCTCTTGGGACACCCGGGGAAAGACCGGCTTCAGGCTTATCCACCTGGATAGGCAAAAGTACGAAAATGGTAAAGGAAGCATTTGGGGACCCGGAAAGAGTCGAACCCAGTCCATACGGATATGATTGGTGGGTTTTTCCGATTTCAACTAAACAATACATACAAATGGGAGTTGTCAATCATAAGGTGGTTACCCTATATGCCATCGGGAATCAAGTGGATGTGGCACCTTATAAGCTTGGACAACGTTTGGAAGATATTTATCGTTTTACCATTGTCGAATCCGAAATCGTTGTGAACGATGATTCAGGAGCTTATCAATTTGAATTGAATGAAGAAGATTTGAATACACGTCTTCTCGTACCTCTCGGAAATATCTATGCCCAGCTTTATTTGGATAAAATCACAAGCCGACTGACGAGCATCCGATTTCTGGATAGCCGCACGTTGATCGAGATGCATCCGTATGAAATGATGTATCGTGGTGAATTGGCTGAGGAAACGGAACCGAGTGAAGATGAATGGGATAAGGTGAATACAGCAAGTGAGCAACAGATATTTGATATTACGAATGTAATCAGACATCAATATGATGAAGAATCTCTCGAGTGGGATGAGGAAACGGCGGAGATCGCCAGGGGACATAGTAAAGAAATGTATGAGGAGGATTACTTCTCCCATGATTCCCCTACCCTTGGGGATCTCACTCAGCGCTTGGAACAAGGCGATGTGCGTTTTAAGACAGCAGGTGAAAACATCGCGTCCCAGTATATGGATGCCCCGGAAGCCGTGCATGGCTGGCTCAATTCTGAAGGTCACAGGAAGATCCTGCTGGAGAAGAATTTCACCCATCTTGGCGTTGGTGTTTACAAGCGATTTTATACCCAAAATTTTATAGAGAAAATAGAAGAAGAAGAATAAAGAGGTGGATTCTCCAGAACGGAGAACCCACCTTTATTATTTATTCTTTTTGAAAATAAAAAAGGAACCGGTTGAGTGAGCTACGATTTTTCCGTCAGAACTTACCACCTTACCGTCCACTACTATCGTTTTGCTTCCTTGATGAACGATTGTCGCATGGGCAGTCAGGTGTTCACCTACACCGGGTGCCAGGTAATGGACATTTAAGTTTGTCGTCACTGCACCATATCCTTCGGGAAGCATCATGTTCGCTAAGGTGCCCATAGCTGTATCCACGAGGGTAGCGGTTACACCACCATGTACAATTTTAAGCGAGTTATGTGTAACGGGAGTGATTGGGATGCTCACCTCTAAGTTCCCGTCCGCCATTTTCCTGTCCATGGCGAAGATCCCGCCTATGATTGAGCCATTTTCACTTTTTTTCTTTCGTTGTATACCTTCGAGCAGCTGTTTCATAATCAGGAGATCTTCATCGTCAGCTCCTGTCATACATTCATTAAATAAATTCTGTACCTGTTCTCTCATGTTTAAACATCCTTTAAAAGTATTCACAGTCAGCACTGAACTGTTGGGAAAACCAATGGGCAATTACATGTAAATATTACTACAAAAAGGAATGTATCACCATTCTTTTCAACTTTTCATAAAGTATAGTAGGTAGAAGCCTGTAATGGAGGTGTTCATATTATGGGGAAATCATTACACCCTAAAGTCAAAGAATTTAAAGGTTTTGTGAAAAAGCATCCGAAAATCATAAAGGATGTACGAAACGGCGATGCTAATTGGCAGGATCTCTTTGAAGACTGGTATTTGCTTGGGGAAGATGACACAAGGTGGGATAAATACAGGACAGAGTCAGCGAAAGAAAATGAAAAGACTTCAACCAATTCCGAAAGTAAAGGAGGGTGGATGGACCAGGTGGGAGAAATGGTAAAGAAAATGGACGCTAATCAATTGCAGCAGCATATCAACAGCTTAAGTGAAGCACTTGGGACAGTCCAGGGAGTTCTCAGTCAATTTCAATCAGGTAACAATAGGGGATCTGGGACAGCGACCAAAACGGAAGCTCCATCCAAACCTTCCCATCCCTTTTCTTTCCGAAAAGATTAGGGGGTAACATATGAGACCGGACATCATTGAATATATTTATGGTAAGGAAGACCTGAAATTATTCCTCAGGGATCAACCCCAGTGGTACCGTACCCTTTCACGAAACCCTAATGAATTAGAAAAATTTGAAATTGCATCCATCAATCATTTTCAAAAAACGATTCCACACAGGGTTCAAAAATTTTCGAATGGAGTCCAGATGGCTTCCATGATGATCAGTATGTTTCAATCAATGAATAGTGCCGACAATTAAGGTGCTATTTTTTTGTCTTCATTTTGACCATCAATATTTGAGTAAAAAAAGGATCGATAGGGCAAGGCTATAGGTAAGGAGTGGTGTAAACGATGAAGAAAATGATCATGTTAGCCTTCGCTTTACTAGTATTAAGCGGTTGTAAGGAAAAGATGCCTGAGCCGGAAAGCTTCTCGTTCGCTAAAAAGGTGGAGGCGGCCAATCGAGAGCAAAAGACTGTTTCCATCAAACATATGGTTCAGGGAAATCAAGTGTATATAGAGTGCATAGTGCCAGGTGTTACATTCACAACAGAAAAAAAGGGCGCGAAAAAGGGAAAAATCATTGTCAGGTCCAATACTGGGAATCTGTATAAAGAATATCATACGGCTGCCTTTGTCATTAAAGGATTACCTAAAGGTGTGCACCTTTTGAATGTTGAAATTGTTGGGAAAAACAACCAATCATTTGGGATGAAGGAACAATTTTATGTGACAATTCAATAAGGGTTTTAGAACTTCACCGCCACATTTCGGCGGTGTTTTATTTTTATTCCGCGCCATGGGATTTTAAAATATCGAATTTGCCTATTCGCTTCCTTCCGAAAAACATGTTAAAATATCGTTACGGAGGTGGGCGTTATGCTTGCTACTATTGAAAGAATGGAAATATTGGATTCAGCTGACGAATTATCTCAGTGGATACTGGAATCTGATGTGGCAGAGAATTATCGTAAGTCTTTATATAAACTGCGTAACAATTCTGAAACCCAGCGAAAGGTCCAGACCTTTTCACGGATGAAAGAGAGTTACGAAGAAGTACAACGTTTTGGCAGATACCATCCTGACTACAAAACCATCATGAAAGAAATCCGGGAAGTTAAGCGGGAGATGGATCTTGATGAGAATGTGGCAGAATTCCGCAGAGCCGAAAACGAGTTGCAGGATCTCCTTGATCAGGTGAGCCTTGTGATCGGACATTCCGTCTCTAAAAATGTGAAGGTTCCTTCAGGAAATCCTTTCTTCTCAAGTGGGGGATCCTGCGGAGGGGGCTGTGGTTCAGGTGGAAGCTGCGGTTGTTCGGCGTGACAAAACAAACAAAAGAAAGAGCGGACTGAATAGGTCTGCTCTTTCTTTTATTTCAATTAGGTTTCACCTATTGTTTTAACCGCACACAATCCACACAGAGATTCCCACAGCAAAACATTTTTTCCTGGGGAACAAAGAACCGGTGGCGATACACATATAAAGATTCTTCTTCCCTGAAAAAAATAGTATCAGAATGCAGTCTCTTTCCACGCATGGCTTTAGCCGACCATTTCATGATGCAGTATTCGATGTCATCTTTCGGTTTCTTTGATCGGATATAAATGAATGGAATGCCGGCACTCCATTTTACTTGTGCTTCTTCAATTCCGTCCTCTTCCTTCAGGTGTTCAATGAAATAGTCCCAAATCACATTCAAGTCCATGTATGCCCTCCGTTCTCTCGATATGCACAATTTACTTTCCACTCCATTTAAGGAAAGATCATACCATTACTTATTGCTTACCCACACGCTATTATGCTAGACTTAAAAAAAAGTGATTCCTAGAGGGGAAACTATATGTTAACAGAAAGACAAGGTTTAGTTGTTTGGTTACATAGCTTGAAGCATGCCAAGTCCCTTAGACGGTTTGGAAATGTTCACTATGTATCGAAGAAAATGAAATATGTTGTGCTGTATTGCAATCAGGACGAAATAGAGGCAGTGATGGAAAGAATCTCTGCTTATTCATACGTGAAGAGAGTGGACCCTTCCTTTAAGCCATTTATCAAGTCCGTCTTTGAAAATTCACGTCCTGATAAAGCGAAGGAATACGATTACAAAATGGGATTTTAAGAATGGCTGCCAAAGGATATTATTTTGGCAGCTTTTTTCATTGGACTGTCAGAACTATCTGTTTGAGCCGCACGGGCGACGGTCATTGCAAAGGCAGTATATAATGATTTAACCTCAAAATGGCAATCAAATGCTGATAGTACAGTGCATTCTCCGGAAATAGAGTCGAGGGTTTAACATCCATTTGAATGATCACCCTGCCAAGCTTCTCAGCTGTCTCCTCAAATAAAGAGTAGCGCTGGTTCGGTGTAATATTAGGATTGGGAACGCCTTCCCTGCATACATAAATGGCTTGGAATTTCCCTTGCTCCGTCGGTTTCATTACAAGGGCCAAAGAAGTGACAGCGCGGTCTTTCACAATTGTATGGAATGCCAGCATATGCTGTAAACGTTCTTCATTCGCTTTCGCAAGCTCCAAAAGCTCATAAATATCTGAATAACCTTCTCCTAATTCAATAAAACGTTGAATCATTGTATTATTCCCCTTTTCTTACCAAGTTCATCAATTCCTTATTATTTCAAAACTGAAGACATAAGTAAAGATGGTAATTATGTTCATCTCAATAGGCTTTTTATTGAAAATATAGTCTTTTCACAAATATGTACCACTATTATCCTTGTACTTCTGCTATTCTTTAAGTAGTAAACGGAGGTAAGGGTATAGTATGAGACGATTTGTATTCACTTTCGGTTTTTTGATGATCCTGGTTAGTTCCGGTATTCTCGTCTTCCAATGGATGGGGTTTACGACAGAGAGTGCGGGTGAGTCGGGTATTGTTGAGGTAAGTCATGCTTATTCCATTATTCATAAAGAGGATGAGTTTGATGTGACTCAGACGATTCACTTCCCATCGGGCATTCCTTCTGATCCACTCCTGATCAAATGGCCAGCGGGGGCAGAGAGCTTTGCCTGTATTGATAAAGAAGAAAACAATTGTTTGACGAAAGAAAACGGTGAATTTTATGTGAGTACCCTGAATCAGGATCCCCAGGAAATCACCATATCTTACTCCTTAAAGAAGTCGGCGAAAGCTGACAGTGTGCCATTAAGAAATTGGTATCCTGTACTTTCCGGGGTTTCAACCCTCAAAACGGATATTGAGTTAACGGAAAAGAGTTTAAGGAACGGAAAATGGATTTCGGGGTATCCTTCTTCAAACCATAAAAAACTGGATTATATCGATTACTACTTCTTCAGTGGCAGAGGGGACCCTTCAGATTTAGTGTGGACAAAAGAATCGCTGAAAGAAAGTGGATCGCGAACAGTAAGGGTATTGACTGAGGAAGGGGATCCAGTCAATTTTGATAAGCTGGATTCACTCGGATCCGCTGACGGCTTTGTGACTGTCCTTATTTCTAAAAAGGTAAAACCATTTAAGTCCCCTCATCTCATCGTGTTGAATGATGCTTACGGGGAAGATGTGAAAAGTATAAGGCAAAGCCTGTTGTACCAAACTTTGTCCTCAAGGGATGAAGATGCCTGGTTGAAGGAATTGGTTGTCAGTATCCTGCTCAATGAGCCTCCACACGGTGCCAAGCCGGCATGGGCATACAAGCAGTTAAAAGAGGGTCTGAGCCCATCCGAGTGGGATGATCTTAGACAAAAGGTGAGGAACCAAACCGTAGACCGTAACATGTTGGATGATGCAGTCAGTAACGTGACAGGGTTCAAGAGTTCTTTTTTTGCTGACAGTGTGAAAGGAAATGAGCATCCTTTGCTTATTTTGAAGACTATAAAGCCGATAATGGTCAATCAGAAATCAATTCAGCTATCATACGTTTCTTATCAGCAAAAGGAATATGTTCAATTCCCTGAGGCAGTCGAGGCCATGGGGATCGAAATGAAAGAACTGCAGCCCGGCGTATACTTCACTACTGTAAAGGGAAATACTTTAAGGTTTTATATAAATGAAGAGTATTTTATTTATAATGAAGAAAATTACGGATTACTGGGGAAGCCGGTTCAAAGTATAGGGGATACCATCTATATGGATACCCACTGGTTTGGAAAGTTGTTCAATGCGGAAGTGAAGAACAAGGAAAATGCAATCGAAATCTTAAAGGAAATGTAAAAAGCCCTGCAGAACTTTCTGCAGGGTCCTTCTATATCCATCTCTGGAAAGAAGGCAAAGGGAGAGGAGAAACCGGAGGAAGAACTTATGGGGAATCGTAAGTCTTCTCCGCGGTTGGCAACAACATCAGTTAGGATGCTGTTACTCTCATTATCACCTATCAAAATGATTTTATACATTTTTGATGCAAATTATGAATGTGGCGATATGTGTCGAGATATGATAGGATAGGGAGGAAAAAATACATATATGGTGGATGATTATGAGAGTCATATCAGGTACGTTAAAGGGCAGGCCGTTAAAGGCTGTTCCTGGAAGTGGAACAAGGCCCACAACAGATAAGGTGAAAGAATCGATATTTAATATGTTGGGTCCCTATTTTGAAGGAGGGACAGGATTGGATTTGTTTGCAGGAAGCGGCGGTCTGGGCATTGAAGCATTAAGCCGTGGACTCGATTCCGTCATCTTTGTGGACAGGGATCAGAAGGCTTTCCAAACGGTAAAGGCCAATCTTAAAGACTGTGATCTGATGGACCAAAGTGAAGTATATCGAAATGAAGCCACGAGAGCGTTAAAGGCGATACTAAAAAGAGAAATAGTCTTTGATTATATATTCCTGGATCCTCCTTACAAACAGCAGAAGCTTCAACAACTCTTGGAATTCATCGACGAACATAACCTTCTGAATGAAAGCGGTTTCGTCATGTGTGAGCATGGATCGGAAATAACATTGGATGATAGAGTGGGAAGCTTAAAAAAGGTAAGGGAAGAGACCTATGGAATCATCAGGATATCGATATTTTCCAGGGAGAATAATTGAGGTTACGATAAAGAGCGGGAGGTAAGTATATGCCAAGTATAGCAGTTTGTCCGGGAAGCTTTGATCCCATTACATATGGACATTTGGATATTATTACACGGGGTGCTAAGGTATTTGATGAAATGTATGTGGTAGTATTAAATAATTCTTCTAAAAAACCACTCTTTTCAGTTGAAGAACGAATCGAATTGATTCGGGAAGTCACCAGGGATATACCAAATGTGGTCGTAGATTCATTTCAAGGCTTGTTGGTGGACTATGCGAAGAGTGTGAATGCAAAAGCAATCATCAGGGGATTGAGGGCGGTATCGGACTTTGAATATGAAATGCAGATCACGTCCATGAACCGGGTACTGGATGATGAAATCGAAACGTTTTTCATCATGACGAATAACCAGTATTCCTTCTTAAGCTCGAGTATTGTTAAAGAAGTTGCTAAATACGGAGGCGATATCTCTGAACTTGTACCGAAGCGTGTAGAAGAATCATTAAAGACGAAATATAAGCGTGACTAACCATACAGGGTTGATCAAACTATAGACCTTATATCTTCACTAACTGTGAAATCGGTCTAAGTGGGTCAACCCTGTTTTTCAATGATTCACATGTTTTCGTGCATATAGAACCATGTATACGATCAGACTTGAAATCGTGATGATGGGACCTGCCGTCTTGAACCAAAAGAGCATGTCGGTCCAAAATGCATCGTTGTGCCTGGCGAACACCGGGATGGCGTTGGAAAGCTGTTCATCGGAAAACCTCTCATAAATGGGCTTCCAAATGAGGATGGTGGTGACGGATGCGGCGAACCCGTGAACTAAGCGTGCGTAGAAAAAAGGCTTAAATCGAATATCCGTATCTGCAAGGATACTTGCGACCTGTGCCTGGACGCTGAAACCGCTGAAGCCTAATATAAAGCTTGTGATGATCGCTTGGTGGAGGAGGGTGGCATCGGTTACACCGCTTGTGAGTTTTGACCCCAATGTGATTTCAAAGAGTCCTGAAATAAATGGGATACTTAATTGGTCGGGTAATTTCAGTAGTATAAATAAAGCCGATAGACCCTCGGCAAAAAAAGTCGTGATGTTCAGGTGATACAACATTTTATTGATGACAGAAAATAAGATGATGAATCCACCGATCATCAACAACGTTTGAATGGATGAAGTGACGGCATCTCCCAGTAGTTTGCCGATGGGGCGTTTGTCCTGCAGTCTTGTCCGGTGAAGTGCCGAGAATGCTTCCCGGAGGATGAAACCTTTCCTTTTTGCCGGGCTGCTTTTAGTTTCCTCGTTCTCTTCAGCTCCGTAGAATCTCATGACGACTCCCACACAAATGTTCCCGATATAATGAGCGGCTGCTAACACAATGCCCAATGTAGCGTTTTGGAAGAACCCGACTGATACTGCTCCGAAAATAAATAGCGGGTTGGAAGAGTTCGTGAATGAAACGAGTCGTTCCGCTTCCAACTTCGAAATTTGTTCTTCCTGACGCAGCCTTGCCGTCAATTTAGCTCCTGCAGGAAACCCCGATGCCATCCCCATCGCCCACACAAATCCGCCTACACCCGGGACCCGGAATAAGGGTCTCATCAAGGGCTCCAGCATGACACCTATAAACCGGACAACCCCAAATCCGATCAGCATTTCAGATACAATGAAAAACGGTAATAAGGATGGAAAGACGATTTCCCACCACATGTCCAAACCTCTGATGGATGCCTCCAAAGATTCCCCGGGCATCAAGATGAGAGAGGTGGCAAATACCGTCACACTTATGGATAAAGCCAAGGTTTTGATTTTAGATTTGAACAACAGGACTTCCTCCCCTAAGAAAATAGTTCCTTCTATCTCAATTCCTTGTGAAATGGGAAAAGAATGATAAAATGAGATTAATTCAACTTGTCCTCATATTATTCAATATACTCATACATAATTGAAATAGACCATATGATGAATAGACCGATGACTCGGGAAAAGGGGGAAGGGCATGGGTAGACCAAAGATCGGATTAGCCCTTGGCTCGGGTGGCGCAAGGGGATTTGCTCATTTAGGCGTCCTGAAAGCCTTTGATGATGCCAACATACCGATTGATATGATTGCAGGCAGCAGCATGGGGGCGCTTGTCGGCTGCTTTTATGGGGTGGGTCACAAGATGGAAGACCTATACAAGCTTTCCACTACCTTCAGAAGAAAGTATTACTTGGACTTTACCGTTCCGAAAATGGGATTCATATCAGGTAAAAGAATAAAAGAGTTCATTCAGCTATTTACACATAATAAAAATATTGAAGAATTAAATATCCCCGTAAGTGTTGTGGCAACTGACATTACGAATGGAGAAAAAGTCATCTTTACCACCGGTCCAATAGCAAGCGCAGTGCGGGCAAGTATCGCTATACCGGGTATTTTTGTGCCTGAAAGGATTAATGGCCGTCTATTGGTGGATGGGGGGGTCATTGACAGGGTGCCGGTTTCCGTGGTGAAAGAAATGGGAGCGGATATTGTGATCGGGGTCGATGTGTCCCATGTGAAACGTAATGCAGAAATCACCACCATATATGACGTGATCATGCAAAGCATTGATATCCTCCAGCTGGAAATCGTCGCGCACCGTGAATTTGCTTCTGATTTCATGATCAGACCACATGTAGAAATGTACAGCACCAGAGCTTTTAAAAACATTGAAGAAATCATCGATATGGGAGAAGAAGAAGCAAAGAAGGCTATTCCTTCCATCAAGGAAGCTCTGGACAATTGGAAGGAGTAAAAAACATGAAAACAAAAACGCTGATAAGAACCCTGCTCATCATGACCATCATTATGGTCGCCACTTCTTTTTATTATCTTCCTTTCTATGTTACGAAACCCGGGAATGCACATGAACTCGATCCAATCGTCCACGTCAAGAATGGATATAAAGACGATGGGGAACTGATGCTGACAACCGTCAGAATGGGAAGGGCGAATATATATGCCTATCTAATGGCGAGCATAAGGAAATATGAATATATCTTTCCGGTAGAGGAGATCAGAAGTCCACATGAAAGCGATGAAGAATACAATCTTCGCCAACTACAGCTTATGAATAACTCCCAAACCCATGCCATTGAAGTGGCATATAAAAAAGCAGGCAAACCGTATGAATATAAATATAAAGGGATTTATGTATTAAATATATATCCCGACATGCCAGCTGAAAAAGTGTTGAAACCGGGCGACCGTATCACCGCCATAGACGGTCAAACGTTTCAGTCGTCTCAAGAATTCATTGATTACGTAAGTGGGAAAACAAAAGGGGATAAAGTGGACATCACATTCGTCCGGGATAAAGAGGAAAGGGTTGAAACGATCCCTCTTGAAGCATTTCCGGATGTCCCCGATAAGATCGGCCTTGGCATCACATTGAGCGATGATAAAGAAATCATAACAGATCCACCCGTTAAGCTTCAGACCGAGGAAATAGGGGGACCCTCTGCCGGTCTGATGTTCAGTTTGGAAATCTATGATCAACTGACAAAGGAAGATCTTGCTAAAGGGCACAGGATTGCCGGGACCGGAACGATATCAGAAGATGGCGTGGTCGGTCGTATCGGCGGTATCGAACAAAAAATCATTGCTGCTGATAAAGCGGATGCCGAATACTTCCTTGCACCGGATGAAACCATCACAAAAGAAATGAAGAAAAAATACCCTGATCTTGAATCCAACTATACCGCTGCGAAGAGAACAGCTGAAGATATCGGTACGGATATGAAAGTGGTACCAGTAAAGACATTTGATGAAGCACTATCCTTCCTCAAATCAATCGAAAACTGAATTAAAGAGACTGCCCTCAATACGGGGGGCAGTCTTTTTGTTTGAATTACATTGTCTTCATGATAGGCGGCTGGGACCATTCTTGGCGTAGAAGTCTTTTTCGTGCGTCTGGATCCTGCAGGCCCAATGAATAGACTTCCGCAGCCTTGATATCTAAATGTATATCATGTGGATCCGCACTGGATAGCTTGCTGATCAAAGGGAGAGAGAGGTTCTTTTTACGGGAATGAATATATTCCCTTCCCCTGTCATTCATTCCTAATAGGCGGATATAATTTGGGGAGTCATGCCGGCTCCTCATCTCTTCTTTATGTGTATCGGTCAATACGTGAAGGAGCATTCTTTGAAGGCGTGTCCAAGTATATCGCTTCGTCTTAAGTTTCGTCATGAATTCTTCAAAGGATAAGGAAGACTTCGCATACTCTACCATCCGGTTTTCTATTCCCTCTTCAATTTCATATATATCCCTCAACTCATCTTTAGAAGAGGAGAGAAGCTTGTATTGAAGCAGGGTCCAATAATTCTCCCACCTGTGGAATCCTCCATACTCACTTTTGTACCTTTCCAGTTCCTGCACAGAACCGGCCGGAAGATAGGATGTGATCTCGTGATTCCCTCGGGTACTGAATATACTTTTGCGAATGCTGGTTGCACTGGCAATCGAAGGGGAAGAGAAATGTTCATCATGGTAACCGGCTGATTCCCGCGTAATGGAATATGCTTTTATTGAAGAACGGAGTTGATTTCTTGCCTCCAAATAGTGAAAGCCCAATATATTGTTGGGTTTACTTAAATCGATGACAGAGTCCTGATTTCCCAATTTCCGAAAGGCACCGGCCAGTGCTGAAGGATAGCTCATCCCTTCCTGGATAAATTCCTTTATGTACGTATCGTATTGTTCCTGGTTTGATTGAATGAATTGGATCGTGTTGAGGAAAGCATCAATATCACCATCTTCGCTTCCGAAACAGAAGCTTTCACAGCCAAATCGATCAAGAAGCGAAATGGCACCTTTTGAAAAAATTTCCGCATGCTGTGTCGCGAAACAATATGGAAGCTCTATCACTACATCTACACCGGATTCCAATGCCATCCTGGTACGGGCCCATTTGGAAACAAGTGCAGGCTCACCACGCTGGAGGAAGTGCCCACTCATCACCGCAACGACAACATCAGCCCCTGTAACGGCCCTTGTTTCCCTCAAATGATGTAAATGTCCATTATGAAACGGATTATACTCCACAACTACCCCTGTTGCCCTCATAAAAACCACACAACCTTTCTAAATCTAAAACATACTTATCATCTTTATTATATAAGGAAATGATATAGATTCTCCCCTTTTTTGAAAGAATCATAACGAATATAATAAAATATTTGAAAGTCCTTATATTTAAACGTTATAATTACAACACTATGGTTAAAGAGAGTGTAAAGAAAAAATATTGACAAACGGTATTATGAAAGCTATAATTACCTTTGTTGCCTTGAGGTGATTACATTGAAATGGTCAATAATACAATTACAAAAATTCAGAGACAAGGGATTTTCCATAGACGAAACAATTAATTTGGACGAACTGAAAGAAGTTGATCCCCAAATTATAGAAGTCTCCCCTATTCGGGTGTCCGGAAAGGCGGATATCGGGTCAAACCGTGTCACTTTTCATCTTCATATAGAAGGAAAGTTAGTCCTGCCTTGCTCAAGAACCCTTGTGGATGTCGATCTACCAGTTGACATCAATACGATTGAGACGTATCTTCTAAATGAAGCTGATTATGATCAGTATGAGGAAGAAGAAGTACATCGTATACAAGGTGATGTTATTGATTTAAAACCGGCTATCAGAGAATTGCTGTTGCTTGAGATTCCGATGCAGGTAATCAGTGATGAAGCGAGAGAACAAGATGAGATGCCTTCAGGTAAGAACTGGGAAGTGATGACCGAAGAACAGGCTCATGAAGTCGAACAAGAGGAAGAGAAGAAAGTAGATCCTCGACTCGCTGACTTAGCAAAACTTCTTGATCAAAACAAGAACTCTTAAAAGCGAAGTACCAGCTCGACTGGCTTCATAATGAGTATGAATCTCTTTTAAGGAGGTGGGAAGAATGGCAGTACCTTTTAGAAGAACTTCTAAAACAGCAAAAAGACAACGTCGTACACACTTCAAACTAAGTGTACCTGGTATGGTAGCATGCCCAAACTGTGGTGAGATGAAACTAGCACACCGTGTTTGTAAAGAGTGCGGAACGTATAAAGGAAAAGAAGTTGTAAGCAAATAATTGCTTACACCGCTTAAAAGCGTGAAGAGACCATGGCTCTTCACGCTTTTTTGTCGTATCCAGAGAAAAGGTCTGTTCAACAGATCGTGAAAATCATACACTATATGTAAGATAAAAGGGGGCTTTTGAAGTGGGTGAATATGTATTACATATGAACAATGAAGGAATATTGGAGTTTATCATCGACCGACCGGATAAACGAAACGCAGTGAGCTATGAAATCATGAATGGGCTTCAGAAGGCGATGGATGAGTGCGTTCGAAACGATCATGTGAAAGCGCTCCTCATAACCGGAAGCGGAGATCGTGCTTTTTGTTCAGGGGGAGACTTGTCGCAGTTCCACAATCTTAAAACAGAAGGTGAAAGCTACGAAATGCTCAGTAAAATGGGGAGCCTCCTTACGAGACTCGCCTTCTTGCCGAAACCTACCATTGCCTTCATCAATGGGACGGCTATTGGAGGGGGATGTGAGATCGCGGCTGCCTGTGATTTCAGAGTAGCAAGAAGAACCGCCAAGATGGGGTTCGTTCAAGGGAATCTTGCCATCACCACCGGGTGGGGAGGAGGGACCCTGCTCCTTGAAAGACTTCCTGTATCAAAAGCCATGTCCCTTTTAATGACGGCGCGTCTGGAACAGGCTGAAGCACTTCATGAAATGGGATTCGTAGACGAAGTGGTGGATGAATTGGTACCTGTGCATGAAGTCCCATTGATTAAAATGATCTCGTCTAAATCTGCAGGGGTCTTGAAGGCATATAAGCAGCAACTCCTGAATTGTTGGAATACAAAAAGGATAGAAGGGAACATCCTGGAGGAAATCAAACAATGCTCCAAACTGTGGGCACATGATGAGCACCACAAAGCAGTGGATCAATTTTTATCTAAATAGTTCAAGTAACCAAAAGGAGCAGGTGAAAACCGGTTCCTTTTTTGTAGGCTAAAAATAGTGTTGCTGATTCTATCTTCTCTAGTAAGAGCATATGTATGGAGAAACTGACGAAATAGGGGGGATGGAAATGTCTTCAAATAGACAGGATGCCTGGAGCCAGGATGAAGATGTATTGTTAGCGGAAGTGGTATTGCGTCATATACGCGAAGGTGGCACTCAACTGCAGGCGTTTGAAGAAGTAGGGAAAAAGCTATCAAGGACATCCGCGGCATGCGGATTTCGCTGGAATTCATTTGTCCGTAAACAATATAAATCCGGAATCGAACTGGCAAAGAAACAGAGAAAGCAATCTAAGAAACATTCTCCGCCAAAGAAGACATTTGAAGAAAAGCAGGAAATCCTGACGGTTGAAAGTGCGTCGGAGTCTCCAGAATCATTTTCAATGGGAAGTATGATACAATACCTCCAAAAAGCAGAGGAAGCCATCCGTAACGAGGAGAAAGTCCGGAATGAGAACAGTCAGCTTCACGAACAAATCTCACAACTGCAGGAAAAGCTTAAAGAAACAGAAGAAGAGTTGGAAGAGTATGAAGAAAAATTCAATCTCCTCGAAGAAGATCATAAATCTTTATTAGCCATCTTTGAAAAAGCGAGAAAGATGGCCCTGCTCCAAGGAAATGAAGACAAAGTGAAATTTCAGATGGATAAGAACGGTAATCTGCAAAGATTGAATAAATGAAATGAAAAAGGCTGACTCGAGTGTACTTGAGCAAGCCTTTTTCGTCTATTAACTGATTTTCTGTTCTTTTACCCCTTCAGGGAACCATACGTATGGATTTTCACCTAGATCCCTTTCCACTTCGTAGGTTACGGCTTCAAACCCCATCTTCTCCCAGAATCCTTGAGATTTGATTCGCGAGTTTGTCTTGATCGGTAATCCGAAGGTCTTGGCGAAATCCACTAATTCTTTTCCGTAGCTTTTATTTTGGTATTTTGGCAATACTTCAAGCTTCCAAAGCTCCAAATAATTTTGGGGAGGATCGAAGTATTGATCAAAACGGGCATTGCGTTGATATAGACTCATTCTGGCAACCAGGGTATCCCCGAAGTAAATTCCGTAAAACGGAGATTCACTATCGTTTTCAATGATATTCGCCTGCAGATCCTCAAGCATGGATAATTCCTGTACACCATATTCTTTAAATTTCTTAAACTCCTCTAGAGTTTTATAGTTTACTTTTAATTTCTCCACTTTTACTGCCATAGTATGACCTCCTAAAATGCTGAAAAATGATTCTTTGAATTCACTAAGAATGTTGTATCCGCTTGCAATTCATTTACTATAAGAACTAGTATTTATTATTATTATATAACAAAATAACAAAAAATTCTGCACTTAATTAAGAAAACGTTTACAATGGAGAAGAAGGATTTCGACGATTTTCGTAGAATTCGTATTATGAACAGGTGTGTTCCATGAAGAAAGGGGAGAGATTGTGCAGAAGATATTAATTGCAAACAGGGGAGAAATTGCTTCTAGGATCATCAAAACATGTAAACAATTAAACATTCAAACAGTCGCGGTTTATTCAGATGCAGATCAGGATATGCCCTTTGTGAAAGAAGCGGATGTTGCATTCCGCATAGGTGAATCACAAGTGAACCGTTCATACTTAGTGGTGGACAATATATTGGATGTTGCAAAGAAGGAGAAAGTGGATGGCATCCATCCCGGGTACGGCCTGCTCTCGGAAAATGCCGACTTCGCGAAGAGGGTTTCGGAAGAGGGCATTACTTTTATTGGTCCTGCCCATGACATCATTGAAAAAATGGGAGATAAGGTAGAGGCAAGAAGAGTGATGCAGGATGCGTCTGTTCCTGTAGTGCCGGGAAGCGACGGAGGAGTCGGTACCATAGAGGCTGCTATAGAGGTGGCAAGTGAAATCGGCTACCCTGTGATGCTGAAGGCAAGTGGCGGGGGCGGGGGGATCGGCATGATTCGCTGTGAAAATGAGCAAGCGCTCGTTCAAAGCTTCGATTCTACTAAAAACCGTGCCAAAGCCTATTTCGGGAAAGAGGAAGTCTTCCTAGAGAAATGTATAGAGAATGCGAGACATGTTGAAATACAAATCTTTGGTGATCATCATGGAAATCTCGTTCATCTATTCGAGCGGAATTGTTCCGTACAACGTAGAAATCAAAAAGTGATAGAGGAATCACCTTCTCCCGGTCTATCTCAAGAAACGAAGGAGAAGATGTACACCGCTGCCATAGAGGCTGGAAAGGCAGTGGATTACACGAATGCAGGAACGGTGGAGTTTATCGTTGATGAAGAGGAGAATTTTTACTTCCTTGAAATGAATACCCGCCTACAAGTAGAGCATCCGGTCACTGAAACGATCACGGGGCTCGATCTCGTGAAATGGCAGCTGCTTGTAGCAAGCGGAGAGCCTCTCCCCCTTTGCAGGCAGGAAGAAATCCAAAGTGCCGGTCATGCGATTGAGTTCAGGGTATATGCCGAAGATCCAAAGACGTTTTACCCTTCTCCAGGCAAGCTGACAGAATTGGAATGGGGTCAAGGTGAAGGTGTCCGGATTGACAGCGGCTATGAAAAAGGGAACAATGTGACCCCCTTCTATGATCCGATGATCTCCAAGTGTATCATCCAGGGGAAGGACCGTCAGGATGCACTGGACAAAGCAAAGGTTTTCTTTGCAGGGGTAACGATTGAAGGCGTCAAAACGAATGTCAGTCTATTCAGGGATATACTTGAAGACAACGGGTTCAAAGATGGATCATATACGACCAAATGGCTTCAGGACTTCTTGACAGCCAAACGTACGTAATGTTGGTGCGGAATGATCCGCACCTCGATCAAACATAAGAAGACAAACAGGAGGAATCAATCATGAAGGAAATCACATCAACAATGGCAGGGACGGTACTAAATGTATTAGTGGAACAAGGTGGAGAGGTGTCGAGCGGAGATACGGTCTTAATGCTGGAATCCATGAAAATGGAAATTCCCGTTGAAGCTGAAGCAGCCGGGAAAGTCACAGAGATTAAAGTGAATGTAGGGGACTTTGTAAATGAAGGCGATGTATTACTTATAATCGAAGGATGATCCGGGTAAAACAATGAGTCAGAAATCGTTTGCGGTTTCTGGCTTGTTTATGAGCCGTTCTTGTATTTTTACATAAAACGACGGAGGGGATAATATGTCAACATCTAAAACGATCATCAACACTCTTGAAGAAACAAGGGAAAGAATTGCTTCCGGTGGTCAGCCTAAATATCATGAGAAATTGAAAGAACAGAAAAAGATGTTTGTCCGGGATCGACTGCAACAATTATTTGATAATGGGGATTATCAGGAAGATGGGATGTTCGCCAATATTAAGGCGAACGATTTACCGGCTGATGGAGTAGTGACGGCGATCGGAAAAGTAGGGGGGCAGACTGTGTGCGTCATGGCCAATGATTCCACGGTCAAAGCCGGATCATGGGGTGCGCGGACAGTTGAGAAAATCATCAGGATCCAGGAAACGGCACTTAATTTGAAAGTGCCTATCTTCTATTTAGTGGACTCTGCAGGTGCACGTATCACCGATCAGTTAGATATGTTCCCGAATCGTCGGGGGGCAGGCAAAATATTTCATAACCAAGTTAAGATGTCCGGCATGGTTCCACAGATTTGCGTCCTTTTTGGACCATCAGCAGCCGGAGGAGCCTATATTCCCGCATTCTGCGACATTGTCATCATGGTGGATGGGAATGCGTCCATGTATCTTGGATCACCCCGAATGGCGGAAAAGGTGATTGGGGAAAAAGTGACCCTTGAAGAAATGGGCGGTGCAAGAATGCATTGTACGGTCAGTGGATGTGGTGACCTGCTTGCGGCTTCCGAAGAGGAGGCAATTGAAGAAGCGAAGAGATACTTAAGTTACTTCCCGGCGAATTATCAACACAAGCCAAAGGTGCTGGATGGACTTGCTCCTAAACATGAAAAGCTTCTCGAAGACATTATCCCTGAACATCAAAATGCTCCATTCAATATGTATGATTGCATTGATACGTTGATTGATGAAGGAAGCTTCTTTGAAATGAAAAAGCTATTCGCTCCTGAATTGATCACAGGTTTCGGGCGACTTGACGGGAAGGTAGTGGGGATCATTGCCAATCAACCGAAAGTGAAGGGTGGAGTGCTTTTCCATGATTCCGCCGATAAGGGCGCTAAATTCATTCAATTATGTGATGCTTTCCATATTCCTTTGTTGTTCCTTGCTGATGTACCTGGATTCATGATCGGGACCAAGGTGGAAAGAGCGGGGATTATCCGCCACGGTGCAAAACTGATAGCAGCCATGAGTTCGGCAACGGTTACGAAAATTTCCGTAATCGTAAGAAAAGCTTATGGAGCAGGTTTATATGCAATGGCAGGTCCTGCTTTCGACCCGGATGTCTGTATTGCCCTTCCAACGGCTCAAATTGCCGTAATGGGTCCTGAGGCCGCGGTTAATGCCGTATATTCCAATAAGATCCAGGCAATCGAAGATCCGAAAGAAAGAATTCAGTATGTCCAGGAAAAACAGAAGGAATATAAAGAGCATATCGATATTTATAAATTGGCTTCTGAATTAATTGTAGATGAAATCACCGCACCGAATGAATTACGATCCGTATTGATCCAAAGGTATAAGCTTTATGAAACAAAAGATGTAAAGTTCAGTGAAAGAAAACATCCTGTATATCCTGTATAAGGACATATCATTTTCGGGCTCGTTCCTTTTGGACGGGCCCTTTCTTTCGAAAAGGATTGATTCCTTCTGCCTATAATCGTTTTCTCACTGAGGAAAATTTGGTAAAATGTTCATAAAAGATGAATAAGAAGGAGTTTGTATGAAAATTGGAATCATTGGAGGAGGAGCGGTCGGCCTTTTATTTGCCGGTTATCTGGGCCGGTTATCTGATGTAACCCTTATTGTCAGGAGGGAGTCCCAAGTCCGCTCACTGTTGGATCATGGGGTCACCATATATAAAGAAGGGTCGGCAATCACAACCAAGGTAGGAGCCGTACAAGAACACGAAACGCAGAAGGAATACGACCTTGTGATTGTGGCTGTGAAGGAATATGATCTCCCGTTTCTTAGAAGGGGACTCGTCGAACTCGGATCTCACGTACCCCTTCTGTTTGTTCAAAATGGAATAGGTCATGTTGATTGGGTGAAATCATTACCTCACCTGAATCTGATCGCGGGCTCGGTGAATCATGGGGCCATGAAGGAACATGACGCCGCCGTTCATCATTTAGGGGAAGCGGAGACGAATATTGCGTTAATTAGAGGAAATTGCTATGTGATAGAAGAAATAGTATCAATGAGCATTGATTCCTTCCGGTTTTCAATCCGGAAAGACTTCGAGAAGATGCTCCTGACTAAGTTATTCGTCAACGTATCAATCAACCCGCTGACGGCTTTAACGGGTGTGACGAACGGTAAGCTTATTGACAACCCTTATTTCCATGAATTACAGAAGGGATTATTCAACGAAATGCTTCTCTTATTTCCTCAAATGAAAGGGATTATTTCCTTTGAAAAAGTAGTTGATATCTGCCGGAATACATATCAAAACAGATCTTCCATGTTAAAAGACATAGAATCACATAGAAGGACGGAAATTGAATCGATCATTGGCGTCCTTCTCAATAAAGCCCAAAAAGAACACCATTTTGTACCCATCATGAGTCTACTTTACAAATTAGTTAAAGGAATAGAAAGAGAAGGTCTGGGGGGGTAAAATGGCTTCCATTTTTTCGACGATCATTGCCATTTTTGTCATGATTCCATTTTTAGGGTATTTCATCAGTTTTATTCTTGCCAAGGAAATCTTAAAGAGTCACCGGAGAGCTGTGCATATCGCCATTGATATTACGACATTTCTCCTGATTGTATCTGTTCATTTCATTGTCATCGCCATATGGAGGACATCCTATCTGTGGCTCATTTTTATTGTGATCTGTTCAATCGGAGTGCTGTTTGCCATCATGTATTGGAAAGCAAAGGGTGAGATCGACTACCCCAAAGTGCTCAGAGGGTTCTGGCGGGTGAACTTCCTTTTATTTTTTACTGCTTATATCACGTTGATGATCACGGGCCTAGTCCTCCGAATCCTGGAACTGTATTAAAAATTCAGCAGGCAAGTTTTTTCCTTTTCCTTATGTGGAATGATATACTCATCGTTAGGATATCAAGAGCTAGAAAAGGAGTAATTCATATGGAATTGGAAAGCTTAAACATTCCAGCAATAAATCAGTTTGCGTCTAAATATTTAAAACAAGAAGAGCCTGTCACTTCTTTTTTTCATTATAATATCAATAAACCATCCGTTTACGAGGAAAGGATGGAGGATTTAGGATCACGTACTTTCCCTCGGGAGGGTCTCTCAGAATGTATCTCTTCCTATATGAAAGGGCTGCCTTCTTCCGATAAAGTAGAAGAGGCACTTGAGAAACTGAGGGATAATGCGGTAACCGTCGTGGCGGGTCAACAGGCAGGTCTTTTAACGGGTCCGCTTTATACCATACATAAAATTATTTCAGTCATCCAATTGGCCAGGCAGCAGGAAGCGCGACTGGGGCACCCGGTTGTACCGGTTTTTTGGATAGCTGGGGAGGACCACGATTATCAGGAAGTGAACCATATATACGTTGAAAAAGGATCAAAGCTTGAAAAGGTGGGGTATCCCGAGAGAGTATTGGAAAAAAAGATGACCTCTTACATAACCTATTCCAACTCCGTGATGAAGAAATGGCTTGATGACATTCTCGTCGCTTTAGGGGAAACGGAACATTCAAAACAGCTTTCAGGGGAGCTTCATCAGATGATCGATGAGGAAGAGTCGATCGTCCGCTTCTTTGCCCATATCGTCATGAGTCTATTCAAGGATTTCGGATTACTGGTCATTGATTCCTCCCACCCTCCGCTAAGAAAACTGGAAGCGGCACACTTTCGTTATTTGATTGAAAACAGCCAGTCGATAACGGATGCGGTCCTTCAGCAACAGAGTGACATACGGGAAAGTGGTTTTCATACTCAGCTGGATATCTCTCCCAATGCCGCCAATCTTTTTCTTCAGATTCACAATGAAAGGGCTTTGTTAGATCGGGATGGGGATCTGTTTTTTGAGAAAAATAGCGGGAAAACATATTCTTCCGTTGAGCTATTATCCATTTTGGAGAAAAGCCCTGAATCTTTCAGCAATAATGTCGTCACAAGGCCGATGATGCAGGAATGGTTATTCCCGAATCTGGCGTTTATCGCGGGACCAGGGGAAATAGCCTACTGGGGAGAATTGAAAAGAGCGTTCGAATACGTTGATTTGAAGATGCCTCCCGTCGTGCCACGATTAAATATCACCATAGTGGAAAGGGAGATAAATAAAAGGATCCAAGACCTCCAACTATCCATTCACGGAGTGATTACAGAAGGGGTGGCAACTGCCAGGGAGGCCTTTTGGAAATCTCTTGAGCGTCCAGGGATAGAAAAGGAAATGAAGAGCATTCAGGATGAACTCGATCGCCGATATGAGGAAATCCGTAAACAGGCTGTCTCGATTGATCAGGGGTTGAATCCGATCCTTGATAAGAATCTTGAATTCCACCATGGTCAGTTCGATTATTTACGCAAAAAAATTGACAAAGCGTTAAAAGATAAGCACTCCTTGATCTTCAACCAATTCATGAAAGTGGAAAACAGTATCCGACCAAATGAAGGACCACAGGAAAGAACCTGGAATGTCCTCTATTTCCTGAACAAATACGGACCTGCTTTCATAAGGGACCTGACCCTGCTGGATTATTCCTTTGATAGCACTCATAAGGTGATCTATATCTGATCGGTCAATCTAAAAAAGGACCAAATTCGTTTTGATATGCGAATTTGGTCCTTTTTCTGTTGTTTACAGACAAAATTCAACCTCGGAAAGTTGTCTGTAAAAGCAGGAAAAACACTAATGAAAAATAGAGGAAATATTTTGCAAGGAAAGAATATAGAAAAGAGTGGAGAAAAGTGGGGGGATGTGGTACATTTGTGATAGAAAGTGGGGGCAGTGCATATGTTCATGGGCGAATATCAACATAACATTGATAATAAAGGCCGTATAATCGTACCTGCCAAGTTCCGGGATCATCTCGGGGATTCGTTTGTGATCACCCGGGGACTTGATCAGTGCTTATTTGGTTACCCCATGGATGAGTGGCGTTCCCTAGAGGAAAAGCTTAAAGCCCTGCCGCTTACGAAAAAAGATGCCCGTTCCTTCACTCGATTCTTCTTCTCGGGGGCAACCGAGAGTGAACTGGATAAAACGGGAAGGGTGAATATTCCTGCTACACTTGTGAATTATGCACAATTGGATAAAGAATGCATTATTTTAGGAGTTTCCAATCGAATTGAGATTTGGAGTAAATCATTATGGGAAGACTATTTCACACAGTCTGAAGATTCATTTGCTGAGCTTGCAGAGAATATGGTGGGATTTGATATTTAGCCACCACAAAACGTTCGATTGGAAAGGTGAAGTCAACATGTTTAAACATACAACTGTATTATTGAAAGAAACCGTAGATGGACTGGATATCAAGGAAGATGGAGTCTATGTGGATTGTACGTTAGGCGGGGCTGGTCATAGTGAGTACCTGGCCAGCCAGCTTTCCTCCGAGGGGCATCTCTATTGCTTCGATCAGGATGAAACGGCCATCAACCATGCGAAAGAAAAGCTTGCAGCTTATCAGGACACGGTGACATTCGTTCAATCAAATTTCCGGAATATCAAGGAAGAGCTTGAACAACTCGGAGTACATAGTGTGGATGGGATTCTTTACGATCTTGGTGTGTCATCTCCTCAGCTGGATACTCCAGAAAGGGGCTTTAGTTATCACCACGATGCGCCTCTGGATATGAGAATGGACTTACAAGGTGAAGTTAGTGCTTATGATGTCGTCAACCATTGGTCGTTTGAAGATCTGGTCCGAATTTTTTACCGGTATGGTGAAGAAAAGTTTTCGAAGCAGATTGCAAGGAAGATTGAAGCGGCACGCGAAGTGAAAGCGATCGAAACGACAGGTGAATTGGTAGAACTGATCAAGGAAGGGATTCCGGCACCTGCAAGACGAAAGGGTGGTCATCCTGCCAAGAGGGTCTTTCAAGCGATCCGAATTGCCGTCAACGATGAGCTTGGAGCCTTTGAGGATTCATTGGAACAAGCCATAGGGCTTCTGCATAAGGGTGGAAGAGTGAGTGTCATTACGTTCCATTCTTTAGAAGACCGGATTTGTAAAACGATGTTCAAAGAAAAAGCATCAGGGCCGGACCTGCCACCGGGATTACCTATCATCCCGGAAGGCTATGAAGCAGAACTTAAACTTGTAACGAGAAAACCGATCCTGCCAAGCGAAGAAGAGTTGGAAGAAAATAATCGGGCCAGGTCGGCTAAATTGAGAATCGCAGAAAAAAATATATAAAAAGAAGGAAACAGGAGGGAGAATTTTGAGTAACTTAGCGAGAAATTATGAGCAGCAAAATGTTGAGAAATCCTATCAGTCCGTTCAAGCCAAACCTAAGCGTCTGAATGAAGAAAGAAGGTCCGTTGTCACACCGGGTGAGAAAATCCTTGTGGCCATCTTCGCAATGGTATTTTGTATCCTGGCGGTTCAAATTGTTTCGACCCAGGCAGCCATCTATGATGTCAACAAAGAGGTTCAACAAGTAGAAACGACCATTGAAAAGCAGGAAAAGGCGAACAATGACCTGAAACTTCAAGTAAGTGAACTTAGTACGTATGAACGTATTCTCGAAAAAGCAAAGGAACTTGGACTTAACTTGAAAGAAAAGAACGTTAAGGTTGTTGAACAATAATGAAAAAAAGGCCAAGTATGAACATAGGGGCAGCCATCCTTTTCGGGATTTTCGGCTTGCTCTTTTTTGTATTAATGGTCCGCTTCGTCACCATTCAGGTCACGGGAGAAGCGGAAGGGAAGGTCCTGGCATCTCAAGCGGCAAAAAAATATATCAAAAGTCATATTTTAGAAGCGCATAGAGGGACAATCTTTGACGGAAAAGGGGAAGTCATCGCAGAAGATACATCCGCTTATACGTTGGTTGCGATATTAGATCCAAGTATCACCAGTGACCCGAAGAAACCCAAGCATGTGACAGACCCTGAAAAAACGGCCAAAGTCCTCGCCAAGTATCTTGATATGAAGGAAAGTGAGATTTATGACCGTTTAAACAAAAAGGGTCCGTATCAAGTGGAATTCGGTGCTGCAGGAAGAGATTTATCCCATCAGATGATGCTTGACATTAAAGAAGAAGATATCCCTGGTGTTACGTTCAGGAAGGAAGCGAAGCGATTTTATCCTAACGGCTCCTTCGCCTCCCATCTTATCGGGTTCGCACAGAAAACAACCGACGACGATGGGGATTCTACGACAGTGGGTAAAATGGGAGTGGAAGCAAGTTTCAACGATGTATTGAAAGGCAAGGATGGGTCTGTATCTTATAAGAGTGATGTATGGGGCTATCTCCTGCCGAATTCAGACGAACATGTTACAAAGCCTAAGGATGGAGATGATCTTTATCTGACCATCGATAAGAAGATTCAAACCTTCCTTGAAGAAGCAATGAATGAAGTCCAGAAAAAATACAAGCCTAAGAAAATGTTTGCCATCGTAGCTGACCCGAAAACAGGTAAGATTCTTGCCATGAGTCAAAGGCCGACATTCCACCCGGATACAAGAGAGGGGCTCCTGGATAACTGGACCAACATCATCGTTGAAGATACGTATGAACCAGGCTCCACGATGAAGTCTTTTTCCCTTGCAGCTGCAGTGAATGAAGGTAAGTTCAATCCGAATGAAACCTATGAATCTGGTAAGTACTATGTAGAAAATGTTCCAAATCCGATCCGGGATCATAATGGTGGAGAAGGTTGGGGAACGATCACGTTCCTTGAAGGCGTTCAAAGATCCTCCAATGTTGCATTTGCGAATCTGCTGGATAAAATCGGATTTAAGAAATATGAAAACTATTTACATGACTTTGGATTTGGCGAAGCGACAGACGTAGGATTACCAAATGAAGCATCGGGTTCGATATTATATCATTACCCGATTGAAAAATACACGACCATCTTCGGTCAAGGTACGACCGTCACACCGCTTCAAATGATCCAGGCGGAATCGGCGATTGCCAATGATGGGAAAATGATGAAGCCCTATGTCATTTCAAAGATCGTCGATCCCAATACAAAGAAAGTGATCAAAGAGACGAAGCCTGAAGTGTCAGGCACCCCTATCACGAAGGAAACAGCGATCAAGACAAGGGAGTACCTGGAGACGACCGTCACATCTGAACATGGTACAGGACAGAAGTTTGCGATAGAAGGATATCGTGTCGGCGGTAAATCCGGTTCGGGTCAGATACCTGATCCCTCGAATGGCCGTTATATGGTCGGTAAGGAAAATTACCTTTTCTCCTTTATGGGTATGGCCCCTATCGACGATCCTCAGTTAATCGTTTATGTCGGGGTCCAACAGCCTGAATTAGAACCGACTGAAATCGGATCGGATCCGGTCTCTGCGGTCTTCAATCCCGTTATGCAAAACAGCTTAAAGTACCTGAACATCAAACCTCAGGAAAAAGTGAGCCTGAAGAAACAATCACTCCCTGAAACGAGGGACATGAGCGTAGAAGAAGCGAAGAAAGAGCTGGAAAAAGCAGGGGTCACTCCTGTTGTGGTCGGAAATGGTTCTCAAGTGGTCAAACAGCTTCCTCAAGGCGGAAACGCCATTCTTGAAGGGGAAAGAGTAGTGATCAAAACGGACGGAGACATCACCATTCCCGATATGAAGGGGTGGTCTGTAAGGGATGTCTTTAAGGTAGCGGGTATTGCCGGTCTGAAGATGAATATGGTTGGAAATGGATATGCATTCAGCCAGAATATACAGCCTGGAATAAAGGTCAAGAAAGATGAGCCACTCGTCGTCAACTTCAAGACCCCCGAAGAAGCAGCCCAACCAAAAGAAAAAGAAGAAGAACAGCTGAATTAACAAAAAAGGGATGACTCAGAGTAACGGAGTCATCCCTTTTTGTCCATTCATTCATTAATTGTGTTCCCCTCCCGATAGCCTGAGTCTTTCGTTGAATTCAAACATACCACCATAAGTCCAAGCATATAATGGAACGAGCCATAGAAGGGGAGGTTCCATTTGTGAAAAGAGTATCCAATGTAACGGTAAGGAAGAGGTTGGCAGTAGCGCTTATAGTAGGAGTCCTTATTTTCTCCATCATAGATATCAGGCTGGGGTATGTTCAGTTTTTTAAAGGGGACTGGCTTACCGGTTTGGCAAAAGACTCCTGGAGTCGAAATATCCCATTTCAACCTGAGAGAGGGAAAATAGTCGACCGAAATGGAGTAGAACTCGCAGGGAATCAAAGTGCACCGACAATATTTGTCGTTCCACGGCAAATTACGGATCCTCAAGGGACAGCGGATAAACTGGCGGCCGTTCTTAATATTTCAGTTGAGTCTGCATATAAATATGTAACACAGAAAGCCAATATGGTGCTGATAAAAGAAGCGAGGAAAATCTCGTATGACAAAGCGAAAGAAGTAAGGGATTTAAACTTGAAGGGTGTGTATTTAGGGGAGGATTCTAAGCGTTATTATCCATATGGAAGTTACCTATCCCATGTGCTCGGCTTTGCAGGTATCGATAATCAAGGGCTTATGGGGCTTGAACTTTCTTATGATGAAGAGCTTAGCGGAGACAAAGGGTATGTGAAATTTTTCTCCGATGCCAAAGGAAAGAGAATGCCTGATATGGCTGATGATTTTGAAAAACCCGAAAATGGGTTGGATTTGAAGCTAACGATCGATACCAAAGTGCAAACAATCGTTGAGCGGGAACTGGATATCGCAGAGGCGACGTATAATCCAGATGGAATCATCGCCATCGCCATGAATCCTAAGAATGGTGAAATACTGGCTATGTCGAGCAGACCGACATTTGATCCGGCTAATTTCCGCAATGTGCCCCAGGAAATCTATAATCGGAATTTACCGATTTGGAGCACGTATGAACCGGGATCCACATTCAAGATCATTACGCTTGCAGCGGCCCTTGAAGAGAAAAAGGTGGATCTTTATAAAGAGACATTTCATGACCCCGGGCATATCGAAGTAGCTGGATCGACTCTCCACTGCTGGAAACGTGGGGGGCACGGGACACAAACTTTCCTTGAGGTGGTTCAGAACTCATGTAACCCGGGATTTGTCGAGTTGGGTCAAAGGTTAGGGAAAGAAAAACTATTCAGCTATATCCATGATTTTGGTTTTGGTGAAAAGACGGGAATCGATCTGCAAGGGGAAGGGAAGGGGATTCTCTTTAACCTCGACCGTGTCGGTCCTGTAGAACAGGCGACAACCGCATTTGGCCAGGGGGTGGCCGTTACCCCCATTCAACAGGTTGCGGCAGTATCGGCGGCAGTCAACGGAGGAGTACTGTATCAGCCTTATATCGCAAAAGAGCTTATCGACCCTTCAACCGGAGAAGTGGTCATGAGAAAGACCCCTCAGATCAAGAAAAGAGTCATCTCGGAAGAAACGTCAAAGCAGATTCGTGAAGCTTTGGAAAGTGTCGTGGCCAAAGGAAGCGGAAAGAAAGCGTTTGTAGATGGTTACCGGGTAGGAGGGAAGACGGGGACAGCGCAAAAGGCAAAGGATGGTAAGTACCTGGAAAACAATCATATCGTTTCCTTCATGGGGGTGGCTCCTGCAGATGACCCTCAGATTGTCGTGTATGTCGCTGTCGATAATCCGAAGGGGACGATTCAGTTCGGTGGGGTGGTGGCAGCCCCGATTGGAGGAAGTATCATAGGTGATAGTCTGGAGGCAATGGGGGTTCCTAAGCGTAAAGGTCAAATTGAAAAAGAGATGACGTGGACCGACACTCCGTTGATTGAAACCCCGGACCTGGTCGGATTGACGAAAAGTGAACTTCAGGAACAACTGGTGAATCTGGATCTGGACGTAAGTGGAAGCGGAGAAAAAGTGGTAAGTCAGTCTCCGGACCCGGGAGTGAAAATAAAACAGGGTTCAAAGGTAAGGGTTTATCTATCTGAAGAATAATGGCGGAGAAGGTCTACACAGTAGTTATTTCATGATATACTTTTTATTTATGCCGGGGATTTGGACCGATGAATCCCCGGGGTATTAAGTGTCAGTCCGCGTGACGATAAAGAGAGATCGAACTAAGTTAAAAGGTTGATAGCTTTCATTCATTTTTTTTTGTAAAATATAAAAAGGTTGCTTTCTGCCTGTGAGGAGTTGAAAGGATGAGATTGCACACTTTACTGGAAGTACTACCGTTTTTCTCAGTACATGGTGAAGGGGATCCAGCTATTTCAAACATCGCGAATCACCACAAGAAAGTAAAGAATGGTGATTTATTTATTTGTATCAATGGATTGGAGATTGATAGTCACTCTCTTGCAGGGGTGGCAGAGAAGAATGGTGCAGCAGCGATCCTTGCCGAAAGGAGACTGGATGCAGGTGTTCCTGTCATCATTGTTCCAGATACGAAGAAAGCGATGGCGATTCTAGCGGACCATTATTATAAACAGCCCTCCCATCAGTTGCTTTTGGTCGGAGTGACGGGGACAAATGGCAAAACCACGACGACCCACCTCATCGATCACGTTTTTACTCAATGTGGGATGAAGACGGGATTGATTGGAACCCTGCATATCAAAGTGGGGGAGGAGTTGGAGGTCAGCCATAATACGACGCCTGACAGTTTAACCCTTCAGCAGACGTTCAGACGATTTTGCGATAAAGGGGTGCGGTCCGCCATCATGGAAGTTTCTTCACATGCTTTGGATCAAGGTCGTGTGCACGGGTGTGACTATGACATAGCAGTGTTTACGAACCTGACACAGGATCATCTGGATTATCACAAAACAATGGATGACTACCGTAATGCGAAAGGCTTATTGTTTTCACAATTAGGGAATACTTATTTCAAGAAATCGCCTAAGTATGCCATTATTAATAAGGACGATGATGCATCGGATTATTTCATCAAATCAACAGCCGCCCATGTCGTTACATATGGACTGTCTCCATCAGCTGACTTCCATGCAAAAGATGTGGTCCTTAGAGCAACTGAGTCGGTCTTCACCCTTGTCTCTCCATTCGGGGAACGGGAAATGGTTTTAAAGTATGCAGGGAAGTTTAATGTCTACAATGCCCTGGCTGCAATAGCGACAGCGTTTGCTGCGGGTATACCGATCGATGAAAGTATAAAGAGCCTTGAAAAAGCGAAAGGGGTCAGGGGACGGTTTGAAACCATTTCAGAAGGTCAGCCTTTTTCGGTCATCGTCGACTATGCCCATACTCCAGATGGCTTAAAGAATGTGTTGGAGACCATCCGGACGATTACAAATGGCCATGTCATTGTAGTGGTCGGATGCGGAGGGGACAGGGATAGGATCAAGAGACCTATCATGGCTGAGATTTCCTGTGATTACGGCGATTATGCCATTTTCACTTCTGATAATCCCAGGACCGAGGATCCGGAGGCTATCTTGAAGGATATGGAAGCAGGAGTGGTCGGCAAGCAGTATCAATTGATCGTTGATCGCAAAGACGCGATCAGGGAAGCCTTGAGCCTTGCAAAACCGGAAGATGTCGTCCTGATTGCCGGGAAAGGGCATGAAACCTATCAGATCATCGGGAATCATGTATACGATTTTGACGACCGGGAAGTGGCAAGACACTTCATCAAGGGGATGTAGGAATGCTTCTTTATGATGAAGTTAGAAAAAAGTTTCCGGAAACCAAAGGAATCCATTTGCCGGGCTATCCCTTTTTAGTAGTTTCAAATTCAACTAGGATGGGAATGGAGAAAGGACTATATATACCTGCAGGTGATGAAGTGAACCTTCTTAAGAGCCTTGAACAAGGAGCGATTGCTTCTCTTTGGCCAAAGGGTGAACAAATCCCATCTTTTGTCCCCAATCACTTTCCGTTATTTATAGTTGAAGATGTATACCGGGCTTATTTAGACTTACAAGAGAGTTACAAACAAAATTACAATCAAGAAAAGTGGGAAATTATGACGAAGTTTATTTTTAGCAGTGAATCTGAACAACATCAAACAAATGATATGTCTATGGACGGATCCAGACAGGATCCAAACGATGGAATGGGAGGGGAATGACGATGATGGAACAAGTGATCTTTTTTACCATCATAATGGCGTTTCTCATAACCGTATTGCTTGCCCCTATATTCATCCCCTTCCTAAGAAGATTGAAGTTTGGACAAAGCATCAGGGATGAAGGTCCCGAGTCGCATCAAAAAAAGACCGGCACACCGACGATGGGTGGCATTGTGTTCTTAGTATCCATCGTCATCACTACATTTGTCATGACCGGTAAATATTCAGAACCCGGTCCTGAAACGTATTTAATGATCCTCGTGACTGTCGGATTTGGTTTATTGGGTTTCCTGGATGACTTTATCAAGGTCGTGATGAAAAGGAATTTAGGTTTGACCTCCAAACAGAAGCTGCTGGGACAGATTGTCATATCGGTGATCTTTTATCTTATCTTTAAACAGAACGACTTTCCGACCACGGTTTCGATACCATTAACCGATGTTTCGATTGAATTAGGTTGGTTTTATTGCTTGTTCATTATCTTTTGGCTTGTTGGATTTTCAAACGCCGTCAATTTGACGGATGGTCTCGACGGTTTGGTGTCCGGAACAAGTGCCATTGCATTCGGGGCACTGGCTGTACTTGCGTGGAGCCAATCTCAATATGATGTTGCCATCTTCGGAGTAGCGGTGGTGGGGGCGGTTCTTGGCTTCCTCGTATTTAATGCCCATCCAGCCAAAGTATTCATGGGTGATACCGGCTCACTTGCACTCGGAGGCGCAATCGCCACGATTGCCATTTTAACCAAGCTTGAAATCATATTGATCCTTATTGGGGGAGTGTTCGTCATTGAGACTCTTTCCGTCATCTTACAGGTGGCAAGCTTTAAAACAACAGGAAAACGAATTTTCAAAATGAGCCCATTGCACCACCATTATGAGCTGGTCGGATGGTCGGAGTGGCGTGTCGTCGTCACGTTTTGGACTGTGGGATTACTTTTTGCCGTTTTAGGAATCTATATTGAGGTGTGGTTATAAGTGAAAAATATTACAAAATTCAAACATAAGAAAGTACTCGTATTAGGCTTGGCAAAAAGTGGGGTAAGTGCTGCCTCTCTCCTACATAAGCTAGAAGCATTTGTTACGGTCAATGACCAAAAGCCCTTGTCGGAAAATCCCGAAGCCCAGGGCCTCCTTCAGGAAGGGATTAAAGTCATATGCGGAAGTCATCCCATCGAGCTTCTGGATGAAGGCTTTCAATATGTCATAAAGAATCCGGGTATCCCATATCATAACCCATTGATAAAAAAAGCGATGGAGAAGGATATTCCCGTCTTAACAGAAGTCGAGCTCGCATATCTGATTTCAGAGGCGGAAATGATCGGGATTACGGGAACCAATGGAAAGACGACCACCACGACATTATTATTTGAAATGTTGAAAGAGGATAATCAAAAGCCCCTGATCGCCGGGAATATCGGAACCGTTGCTTCTGAAGTAGCGCAGGATGCGAAAGAGGACGAAAAGATGGTAGTCGAATTGTCTTCTTTCCAACTGATGGGGACCCAGGACTTCGCTCCGCACATTGCCATCATTACAAATTTGTATGATGCACATCTTGATTACCATGGGGACTTGAACGAATATTGGAAAGCAAAATCCAATATTACAAAAAACCAAACGGAGAAAGACTATCTAATCATTAACGGGGACCAAGAGCATGTATATGAAGTGGTCAGCTTTACAAAAGCACAGGTGATTCGCTTTTCAACCGAAAAAGAGATTGAGGGCGGTGCCTATATTAAGGAGCGTGCGATTTATTTCAAGGACGAAAAAGTGGTGGACTTATACTCCATCGTCCTTCCGGGTGCTCATAATCTTGAAAATATCCTTTGTGCCGTTGCTGCCTGTAAAATTTATGGGGTATCCAATGATAGCATCAAGAAGGTATTGAGTACGTTTGGCGGAGTGAAACACCGGACTCAATTCGTTCGCGAAATGAACGGCATCAAATTTTACAATGATTCTAAAGCAACGAACAGCCTGGCGACGAAAAGCGCGCTTAAAGCCTTTGAATCCCCGACTATATTGCTTGCAGGAGGATTGGATCGGGGCAATGAATTTGATGACCTGATTCCATTTCTCGCAAATGTCAAAACATTGATCACCTTTGGAGAAACTTCTGAGAAGTTCGTGAAAACAGGGGAAAAGGCGGGGATACAAACGATTATTCCTGTCGATAATGTTGAAAAGGCGGTTCCGGTTGCGTATGAACATGCTCGGGAAGGGGATATCGTATTATTGTCCCCTGCATGTGCGAGCTGGGATCAATATCGTACTTTTGAACAACGCGGTGACATTTTTATCGAGACCGTGCATAAGCTTTAATAAGGGCTTGTCCATATAGAGCATCCATACTTACACAACCAGTCATTCAATCCGGGATCAGTAGTTTTCTATGCTCGAACGGCTCTAAATTTGTCTATTTGAGGTGTTTAGGATTGCCTTTAAAAAAATCGACTCCCGATTTTATACTCATTGTGGTTACACTCACTTTGCTTGCGATTGGACTGGTCATGGTATACAGTGCGAGTGCTGTATGGGCAGATTACAAATTTAATGATTCCTTTTTCTTTGCAAAAAGACAGGTGCTCTTCGCCGGTGTAGGATTATTCGCCATGTTTTTCATCATGAACGTAGAGTACTGGACATGGCGAAACTGGTCAAAGGTCATCATCATCATTTGCTTCGTTCTCCTTGTGCTCGTCCTCATTCCCGGCATAGGGGTGCTCCGGAACGGTTCCAGGAGCTGGATCGGTGTAGGGGCCTTTTCCATTCAGCCTTCGGAGTTTATGAAACTCGCCATGATCGCTTTTCTATCAAAGTATTTATCTGAGAACCAAAAGTATATTACTTCTTTTAGAAAAGGAGTCCTTCCGGCACTTTTACTTGTGTTTACGGCTTTTGGAATGATCATGCTTCAGCCGGACTTAGGAACGGGTACCGTCATGGTGGGGACTTCTGTTGTGATGATCTTTATATCAGGAGCCCGGATCAAACATTTCGTAGGACTCGGCATGATCGGTTTGCTTGGGTTTGTAGGACTCGTCATATCTGCTCCTTACCGGATAAAACGGATCACATCCTTTTTAGACCCCTGGCAGGATCCGCTCAATAGCGGTTTCCAGATCATCCAGTCCCTTTATGCCATCGGACCTGGTGGATTATTCGGTTTAGGTCTTGGACAGAGCAGACAGAAATTCTTTTATTTGCCGGAACCCCAAAACGACTTTATATTTGCTATTTTAGCAGAGGAGCTTGGATTTATTGGGGGAACCCTGGTATTGATCCTGTTTTCATTGATCTTGTGGAGAGGGATCAGGATCGCATTGGGGGCACCTGATTTATTTGGCAGCTTCCTGGCTCTAGGGATCGTTTCCATGATTGCCATCCAGGTGATGATCAACGTAGGGGTCGTGACGGGGCTGATGCCTGTAACCGGGATTACACTTCCATTCTTGAGCTACGGGGGATCTTCTTTGACCCTCATGCTAATGGCAGTAGGGGTCCTGTTGAATATAAGCCGCTATTCAAGGAACTAATGTTTTATATGAAGAGATTGATGCATGAAAAATGGCAGTAAGAAGTGAATGGTGAGAGAAGACCTCACCACTCCTTCCCATTTTTCCCGGTCGGTCTCTTTTTTGTATATGAAAAAAACGAAGAAAATCCTTCCATTGAATGAAATAACGATAGGATATTTGCGTTTTCGATGTTACAATAAATTACATATACGTAATTCATATTGATCATACCTTTTCAAAATAAAGGAGAGTTTGTTACTGTTGTTAACCAAAACTTTTACAATTCAATGACATGCATTCATTATGCTTCAATTGTTGTTTAAAATAGGGTTCAAGAGTGAAATACATAGGATGGCCCTTCTTTTGGAAAGTGAATGAAAGTACATATACGAAAAGCGGTATGGACAATCCATCTTAGGGTGACTGTAGGTCAATTCTCCAAAAATAGGCCATTAACCCTGCATCACTCATTTTTTTTGCTTTTAAAAGGGCATATGGCAGAAAATAACGTTCTATTCCTCTTTTAACATGTTATTCCTTCGTATAGAATAGAAGGTATCCCAATGTAAAGAGTACTTTCATTATAAGACATGATGAGTTCATCTCACTCGTGGCATAATGAATTCAAAGTGAAATTGAGGAGAACGAAATGAAAAAAGAAAATGTTGTTTCCATTGAAGATCGTATTCCTAAACTAAAACAACACCGAAAAAAGAAAGCAAACCGCAGGCTCCTGTTTTTACTTTCTTTATTCTTTCTGATGATATTGTCGGTTGTATACTTTCAATCGCCCTTGAGTCATGTAAACACAGTGTCCGTTCATGGGAATGAACTTATATCAAATAAGACGGTTCTTCAAAAAAGTGGAATTGACAAAGGTATGAATGTGTGGAGTGTAAGCAAAGAGAAAACGGTCGAGCGATTAAAGAAACTACCTGAAGTAAAGGATGCAAAAGTAGAATTGTCCTTTCCGAATTCATTCAACATTACCGTTAAAGAATATGATAAAAAAGCATATCTCTCAAAAGGGAATAAATTTTTTGTCATTTTGGAAAATGGGAAGGTCTTGGATAAAGGGACCGAATCGATTCCTGTGGATGCACCTTTATTGAGGGGATTCGAAGAAGATAAGGTCCTGGTCAAAATGGTGAACGAATTAGGGGAACTTCCGAAAGAAGTGCAGCATCTCATCTCGGAGATCAACCTCGTCCCCAAGAAGACAGACCAATATCACTTGACTCTATTTATGAATGATGGATTCGAAGTGAGTGCGACCATCCGGAGCTTCTCCGAAAAGATGGTGCATTATCCTTCGATCGTCAGCCAATTAGATCCTTCGGTAAAAGGGGTCATTGACTTAGAGGTCGGTTCTTATTTCAGAGCATATGAAACGGAAGGTGAACAAACGAATGAAGAGGATGAAGGTGAGAGGTAAGCACGTGGTCCTCTCTCTTGTATGTCTGGTTTTGGGTTTCATCCTTGCTTTTTCATTCAGTCTGGCAAACACCGAACAAAAAGAGCTCGGGAGCCGGACAGATGGTCAATGGAAACAGGAAGAAACGTTAAGAGATCAAATCCTCGAGTATCAGCAGAAGAATAATACTCTGCAGGAAAAACTTTATGAGAAACAGGAGAAGGTCGGCAATATGGAGAAGGAGTTCTCCAAAGAGAAGCAAATTTATTTCAACCTGGCAGAGGATGCCGAGAAGTACCGCATGTACTTAGGCAAAACGAAAGTGAAGGGGCCGGGGGTGACGGTCACCTTGTCCGATGCAAAATATGACCCGGAGGAAGAAAACGCAAATAATTATATTGTCCATGAACACCACGTCTTTAAGGTGATTAATGAATTATATATAGCAGGTGCCTCTGCGGTAGCCATCAACGGACAAAGACTTAAGCATGATTCATACATACTGTGTAACGGTCCTGTCATCCAGATTGATGGCATCGAGTACCCTGCCCCGTTCAAAATCACGGCAATCGGAGATCCGGAAGTGCTGTCCTCCGCCATGAATATCACCGGCGGGGTGAAGGATCAGTTGGTGAATGAAAATATCATATTTGAGATGAAAAAAGAAAATTCGGTCATCCTCGAACCCACGATTGGTGAATCATGAGCCGGCTCTGAAGTAAACGATACGGGCGAGGATCAGGTCCCGAAAGTAAGGTGCAATAAATGGACAACAAACTTAAAATCAGCTTTACCGTCATTACGGTCATCATCGGGTTTATGATTGCCATTCAGTTCCAGACTGTCAAAGAGCCAGTTGTCCGGGATACCAGAGATATCTGGGAACTGAGGGAAGCGCTTCTGAAAGAAAAGGAAGTCAATTCCAACTTATTATCAGAAACGCGTTCTGTGGAAGCGAAGCTGGAACAGTATAAAACCGAGCAGCAATCAAGCCCGGAGCAGGCATTAAAGCAAACGTTAGAGGAATTGAAGACTGAAATGGGTCTGACGGAAAAAACGGGTCCGGGTCTTATCCTGACGATAGAGCCTTCGATGGAGGAAATCCTTCTCGGTGAAAAAGTGCAGAATGTCTCACCCGAACTTCTGGAGAGGCTTGTAAATGAACTGAATCAATATGATGCAGTAGATATTGCGATTGACGGACATCGACTGATCAATACGTCAGTCATCCGGGATATCAATGGTGAAACGAAGGTGGACGGTAATACAATAAAGAAAATACCGTTTGAAGTCAGAGTGTTGACCAAGGATGTAAATGCAGCCAAGGACCTGTATAACCGCATGCAGGTTTCAAGATCCGTTGAGGACTTCTTTATCGATAACCTCCGGGTCAGCATCTCAAAGCCTTTAGAAAAGCTCACGGTTCCAGAATATAAAGATACGATCCGGATCCGTTTTATGGAACCGGTTAAGGAAAGGGGAGGGAACGAATAATATGTGGCTTCCCGTTTTAGGGTTGCTAGTAGGGGTCGTCCTCGGGCTTCTGACAGATATTAGGATTCCAGAAGAGTATTCCAATTATTTATCGATTGCGGTCCTCGCAGCATTGGATACATTATTTGGCGGTATTCGTGCCCACCTCCAAAATATTTATGATGACAAGGTCTTTGTTTCTGGATTCTTTTTTAATATTTTACTAGCAGCAAGTTTAGCTTTTCTGGGCGTACATCTTGGTGTAGACTTATATTTGGCGGCTGTTTTTGCTTTTGGGGTAAGATTATTCCAAAACATTGCAGTGATTAGAAGAATAATAATAAGCAATTGGTCAAATAATCAAGAAAAAAGAGAAAAAAATTAGAATTTTAAAAGGGAATCGTTTTTGTTACGACGAATATCATATTAAGATATACTTAGAATAATGTTTTTCTAGGATTGTTGTTCCAAATAAACATTCTTTAAGGAGGTGCCATAGAGTGAACAGCAATGAAATTTACGTTAGCCTAGACATCGGTACATCCACAGTGAAAGTAATCATTGGTGAAATGACAAATGATTCCTTAAACATAATCGGTGTAGGAAATGTGAACTCAGAAGGAATCAGAAAAGGTTCCATCGTAGATATAGACGAAACTGTTCATACAATCAAGAAGGCAGTTGAACAAGCTGAAAGGATGGTCGGTTTATCCATAAGCCAGGTCATCGTAGGGATAACAGGAAACCATGTGTCACTTCAATCCTGTCATGGTGTGGTGGCAGTGTCGAGTGATAACAGGGAGATCGGCGATGAAGACGTTCTAAGAGTGATGGATGCAGCCCAGGTTGTATCGATTCCTCCAGAAAGGGAAATCATCAACGTAATCCCAAGACAGTTCATCGTGGATGGATTGGATGAGATTACAGATCCCAGGGGTATGATCGGTGTCCGGCTTGAAATGGAAGGCACCATCATTACGGGATCCAAGACGATTTTACATAATACTCTCCGTTGTGTAGAAAAAGCCGGCCTTGAAATTGTCGATATCGTCCTTCAGCCCTTAGCGGCAGGTACGGTGGCTTTATCAAAGGATGAAAAGAACCTGGGAGCTGCCCTCATCGACATAGGTGGCGGTTCTACGACTATTGCCGTTTTCGAACAGGGACACCTGAAGGCGACAACCGTGCTTCCCGTTGGCGGGGAGCATATCACGAAGGATTTGTCGATCGGATTACGGACCTCAACGGACGACGCTGAAAAAATCAAAACAAAATATGGACATGCATTCTATGACCATGCGTCAGAAGATGAAGTGTTCAGCGTGCCAATTATTGGCAGTGATCAACATCAGCAATTTAATCAATTAGAAATTTCTGATATCATAGAAGCAAGGCTTGAAGAGATCCTTGACCTCATCAGCCACGAGCTGAAACGATTGGGAATCAGGGACCTGCCAGGTGGATATGTTCTAACTGGTGGTGTAGCAAATCTTCCAGGTGTGTTAGAATTAGCACAAATCGTTTTCCAAAATCGTGTACGTGTGGCAATTCCTGATTATATCGGTGTACGGGAACCCCAGTATACGACAGCAGTCGGATTGATTAAATACGCTCAAAAGAATGCTAGATTGCAAGGAAGATCTGTAAGCGCGGAACCAGTGCCTGTAGAGGCAGCTGAGAAGCGTCAATCAAAACCCGTGAATAAAAAGCCGAAGCCTGCAAAGATAAAAGAAGAAGAACATGAAGATGAAAAGGCCATGTCAAAAGTGAAAAAGTTCTTTGGATACTTCTTTGAATAAATAAAGGAATCCATAGATTCGACGAGTTAGGAGGATTTGTCATGTTGGAGTTTGATACAAATTTAGATTCATTAGCGACAATAAAAGTTATTGGTGTCGGTGGCGGAGGAAACAACGCCGTAAACCGCATGATCGAGCACGGCGTACAAGGTGTTGAATTTATCGCAGTCAACACGGATGCACAGGCTTTGAATCTATCAAAAGCTGAGATAAAGATGCAAATCGGTGGCAAATTAACCAGGGGATTAGGAGCAGGTGCGAATCCTGAAGTAGGTAAAAAAGCTGCTGAAGAGAGTAAAGAGCAGATTGAAGAGGCACTTAGAGGAGCAGATATGGTATTTGTCACTGCCGGAATGGGTGGAGGAACCGGTACTGGTGCAGCTCCGGTCATTGCCCAAATTGCCCGCGAAATCGGCGCATTGACGGTCGGTGTCGTTACGCGCCCGTTTACATTTGAAGGCAGAAAGCGTTCAAATCAGGCAAGCGGTGGCATCGCTGCTATGAAAGAAGGCGTGGACACTCTTATTGTCATTCCAAACGATCGCCTTCTGGAAATCGTAGATAAGAGTACTCCGATGCTTGAAGCTTTCCGTGAAGCTGATAATGTCCTGCGTCAAGGTGTACAAGGTATCTCGGATCTTATCGCTACACCTGGTCTGATCAACCTGGACTTTGCAGATGTTAAGACAATCATGTCTAACAAAGGTTCAGCCCTAATGGGTATCGGTGCAGCATCCGGGGAGAACCGTGCAACTGAAGCAGCGAAAAAGGCAGTTTCAAGTCCTTTGCTTGAGACATCCATCGATGGAGCTCAGGGCGTCCTTATGAATATCACTGGTGGGACTTCATTAAGCCTTTACGAAGTTCAGGAAGCTGCTGATATTGTAGCTTCTGCATCTGATCAAGAAGTAAATATGATCTTCGGTTCTGTCATCAACGAAGATTTAAAAGATGATATCATCGTTACCGTCATTGCAACCGGTTTTAATGAAGAGGTCATTCAACCTCCGAAACAGACCCGACCAACGTTCGGTGGGATGAAACCAAATCAAAGTCCCAACCCAAGCCAATCGGTGAAACGGGAACAGCCTAAACGTGAAGAGCAGCCTCAACAGCAAGAGCCTGTGAGAACATCTTCAAATCAAGGTGCGGAAGAAACATTGGACATTCCAACCTTCCTTCGCAATAGAAACCGTCGTCGTTAATAATGGAATAAAAATAAGAATCCCCCAAGGCATGAAGCCTTGGGGGATTCTTGTTTCTATGGGATATTTTTTTGCCTGGATGCAATCTGTAAACCATATTTTGGAGGGATCAGTTGCATCCATATTTACTGACATTTTTCGTTCATTTCTCCGAAAACTTTTCCGTGGGAGCATACAAAAAATGACAACCTTTAAAAAGGATGTACGATATACTTCTGATAAGTCATTCCGGTCTTTATCAGAATCGAATTGTGAGGTGTTAAAAGGAGGGTAGAGATTGACTTTATACTTGGATGTCATTTGGTTGTTAAATCTGTTAGTAGACTTTTTCTTATTATGGTTAACAGGAATCATCTTAAAGAGACAATACGCCCTCTGGAGAATAGGTATCGGGAGTCTGATAGGCTCAGTCATTATTCTCCTCGCTTTTTCACCAGTTGCTCACTTTACAGGAAACCCCTTAGTCAAGTTATTATTTTCCGTTGTCATGGTGTATTCAGCTTTTGGCTATAGAAGATTTCGCTACTATATGTCAAATCTTCTTATGTTTTATTTCGTCACCTTTTTTACGGGTGGGATATTAATTGGGACTCATTATTTTATCAGCTTCGATCCAAGTACGGAATCATCCATGTTGCTTGCAAGCATACGCGGATTTGGTGACCCGATAAGCTGGGTATTTGTGATGCTCGCCCTGCCGCTTTCCTGGTACTTTTCTAAGGGGAGGGTGGATAGTATCGAGCATGTGAAGCTCCAGTATGATCAGCTCTTGAAAGTCAAGATCCAGATCGATGATTTCCATTGTACTGTAAACGGTCTTGTGGACAGTGGGAATCAACTTCAGGATCCCATTTCAAAAAGTCCGGTGATGATTCTATCCATTGCTGAAATAGAGGGTGAGATTCCGGATGTAATGAAGGCACTTTGCCATGATGTAGATGACATTTTTTCGGGTGAGAAACAGATCGATACCCGCTGGTCTGACAGGATGCGAATTGTTCCTGCACAATCGGTTGGAAGAAGCAGTCAGCTTCTGGCAGCGATAAAGCCTGATTCACTGATACTCAGTGATCATGAAGCAGAATGGACCATACCAAATGGGTTAGTTTCCTTTAGGGAGGAACCTTTATCTGCCGATGGCAATTTCGGGGCAATCGTCCATCCTAAAATGGCTGCAAGAAAACCCGTGCTTAACGTTTCGTAAATCAATTATTACTACTATACTCACAATTTAAAGAAATAGAAGGGGGAGCAACAATGAAAAAATTCAAATTCAAGTTTTTATATTATTGGTACAAACTGTTAATCAAGCTGGGTCTGAAGACAGATGAAATTTACTACATAGGTGGTAGTGAAGCGCTCCCTCCACCGTTGACAAAGGAAGAGGAAGAAGTCCTCCTCAATAAATTGCCTAAAGGTGATAAGGCAGCGCGATCCTTATTGATAGAACGTAATTTAAGACTGGTAGTATATATCGCCCGAAAGTTTGAAAACACAGGCATCAATATAGAAGATCTGATCAGTATCGGCACCATCGGCCTTATTAAAGCAGTCAATACCTTCAATCCCGAAAAAAAAATCAAGTTGGCGACCTACGCATCAAGGTGTATAGAGAATGAAATTCTGATGTACTTAAGAAGGAACAACAAAATCCGTTCGGAAGTCTCATTTGACGAACCTCTCAATATCGATTGGGATGGAAATGAATTGCTGTTATCAGATGTTCTTGGGACGGATGAAGACATCATTACAAAAGACCTTGAAGCAACAGTGGATAAAAAATTACTCTTTAATGCCCTGCATCAGCTAACTGATCGTGAGAAACAAATTATGGAGCTTCGATTCGGATTGATGGGGGAAGAAGAAAAAACCCAGAAAGATGTGGCTGATATGCTTGGGATTTCCCAGTCCTATATTTCCCGTTTGGAAAAAAGGATTATTAAGCGATTAAAGAAGGAATTCAATAAAATGGTTTGACCTTTAAAGCTGACTTTTTCAATTGAAAAGGTCAGCTTTTTAATATGGCCGGGAATTAAAAAATTTTTTAGCTTATTGAATCAGTTCTCGTAAGGGATTTGGAACGCACCCGCCACTGCCTGTCAGAATGAAATGCATATTTTTCCTCTTCAAGGAAATACTGAATTTTGTACAGCAGCTCCTACAAGGAGGGGAAAGAATGACACGTAATAAAGTCGAGATTTGTGGTGTGGATACGTCCAAATTACCAGTACTAAAAAATGATGAAATGAGAATTTTATTCAAGGAAATGCAAGCGGGTGATATCTCCGCGAGGGAAAAACTGGTCAACGGAAATTTACGCCTCGTCTTAAGTGTAATTCAACGCTTTAATAACCGTGGTGAGTATGTTGATGATTTATTTCAAGTAGGGTGTATCGGATTAATGAAATCCATCGATAATTTTGATTTGGGTCAAAACGTTCGATTCTCTACATACGCGGTACCGATGATCATTGGGGAAATCCGTCGATATTTGAGGGATAATAACCCGATAAGGGTGTCCCGTTCACTGCGGGATATTGCGTACAAAGCTCTGCAAGTAAGGGAGAAATTAATGGGTGAGACATCCAAGGAGCCGACTGCGGAAGAAATAGCCAAAGTTCTTGATGTATCACATGAAGAAATCGTATTCGCACTGGATGCCATACAAGACCCCGTTTCGCTGTTTGAACCCATCTATAATGATGGAGGAGACCCCATATTCGTTATGGATCAACTAAGCGACGAAAAGAATCGCGATTTCCACTGGATCGAAGAAATTGCCCTTCAAGAAGGAATGAGGCGATTAAATGATCGTGAGAAACTCATTATCAGCAAACGCTTCTTTCAAGGGAAAACCCAAATGGAAGTCGCAGATGAAATCGGAATCTCCCAAGCCCAAGTATCAAGACTGGAAAAAGCAGCAATCAAACAAATGAACAAAAATATTCAGTAAGTAGAAAAGCGGAGGCGGCTCGTCCAGCCCCGACAAGCACAACAGGAAAATCCCAAAAGGCGCTTTTTGCCTTATGGGATTTTTCAGTTGTGACCTCGAGGGGCTAGCCGCCGTAGCTGGACAAACGAAAAGCGGAAGGGCTTTGCCCAGAGGCGACAAGCATAAGACGAACCATCCGGAAAGGCGCACTTTGCCTTTTTGGGTGGTTTGACTTATGACCTCGAGCCTCTAAGCCCTGCAGCTGGACAACGAAAAGCGGAGGCGGCTCGTTCAGCCCCGACAAGCACAACAGGAAAATCCCAAAAGGCGCTTTTTGCCTTATGGGATTTTTCAGTTGTGACCTCGAGGGGCAAGCCGCCGGAGCTGGACAGAGAAAAGCGGAAGGGCTTTACCCAGAGGCGACAAGCATAGAAAAAGGCCGATTTCCCTCGGGAAGGTCTGCCTTTTTTCTATGTTGCATACAATGATAATATCTACTTTTAAAAGGTGAAGAGTATACCTGTATGCATTCAAAGTGAAGAACCGATCAAAAATCAACATGAAAAGAGGGTGAAGAATTTGGTGCGTATATCAGAATTCCAGGTGAAGGATGTTGTCAGTATTTCAGATGGGCGGAAATTGGGGAATATCGGTGACATAGAGATCAATCTGGATACTGGAAGAATCGAGGCGATCGTGATAGGCACTGGTGGAAAGATATTGGGGTTTTTCGGAAAAGACGAAGATATCGTGATTCCATGGAGCAGTATCGTAAAGATTGGGGAAGACGTCATTCTTGTCAGATATAAAGACAGCCATTACATTCAAGGACAGCTTCAGGAACCGAAACAATCCCCCGATACATGACGAATCTCAATGGACTATGGTACACTAAATAAAAAAAGAGGGAGATTCACCGTGTCGAAAGAGCCTTTTGTAACAGAGACAAACTCATATTACTCCATTGGAAATTGGACGAAAAAAAAACCGGATCTCGTCGCGGGCATCACCACTAATCGTGGCGGAATAAGTGAAGGACCTTTTCAGTCATTCAATATGGGGCTTCATGTAGGAGATAAGGAAGCATCAGTCATTCACAATCGCCATCTTCTTGCATCCTCTCTGGATATGCCTCTTGATACCTTCGTGGCTGCTGAACAGACACATGGGAAGAATATCTCTTTCGTGAGCCATGAGGACAGAGGAAAAGGTGCAGAGAGCTATCATAACAGCATTAAAGATACCGACGGATTCCTGACAGGGGAAAGAAACCTTCTATTAACGATGTGTTATGCAGATTGTGTCCCCCTTTATTTCCTTGACACGTTGACCGGAACAATCGGTCTGGCACATGCGGGATGGAAGGGGACGGTCCTTGAAATAGGGCCGAAAATGGTCGGTGCGTTTATCAGGAGAGGTTCCTCCCTGTCTTCAATGGAAGTGGTGATAGGCCCTTCCATCTGTAAAGATTGCTATATGGTGGATGATTATGTGATTGATAAAGTGAAAAAAACACTAGAAGATGAAAACAACTTACCCTATAATTTAAAGGAAGAGGGACAGTACAATTTGGATTTGAAGAAGTTAAATCATCAGCTCTTGGTTCAGTCCGGATTGCATTCCGACCAAATCCATACTTCCAGTTTATGTTCGTCCTGTCACGATGAATTTTTCTCTTATAGAAGAGACGGTGGAGAAACGGGAAGAATGATGAGTTTTATTGGCTGGAAGGAGAAATAAGATGAAGGTATCTGAAAATATTCAACACATCAATGAAAATATCCAACGGGCCTGTGAACGCAGCGGCAGAAGGATAGAAGACGTTAATGTTGTTGCGGTCACGAAATACGTATCCATCGACCGTGCAGAAGAAGCGGTTGAAGCAGGGCTTCTTCACTTAGGGGAAAACCGGGATGAGGGTCTGATCTCCAAGTGGGATGTTTTACGGGACAAGGCCCGGTGGCATTTCATCGGTTCCCTGCAATCAAGGAAGGTCAAAAACATCATTGATAAAGTATCATACATACACTCCCTGGATCGTCTGTCATTGGCGAAAGAAATTCATAAAAGAGCGGATAAGCCTGTGTCATGTTTCGTTCAAGTGAATGTTTCCGGAGAAAGATCCAAACATGGTATTTCTCCTGATGAAGTGAAAGAATTTGTCGGCAGTTTAAAAGGCTTATCCAATATTAACGTCGTAGGATTGATGACGATGGCCCCCCATACGGATGATGAACCTTTCTTAAGGTCTTGTTTCAGGCAGCTGAAGGCCATTCAGGAAGAAATTCGTTCACTTAATCTTCCATATGCCCCATGTACGGAGTTATCCATGGGAATGAGCAACGATTATGTGATTGCAATTGAAGAGGGTGCCACATTTATTCGTATTGGAACTGCATTAGTTGGAAATGACTGAGAGGGGATGAATACAAATGGGTATTAAGTCAAAGTTTAAAACGTTCTTTTTGCTGGATGAAGATGAATACGAATATGAAGAAGAAAAGTATGAAGAAGAATACGAGGAGAAAAAGCCCATGAAGTCGCAGCTTTCAAATTCAAAACAAAATGTTGTGAGCCTTCAGAGTGTCCAGAAATCTTCCAAGATGATTCTTGTAGAACCAAGAGTATATGCAGAGGCCCAGGAAATTGCAGACCATCTGAAGAATCGACGCTCAGTCCTTGTGAACCTGCAGCGGATTCAGCATGACCAGGCGAAGCGTATTGTCGACTTTCTCAGTGGGACGGTGTATGCAATCGGCGGCGACATTCAACGTGTAGGCGATAATATTTTTCTGTGCACACCTGACAATGTTGAAGTGAGCGGAAATATTTCTGAGTTCTTAAAAGAGGAAGATTTATCAGACTCGAGGTGGTAATGTAAACTATGGTAATGCTTTATGAAATTTTGTCTAAATTAATCCAACTATATTCATGGGCGTTAATCATTTATATTTTAATGTCCTGGTTCCCGAATGCCAGGGAGACGTCGATCGGACAGTTCCTTGCAAGGATCTGCGAACCGTATTTAGAACCATTTAGACGTTTTGTCCCATCGATCGGTATGATTGATATTTCACCGATTGTGGCATTCATTGTACTGAATCTGGCCCAATCAGGGTTGTACCAATTATTTAGATGGCTCATTTGATCAGAGCTATGATAAGGAAAGTTGCCTATAAAGGACTGAAACCGGTCAAACAGTTTCGGTCCTTTTATTTTGGGTAAAACACGAGAGGGGGTGAAAGTATGTCTTCGATCTATCAACATTTCAGGCCGGATGAGAAGGAGTTTGTAGATGCGGTACTCCAGTGGAAGCAGACAGTGGAAGATCAATATACAGCGAAACGAACGGACTTTTTGGACCCGAGACAGCAGCATATTGTCGAGTCCATCATTGGTCAAAACGATGAAATCATTCTATCGTTTTACCCTGAAAATTCGGAACGGAAACGGGCTTTATTGTATCCCCCTTATTTTCAGCCAGAGGAAGAAGATTTTGGAATCCGGTTATTTGAAATACAGTACCCGTCGAAGTTTGTTACAATAGAACATAGACAGGTATTAGGGACCTTGATGTCACTTGGGTTGAAAAGGGATAAATTCGGGGATATCCTGACAGGTGAGGATACCATTCAACTGATGCTGGCAGATGAAATTGCAGATTATGTCCTGATGGAACTGACCCAAATAGGGAAAGCCAAGATTTCTTTAAAGGATATTCCACGGAGGGAACGATTGGAAAGTCGGGAAGAATGGCAGGAGATGACGACGACCGTCAGTTCGATGAGGCTGGACGTTATACTTGCAGCCATCTATAATGATTCCCGCCAAAAGGCTCAAACCTTGATCAAAAGCGGGCATGTAAAAGTGAATTGGAAATCAGTTGAAAATCCCTCCTTTGAAGTCGAAGCTTCCGATGTTCTATCTGCCAGAGGGTACGGAAGAAGTAAGGTATTGTCCGTTGAAGGAAGAACAAAACGGGATAAATGGCGAATCTCTGTGGGGATTCTGAAATAATTTAAGAAAAATAAAGGAATTCTCCCGCATACTGTCGAAATTTTAGTTATAATAAATATGTAATTCACCAAGTACTGGAGGTGGCTCCCATGCCTTTAACGCCATTAGACATACATAATAAAGAATTTAGTCGTGGCTTTCGTGGTTATGATGAGGACGAGGTTAATGAATTTTTAGATCAGATTATTAAAGATTACGAAATTCTGATCCGTGAGAAGAAAGAAACGGAAGAACGTTTAAACTCCTTGAATGAACGTTTAGGTCATTTTACAAGCATCGAGGAAACGTTAAACAAGTCAATCGTCATCGCTCAAGAAGCAGGGGAAGAAGTCAAGCGGAATGCAATGAAAGAATCAAAGCTGATCATTAAGGAAGCCGAGAAGAACGCCGATCGGATCGTCAATGAATCACTATCCAAAGCCCGTAAGATTGCCATTGAGATAGAAGAACTCAAGAAGCAGTCAAAGGTGTTCCGTACTCGTTTCAAAATGTTGATCGAAGCACAGCTTGATCTTCTGGATACAAATGACTGGGATCAGTTAATGGAATTCGATTTGGACGCAACAGATTTAAAAACTTTAAAAGAAGAAGAGACATTGTCTTGACGAAAAGAGCAATACTTTCATATAATTGAACAACAATCTTAATTGCATTAAAAGGCTAAGACAGGGACAGTACGTACTTATGATGAATCCTTTCTAGCGAGTCGGGGACGGTGTGAGCCCGACAAGGAAAAAGCCCGGAAGATCACCCTCGAGCCCTGCTCATGAAATTCCTACCAGAAGAGTAATGAGCGGCGAATTATTCACGTTACGAATCAACAAGTGAAGGCCATTTTCGGTCTTTATGAGGGTGGTACCGCGGGAAAGGCTTTCTCGTCCCTATTCAGGGATGAGAAAGCTTTTTTTATTTTGTAAAAAAGGAAAGTTCACCCTGCCTGATTAAGAAGTGAAGGATATAGAAATGATGGCAATTAAGAGAAATGATTAGGAGGATGATTTCATGGAATATAAAGATACATTACTGATGCCGAAAACGGAATTCCCGATGAGAGGGAACTTACCGAAGCGTGAACCGGATACACAGAAAAAGTGGGAAGAGATGGACATCTATCAAAAGGTACAGGAAAGAACGAGTGATCGTCCTTTATTCGTCCTTCACGATGGTCCTCCATATGCCAACGGAAATATCCATATGGGTCACGCATTGAATAAGATCCTGAAAGACTTTATCGTACGCTATAAATCCATGAGCGGTTTCCATGCCCCATATGTTCCTGGTTGGGACACTCACGGTCTGCCGATCGAGCAGGCGTTAACGAATAAAGGCGTAAAGCGTAAAGAGATGACGATCGCCGAGTTCCGTAAATTATGTGAAGAGTATGCTTATGAGCAAGTGGATAACCAACGCAAGCAATTTAAGCAATTAGGTGTACGTGGCGATTGGGAAAATCCGTATATTACATTAAAACCTGAATATGAAGCCCAGCAAATCAAAGTTTTCGGTGATATGGCGAAAAAGGGTTATATCTACAAAGGGAAGAAGCCTGTCTACTGGTCACCATCAAGTGAATCAGCCCTTGCAGAAGCAGAAATCGAGTATCAGGACAAGCGTTCCCCGTCCATTTATGTAGGTTTTGCCGTTACAGAGGGTAAGGATGTCCTTAAAGAAGGAACCCAACTCGTGATCTGGACGACTACACCGTGGACGATCCCTGCGAACCTTGGGATTGCTGTACATGCGGATTTGAATTATGTGGTTGTAAATGTGAAGGAAAACAGCTATGTCGTAGCCGAAGATTTGCTTGAAGACGTTGCGGAGAATCTTGAATGGGAAACCCATTCTGTTATCAAAAAGGTCAAGGGTGCAGAACTCGAACATATCGTGGCAAAACATCCCCTGTACGATCGTGACTCCCTTGTGGTCCTTGGTGAGCATGTTACGACTGATTCAGGTACCGGCTGTGTCCATACAGCTCCTGGGCACGGGGAGGATGACTTCCTTGTAGGGAAGAAATACGGACTGGATGTATTATGTCCTGTCGACGATAAAGGGGTTATGACTTCAGAAGCTCCGGGGTTTGAAGGCTTATTTTATGATAAGGCAAATAAACCAATCACAGAAAAGCTTCAGGAAGCCGGGGCATTATTGAAGTTAAACTTCATCACTCACTCATACCCGCATGACTGGCGCACGAAAAAGCCGGTTATTTATCGAGCGACGGCACAGTGGTTTGCTTCCATCGATAAATTCCGTAAAGAATTACTCCAGGCTGTAAAGGATACGAAATGGGTTCCCGCATGGGGAGAAACACGTCTATTCAATATGGTCAGAGACCGTGGAGACTGGTGTATTTCCCGTCAGCGTGCATGGGGAGTGCCGATCCCGGTATTCTATGCTGAGAATGGTCAGGAGATCATTACAGATGAGACGATTGATCATGTGTCCAAGCTTTTCCGTGATCATGGATCAAACATTTGGTTTGAGAAAGAAGCAAAAGACCTCTTACCTGAAGGGTTTATGCATGAAGGTAGTCCTAACGGGAAATTCACGAAAGAACAGGACATCATGGACGTCTGGTTCGATTCAGGATCTTCCCATCAGGCAGTTCTTGAGGAAAGAGATGACTTGCAGCGTCCTGCAGACCTTTATCTGGAAGGATCCGACCAGTATCGCGGTTGGTTCAACTCTTCATTGACGACAGGAGTAGCCGTAACGGGTAAAGCTCCATACAAAGGCGTGTTAAGTCACGGATTTGCTCTTGATGGTGATGGAAGAAAGATGAGTAAATCATTAGGGAACGTCGTTGTCCCGGAAAAGGTTATGAAACAGCTTGGAGCGGATATCCTTCGTCTTTGGGTAGCGTCTGTTGATTATCAGGCAGATGTTCGAGTTTCTGATCCAATCTTGAAGCAGGTGGCTGAAGTCTACCGTAAGATCCGTAATACCTATCGTTTCTTATTGGGGAACCTTTCTGACTTTAACCCTGAAACAGATGCGGTATCCTTTGATGGATTAAGAGAAGTGGATCAATTTATGCTTGTGAAGCTGAATGATCTTGTGAAGAATGTGAAAAATTCGTACGATAAATATGAATTCGCAAGCATCTATCATGCAGTCAATAATTTCTGCACATTGGATTTGAGTTCATTCTACCTCGATTTTGCAAAGGATGTACTGTATATCGAGTCAGAAAATCACTATGAGCGTCGAGCGATTCAGACGGTACTGTATGAAAGTCTGGTGGCCCTTACAAAACTCATGTCCCCAATCCTTTCCCATACAGCAGATGAGGTTTGGGCATACATCCCGGGTGCAGAGGGCGAAAGTGTTCAGCTGACCGATATGCCTGAAGTACAACAACTCGCAAATGCGGATGAATTGAAGAAAAAATGGAACACATTCTTAGAATTAAGGGATGATGTTTTAAAAGCACTTGAGGAAGCACGTAATCAGAAGGTGATCGGTAAGTCATTGACTGCTAAAGTGACCCTTTACGTAAATGAGGAAACGAAAAAATTGCTCGATTCCATCAAAGAGGACTTAAAGCAGTTGTTCATTGTATCCGCCATTGAAATCGGTGGAGCGGTAAACGAGGCACCAGAGCACGCGTTAAACCTTGGTGAAAACAACATCGTTGTTGAAAAAGCCGATGGCAAAACGTGTGACCGCTGTTGGGTCGTTACTACAACAGTAGGTGAGGATAAGGATCATCCAACTCTTTGCAAACGCTGTGCATCAGTAGTGAAAGAAAGCTATTTTAGAGACAGTGAACGAAAAACAAACTTCTAATGATCCTCTTTACCTCCTGACTGCCGAATCAGGGAATTATGCAGAAATTTAAAAAATGCAAGCAACGCCTCAAGAAATTCTAAAGATGATCGATGATCCTAGCTTTTCTATATTCAGTGACAGGTACAAAACCAAGCACTCATTCAGGTGGGGGCGGATGTATATGTATATTTATGTTTACAACAAGAAGATGTTAAGAACGCTATGTTTCTGTCGATTGATTCGATCGAAAAGACGGTTGAAGATTATTAGGAAGGTACGGAGACCCCACGAGGATGGCGGTCATGCCTATTGGACCTCTAACCATTCCATATATTAAAGATACAATAGCGGTTTAAAGCCTCTTACCATTGATACAAACTCATCGGGAGTCGTATACAAACCATTTAAATTTTTTGATAAAAAGAACCGGGCATTTGCCCGGTTCTTTTTATCAACCATCTTAAATTACTTTTCTATCTTCTGAGTCCTTATTACTAGTGCTATCTTTTTTAATAAATTGATCTTTAATTATAGGGGTAAACAATGTAATAACCGCTAATCCTATCAAAACAGCAGAAATTGGTCTTGTGAAGAAGATGAACACATCACCTTCCCCGATAAGTAAAGACCTTCTGAAATTTGATTCCATCATCGGACCTAAAATTAAAGCAAGGATTACAGGTGAGGCAGGGTAGTCATGTTTATTCATAAAATATCCGACTAATCCTGCGATTAACATCACCCATACATCAAACATATTATTACCCAGCGCGTAAGATCCGATTACACACAAGATTAATATAATGGAAGCAATAACAATTTTAGGAACGCTCAGGACTTTTACAAACAAACGAATAGCTGGTAAACCAATGACTAAAATCAATACATTTGCTAACAGCATTCCTAGAAATAAAGTATAGACGACATCAGGATGCTGTTCAAAAAGCAGAGGTCCTGGCTGCAATCCCTGAACCATTAATGCACCAAGCATGACTGCCGTTACAGCATCACCAGGAATACCCAAAGTTAAGAGGGGAATCATAGCCCCGCCAGTTGTAGCATTATTAGCCGCTTCTGGTGCTGCTACACCTTTTATTTCTCCTTCACCAAACTTATCAGTTTTTCTCGCAAATCTTTTTGCCTCACCATATGCCACAAAACAGGAAATATCCCCGCCAGCACCTGGTATCATACCAATAAAAGTTCCAATCCCTGAAGATCTCAAAATTGTAACGATCAAAGATTTAAATTCACTCCACTTTAATTTAACTTTATGAATTTCTTGAATAATTGTAGAGGTCTTAAGTGAATCTTCTACCGTTTGGAATGCTTGGGAGGCGGCGAACAAACCAATCATAATGGCAATAAAGTTTGCCCCGCTCATTAAGTTAGTGGAGCCAAAGTTAAACCTTGGAAACCCTCCAACTGGATCCATTCCAATCGAAGCTATGAGAAGCCCGACAAAGCACATAATGAATCCTTTTATAAGGGAGCGTCCTGCAATACTTGAAATAATTGATAATCCAAAAACTGCCAAGGCAAAGGATTCAGGAGCGCTAAACTTTAGTGCAAATACCGCTAGCTGAGGAGCAACTAAAATAAGTACAATAACACTTATAACTCCACCTATTACTGAAGATAAGGTTGAAACCGTTAATGCTTTATAGGCAAGTCCCCGCTGAGCCATTGCATAGCCGTCGATGGCAGTAGCAGCTGATGCAGGAGTCCCGGGAGTGTTTAATAAAATGGCAGCAATCGACCCCCCATAAATCGATCCAAAGTAGACCCCAACTAGTAGCAAGATTCCCGTTACCGCACCCATTCCGAATGTTATAGGCAATATTAGAGCAACTCCCATTGTCGCAGTCAACCCCGGTAACGACCCGATAGCTGTTCCTACAACTACACCGGCTATCAAAATTAGAATCACTTTAATATCCAATAGATTTGGTAAAGCCTGTAATAATAAATCCATCATATCACCTCAATATTAAGAGAATAGTATTCCAGTAGGTACCGGGACATGAAGCATTTTCTGAAAAAAAATAAAAATAAAAAGGGTACTTCCTGCCGGTACAAGTAAAATCGTCAGGATACTTTTAACACGGGTAAACTTTAAAAATAATGCCATGAAGATGAAAGAGATAAGATAAAACCCAAGAAATGGGATTAAAAAGACATATCCAATAGTTAAGATCATGGTACAAGCAACTAAAACCATATTTTCGTACGATGGTTCAGAGTTAGTACTTTTTAATTTTTTCTTTAATCCTTGAAATAGAAGAATGAGGGAGAAGAAGACTAAAAATCCTGCATATAATTTAGGCATAAAAGCAGGACCAACATCTTTTGGTTGCCCTACGGAAGGAAAATCCAAACTTAATACAAAAAAGAGACCGGCAATGACAAAGCAGATTAAACTCCCAATAATTTTTTCATTTTTCAAAATAAATCCTCCTTACTGAGTTATTTCATAATGAATAATTAAAGAGCCAGGAGAAGTTTGACCTGATTCGCTAGATATCTTCTCCCAGCTCTCTATTTATTACATGTTTAAACTAATTTTTCCCAAGACCGAGGCGTGGGATTAATTCCCCATATAATTCGTGGCTGTCAGCCATTAATTGTTCAAAATCTTTTGCGTCTTTAATGACTAAGCCTAGTCCGTTATTTTCCATGAACTCTTTAAACTTCGGCTCTTCTGCAGCCTTCGTAAAGGCATCTGTTAAAATAGCTACTACTTCATCTGGGGTATCTTTCGGTACAGTAACACCTCTCCAGACCCCAATTTCACCAAAGTCATATCCAGCTTCTTTGAATGTAGGTACGTCTGGTAAAATATCAAGTCTATCCTTCGCCATAATTCCAAGAATTTTTAACTTTCCAGCTTTAACCTGTGCAAGTACTTCTGGCGGTTGAACTACAACAGCTTCAACGTGACCGCCGAGAACAGCAGTTACTGCAGGAGCACCTCCATCAAAAGGAACGTGGCTGAATTCAGCCCCAACTGCATCTCCCATTGCTACTGCTGATAAATGTCCAGCAGCACCAGTTCCGCCATTACCAATCCGGATTTTTCCTGGTTTTGCTTTAGCATCATTTAAGAAATCATCAATTGTGTTATAAGGAGAATCAGCTGGAACAACAAGGGAAGATGGGTCAAAATTAAACTGAGCAATAGGCTTAAAATCCTTGTATGTGATAGGAGTTAAACCTAAATGCGGAAGCATAGTGACTTCAGCTGTAATCATCGTCATAGTGTATCCATCAGGTTTAGAGTTAGCGCCTTCAGACATACCCACCGCTCCGCCGCCGCCTGTTTTATTAACAACACCGATTGATTGACCTAAGTGTTCTTCAGCAGCACTGGCGATAGCTCGTCCAACTGCATCTGTTCCGCCTCCAGCTGAATAGGGAACAATCAGCGTTGCAGGTTTAGTAGGGAAATCCACCTTTTTTTCTGCTGCTTCTGTAGAAGCTTCTTTACTGCCATTTGATGAGCTGCATCCTGCAATTAGCAGAATTGAAATCATAAATATGCAAATCAACCATGACTTTTTCATTTTCTTCATCTCCTTTTTTATGTTTTTACAATACTTCTCAGCTCATTGACAACGTTAGAAGGATTATTATGTATTAAAGCAGCAACTAAATTTTCAGCTGCAAGCTGAGCCATGTCTTTTCTTGTACTTTCAGTAGCAGAGCCGATATGAGGAGTTAAGACAACATTGTCTAGCCTCAATAAAGGATTAGTAGAATGGATTGGTTCTTGTTCAAAGACATCCAGACCGGCACCATATATTTTTTTGGTTTCTAAGGCATGAATCAAAGCCTGTTCATCAACAGTTGCTCCTCTCGAAGCGTTAATTAAAATAGCTGTATCTTTCATTAATTCAAATTCCTTTTTTCCAATTAAATGAAAGGTTTCCTTTGTTAATGGTGTCATAATAATAATAAAGTCTGATTTAGCTAATAAATCATCCATTTCCTTATAATGAGCACCAAGATTTTGTTCAATTTCAGGCTTTCGGTTTCGATTATGGTAAAGAACTTCCATGTTGAAACCGCTTACAGATTTCTTCACAATAGATTCTCCGATTCTACCTAGACCAATAATACCAAGAGTTTTTCCATGAACGTCGAGACCGAACATGTGACGATCGTTTCCGCCTAACCATTTGCCGCTTCTTATGTAAGAATCAAGCTCAGTTATTCTCCTAGCTGTTGAAAGCATCAAGCCGAAGATTAGATCTGTCACAGTCTCATCTAAAATACCTGGTGTGTGAGTACCGATAATACCTTTTTTTTTCATAGCCGCAGTATCGAAATTATTGTAACCTACGGAAATATTGCTTACTGCTTTTAATTTCGGTGCTTTAGATAAAAAATTATCATTAATTTCTATACCTGATGTTAATACCCCTTCAACTCCATTAATTTTTTCAAACAATAATTCTTGAGGGATATCCTCTGGTTGTTCCCACATCTCAAGGTCGAAATAACTTTCCAAATAATTTTTTACTGAATCCGGGAATAATTGCGTGCCGAAAATACTAGGTTTCATTATTTCTCCTCCCTTTCAAAATCGTTCTACATTATAGTACTGAGTTTTATTATTTAAACCATAACATTATTCTAATGCCTAACATTTTGATAGTCAATTATTTTTTTGAAACTTTTGAATTTTCAATAAAGTAGGATATACTTTCAAAACTTTGTTTTAGCAAGACTTATGGCTCATGAATTCCTTCATTGTTTTAAACTAGGAAAAAAAGAGGAATGACTCTTCCTTTTGGTGGGAAAATGAGGATATGAGGGGTGTAAGAATTGGAACATATAGAAAGGCTTGGATAAACTTTCAGATCCAAGTGTTCTTTGGTTTCAATTGTTTTCGTTTAAGCATTATTTGATTGAAAAAAATCTATTATTCCTATGATCTGCTCTTATGAGTCAGTTCTAACTAGGATATAGCTAATAAAAATTTCTGTTATTTTTGCCACAGATTGGAGAAGGGATACGATCATTCCGAACGTGAGCCATCGAGTCATCTCCAGGTTCAAGGATAATAAATGAAATTGGAAAATTTGGAATTACCTGTGAGCCATCTTTATGAAAATCAAGTCCTTTGTATTTCGGCTGATAAGATAATTTGATGATAAGCGGTTTCTGAATTTTTTTGATAAACGTACATTGTTTATCTGTTTCAAACCGCAGGATTATTTTTAACATTTATGGTAAAAGTAAGACTTTCAGTAAAGCTCATCATTTTTTCGGGTATATTTTTTGCAGCGTTAATAATGTCGTCATGATTAACACTGGGGACTGTGCGAATGTCCAAGGTTGCATTTTCAGGGATAAAGTTTTTCTTTACTCCACCGCTATTGGTTGTCACTCCTTTGAAATTTGATTTGTTTTGTATGTTCTTCTGATTTAATACTGACTGAATATGATTTGGTTTTGGTGCCGGGCTTATAACACCCTTTGTATCCGTTTGGTTTGTAGATTGGTTCCTCTTCCCTTGTCGAGCTTTCCTTACCGCCAGATGCCCTGCAGGACGACAAACGTACATTCCTGCATCTTTATTGTAATCAAACTTCTCTCCTTTTTTTCGATATCCATGAGATACAGAAGGGTTCAACTTTGCTTTTCGTTCATATTTCTAATTCCATAATTGCTATATCTTGCAACACAATATTCAGGGTCATTTCCCCCATACTATAAGTGGAGGGATCAAGATGACATATGACCGATACACATCCATTGTAGAAGAGCTTAAACAATCCTTGAAAGAGCTTGAAGCAAGTCAATCTCAACACCCTTTAATCCAGCAATATATAAACGATGAAATCACCGAGGTGAAACAGGCATTGAGTCGTGTCCGGGATAATCAATACGGATATTGTGAATTGAGCGGGCAAGAAATCCCATTCGATTACATGATGATGAACCCGACCTGTACGACGATCGAAGATGCATACGAATGGAGAAGGTTTGGGAAGATCTCATCCTATTCGTAAATTTCTCCCGCGTTTCCATCGTTCTTCTCCAGTTTAAGTGTCTTTATTTCCCCGTTTATGCTAAAATGCAAAGGTAATCATTTAAAGATGTTCGGAGGTTGCCTTTGTGTATTATTATTTAGTGGCTTTGGTTGTAATTGGACTGGATCAATTAACAAAATGGTTGGTTGTAAGAAGAATGACCGAGGGAGAAAGCATTTCGATCATAGATAATGTTTTTTATCTTACTTCTCATCGGAATCAAGGTGCAGCATGGGGAATACTCCAAGGACAAATGTGGTTTTTTTACATTATTACATTAATAGTGATTGTAGGTATCGTGTATTATATGCAAGTCCATGCAAAAGGACATTCATTGTTTAGTCTGAGTCTTGCTTTCATGCTAGGCGGTGCAATTGGAAACTTTCTTGACCGTGTCTTTAGAAAAGAAGTGGTCGATTTCTTAAATACATACATCTTTTCCTATGATTTCCCGATTTTTAATATTGCCGATGCAGCATTAACCATTGGAGTAGCACTGTTACTGATTTATATGTATTTAGACGAACGAAAAGCAAAGAAGGAGAACAAAAATGGAAGTAATTCAGCACAACATACTTGAGGAAAACCAGGGAGAACGAATCGATAAGGTCGTAAGCCAGTTGAATAAGGATTGGTCCCGCTCCCAGGTTCAGCAATGGATTAAAGAAGGTCATATTAAAGTAAATGAAGAAGCGGTCAAACCTAACTTCAAATGTCCGTTGAATGCAGTCATCACTGTATCGATTCCGGAACCGGAAGAATTGGATGTAGAGCCGGAAGACCTTAACCTTGATATCGCCTATGAAGATGGGGATGTCATCGTCGTGAATAAGCCGAAAGGGATGGTCGTCCACCCGGCACCGGGTCATTATTCAGGAACGATGGTGAATGGATTGATGCATCACTGTAAGGACCTGTCAGGTATCAATGGCGTGCTGCGACCAGGGATTGTCCACCGTATTGATAAGGATACATCGGGATTGCTGATGGTAGCGAAAAATGACATGGCTCACGAGCATTTGGTGAATCAGCTTGTGGACAAGTCCGTTACAAGAAAATATACTGCCATCGTACATGGCCTGATCCCCCACGAATACGGGACGATCGATGCCCCGATCGGCAGGGATCCCAAAGACCGTCAAAGTATGGCTGTCGTCGATAATGGCAAACAAGCGGTCACACATTTCAAAGTGCTGGACCGATATAAAGATTTCACACTCGTTGAATGTGAATTAGAGACAGGCAGAACCCATCAGATCCGTGTGCATATGAAATACATCGGTTTCCCGCTGGCGGGCGATCCAAAATATGGCCCGCGAAAGACATTGAGCATTGAAGGACAGGCCCTTCATGCCGGTGTGCTTGGGTTTGTTCATCCCAGGACGGAAGAATATATGGAGTTCCATGCGGAGTTACCCGAAGAATTCACGAAATTGGTTAAGCATCTTGAAAATAACCGTTGACAAATTTCGACCTGGCCTTTATGATAGGGTTAATTGAATAAGTAACCTTTAATACGGTCCCGTGAGGCTGAGAAGGAGCAGTGTACGACCAACATTTCTTGGCGTGCAATCAGATCATAACGATAAGTGTGCCCTCTCATCCCTACGGTGAGAGGGATTTTTTATTGAAATAATGAAAATGAGGTGGCGAAAATGACAAAGAAAGCAACAGTACTGGATCAACCCGCCATTCGAAGGGCGCTCACAAGGATCGCCCATGAAATCATCGAACGAAACAAAGGAATTGAAGATTGCATCCTAGTCGGGATCAAAACAAGGGGCATTTATATCGCCAATCGATTAGCCGAGCGGATCCATGCGATTGAAGGGGAAGAAATTCCCGTCGGAGAAATCGACATCACCCTTTATCGTGATGATTTAACGACGAAAACAGAGGATCACGAACCGGAAGTGAAGGGTTCTGACCTACCGGTTGATATTACAAACAAGAAAGTCATTCTGGTGGATGATGTCCTATTCACTGGAAGAACGGTCCGGGCAGGCTTGGATGCCTTAATGGATCTCGGAAGGCCAAGTCAGATTCAACTTGCTGTGCTGGTCGACCGTGGACATAGGGAATTACCGATACGGGCGGATTTCGTCGGGAAGAATATTCCGACATCAAGTTCTGAAAAAATCATGGTCGCATTATCAGAAGTCGATCAGGAAGACATCGTTGCCATTCACGAAAAAGAATAATGGAAGTCCTTTTAAGAGTGGTCCAGTGAGGCTGACAAAGGATGGGAATGAAGGTAGAATCAGGCCTTCTTGTACCCTCTTTGTGCCCTCTTTAGGACAAAGAGGGTTTTTAAATGGGTAAAAATGGGTATTTGAGGAGGAAACAAACATGAATCAAAATCAACAAGTTGTGTTAGACGTAGAAGAAGTACCTAATATAGGAAAATGGATTACACTTAGCATACAGCATCTCTTCGCCATGTTCGGGGCAACGGTGCTGGTCCCGTTCCTGGTTGGATTAAGCCCGGGGGTTGCTTTGATCTCAAGCGGACTCGGAACACTTGCCTATCTCCTGATCACGAAGGGGAGAATCCCTGCTTACCTGGGGTCGTCATTCGCCTTCATCGCACCGATCCTGGCTGCAAAGAGCCTCGGAGGACCGGAGGCAGCCATGATGGGAAGCTTCCTCGCAGGAATTGTATACGGAATCGTCGCGCTGCTCATATCAAAGCTTGGATTGAAATGGCTGATCAGGATCCTCCCTCCAGTTGTGGTAGGGCCAGTCATCATGGTGATTGGATTAGGTCTTGCCGGAACGGCCGTCAATATGGCCATGTATGAAAATCCCGGAGCAGAACAATTGGTTTACAGTAACACGCACTTCATGGTGGCTCTTGCCACATTGGGAATCACGGTCATCTGTTCGATTTACTTCAAAGGATTTCTCGGGATGGTCCCGATTCTTGCTGGAATCATCGGAGGATATGTCATCGCGGTTTTCGCAGGGCTGGTGGATTTCCAACAGGTAATCGATGCTCCATTCTTCCAGATGCCTGACTTCTTTGTCCCGTTTGTCGACTACACGCCGAGCTTCTCTTGGGAAATCGTAGGGATCATGGTTCCTGTTGCACTTGTGACCTTGGCAGAACATACAGGGGACCAGATGGTATTAAGTAAAGTCGTAGGACGAAACTTCATTGAAAAGCCGGGTCTTCACCGCTCTATCCTTGGGGACGGGGTAGCGACTGTGATCGCCTCCTTCCTTGGCGGACCGCCAAACACAACGTACGGTGAAAACATCGGGGTGCTTGCCATTACACGGGTGTTCAGCGTCTTTGTCATCGGCGGGGCGGCGGTACTTGCCATCATGTTCGGATTTGTCGGCAAGATAACGGCCTTGATCGGTTCGATCCCATCAGCGGTCATGGGTGGGGTATCCATCCTGCTGTTCGGGATCATCGCGTCAAGTGGACTCCGTATGTTGATCGATAATAAAGTAGACTTAGGGAACAAGCGAAATTTAGTCATCTCGAGTGTCATCCTTGTCATCGGAGTCGGAGGGGCATTCGTAAAGATCAACGAGCAGGTTTCCCTATCGGGGATGGCCCTTGCAGCAATCGTTGGGGTGTTCCTGAACCTTGTCCTGCCGGGCAGGGAAGAAAGTGAAGGAAGTAACAATTTATTCGAAGAAGAGAAAGCTAAACAAGATGTTGCATAAATAGAAACACCTTTTAACATGGTCCAGAGAGTCTGAGAAGGGTGAATTTGAACAAGACATGCGGGATTACTCCGTACTGTCACGGTTGGTATGTTCAAAAACACCCTGTCGGTAAGATGACAGGGTGTTTTTTTGAAAGAGAAGAGAGGAAAGGGCTGTCTCATGATGAAGAACTTGTTGACGATGAATGACTTATCAAAAGAAGAAATCATTCAAATACTGGATCAGGCGGAACGTTTTCAAAAGGGGGAAACTTGGGAGTACGGGACAAAGAAATACGCTGCCAATCTTTTCTTTGAAGCAAGTACACGTACAAAATGCAGTTTTGAGATGGCGGAAAGGAAACTTGGTCTTGAAGTCATTCCATTCGAAGCCCAAACATCAAGCATCCAAAAAGGTGAAAGCCTGTATGATACGGTGAAAACATTAGAGAGCATAGGAGTCGATACGGTCGTCATCCGTCATTCCCTTGAACGCTACTTTGATCAACTGACTCCTCTCAATATAAGTGTGATCAATGGTGGGGATGGTTGTGGAAATCATCCGACTCAATGTCTGTTAGATCTGTTGACCATCCATCAGGAGTTTGGCCGATTCGAGGGAATCAAGGTATCCATAATCGGAGATATCGCCCATAGCAGGGTCGCCAGGTCCAATGCGGAAGCACTGACAAAACTCGGGGCAGAGGTCTTTTTCTCAGGTCCAAAGGAATGGTTCAAAGCAACAGACCGAACACACTATTTGCCAATAGATGAATGCATAACCGATTCTGATGTCATCATGCTTCTGCGTATCCAGCATGAACGTCACGAGATTACATCGACCTTGACGAAAGAGGAATACCATGAAAGCTTCGGACTGACGGAATCCAGGAAAGACAGGATGAAATCATCCGCTATCATCCTTCATCCTGCACCTGTCAACCGCGGTGTGGAAATAGCCGACTCATTGGTGGAATGTGAGCAATCAAGGATCTTCAAACAGATGGAAAATGGAGTATACGTGAGAATGGCCGTTTTAAAAAGAGCACTTGAAATCAACTGACTAGGGGGAATTTGAAATGAATTGGTTAATCCGTAATGCACGAATTGTAACTAAGAATGGTGATCTTGAGACTGTGGATGTAAAGGTGGAAGATAAGAAGATCATCGAGATCGGTTCAGAGCTGAAAGGGGAAGACCACGAGGAGTTTCAAACGGAAGGATTAGTAATTTCACCAGGCTTTGTCGATCTGCATGTCCATCTGAGAGAACCGGGCGGCGAACATAAGGAAACCATTGAAACGGGAACGAAATCAGCTGCAAAAGGTGGTTTCACCACCATCGCGGCAATGCCCAATACAAGACCTGTACCCGACTCAGTGGAAAATCTTCAGTCCCTTAATCAGAAGATCTCTGAAACAGCGAGTGTTCGCGTGTTACCATATGCGGCCATCACGGAAAGACAAATCGGGGATAGGCTTAATGACTTACCATCATTAAAAGAAAACGGGGCATTTGCATTCACAGATGACGGTGTAGGGGTACAATCAGCTGACATGATGTATCAAGCCATGAAGATGGCAGCTGGAATCGATGCCTCCATTGTCGCCCATTGTGAAGAGAATACCTTGATTTATGGAGGAGCGGTCCATGATGGGACATTCTCCAAAGAGCATAACCTGCCAGGCATTCCTTCCATCTGTGAAGCTGTACATATATCCAGGGATGTGCTTTTAGCTGAAGCAGCCAGTGTACACTACCACGTCTGCCATATATCGACAAAAGAATCTGTCCGGGTGGTCAGGGATGCGAAAAAAGCCGGTATCAATGTGACGGCTGAGGTGACACCCCATCATCTTTTGCTCTGTGAAGACGATATCCCAGGGCTTGATCCCAATTTCAAAATGAATCCTCCTCTTAGGAGTAAAGAGGATCGACAGGCTCTCATAGAGGGGCTGCTGGATGGAACGATCGATTTCATCGCCACCGACCATGCTCCCCATACGGAAGCCGAAAAGTCGGAAGGGATGCTGCTCTCTCCGTTCGGAATCGTCGGGTTGGAAACCGCCTTTCCGCTGCTTTATACAAACTTTGTGGAAAAAGGGACCTTTACTCTGAAAGAGCTTATTGACTGGATGACCATCAAACCAAGTGAAGCATTTCATCTTCCGTTTGGACTACTTGAAGTAGGAGGAGAAGCGGACTTTACGCTCATCGATTTGCATGAACAAAAAGAAATCGACCCGTCTGGATTTTTGTCCAAAGGGAAAAACACGCCATTCATAGGATGGGAATGCAAAGGATGGCCGAAAGCAACTTTTTATCAGGGATCTCTTGTATGGAATGAAGGAGGAAACGAACAATGAAAAGACAACTCATTTTAGACGATGGAACGGTTTTTGTGGGAGAAGGATTCGGTGCAAATGAAGAAAGTATAGGTGAAGTGGTATTCAACACGAGCATGACTGGCTACCAGGAAATCCTTTCAGATCCATCCTACTGCGGCCAGCTTGTCACCTTGACGTATCCCCTTGTAGGGAACTACGGCATCAACCGGGACGATTTTGAATCGATCACCCCGGCAATCAAAGCGTTCATTGTGAGAGAAGTGGCGGACTTCCCTTCTAACTGGAGAAATGAAACAACATTGGATGAATTATTAAAAATAAAAGGGATTCCTGGTATTTCAGGAATCGATACGAGAAAGTTAACCAGGATCATCAGGAAGCATGGAGCCATGAAAGGCATCATTTGTTCAGCTGAAATCGATTCCGGGGCAATGCTTGATAAGCTGCATGGTACCGATTTACGAACAGATCAGGTCATGCAGGTTTCCACGAAGACTGCCTATGCAAGCCCTGGAAGAGGTTACCGCGTGGTGTTGATGGATTTCGGGATGAAGCACGGGATCCTAAGGGAATTGAACAAGCGTGATTGTGATGTAATAGTGGTTCCTTATGATACTACAGCGGAAGAAATCAGACGCCTGCAGCCTGACGGGATCATGTTATCGAATGGGCCGGGGGATCCGAAAGATGTACCCCAGGCGATTGAAACGATCAAGGAATTGCTTGGTGAAATTCCACTTTTTGGTATCTGCCTCGGACATCAATTATTTGCCCTGGCGTGTGGAGGGGACTCTTTCAAAATGAAATTCGGACATCGTGGAGGCAACCATCCGGTCAAAGATTTAAAATCCGGAAAGGTTGCACTGACTTCCCAGAACCATGGCTATGCAGTCGATGAAAAGTCTTTAGCCGGGTCAAGATTACAGGTCACTCACCTGGCCATAAATGATGGAACGGTAGAAGGATTGAAACATTTGGACTTTCCGGCCTTTACGGTGCAGTATCACCCTGAAGCATCACCGGGACCCGAGGATTCCAACTACTTATTCGATGATTTCCTACAATTGATGAAAGAAGAGAAAAGAAAGGAGCTTCAACATGCCTAAACGTACAGACATTAAAAGCATCTTGGTTATCGGAAGCGGACCTATCATCATTGGACAGGCGGCGGAATTCGATTACGCCGGAACACAAGCCTGCATCGCATTGAAAGAGGAAGGCTACAGGGTCATCCTTGTAAACTCAAATCCTGCCACGATTATGACAGACGCTGAAATGGCAGATAAAGTATACATCGAACCATTGACACTTGAATTCGTCAGCAGGATCATCCGTAAAGAACGTCCGGATGCGCTGCTGCCGACATTAGGTGGGCAAACGGGATTGAACATGGCTGTTGAACTTGCCCAGTCGGGGGTCTTGGAAGAATGCGGAGTAGAAATTCTCGGGACGAAGCTTTCTGCCATCGAGAAAGCGGAAGACCGTGATTTGTTCAGAAACTTGATGAATGAAATGGGAGAACCGGTTCCGGAAAGTGAAATCATCCATTCCCTGGATGAAGCCTATCAATTTGTGAATGAAATCGGGTATCCGGTCATTGTCCGTCCAGCCTACACATTAGGTGGAACCGGAGGGGGAATCTGTCACAACGAAGATGAATTGGTGGAGATTGTAAGTTCAGGCCTGAAATACAGCCCTGTAACACAATGCCTTCTGGAGAAAAGTATTGCAGGCTTCAAAGAGATAGAATATGAAGTGATGCGCGATGCAGCCGACAACGCCATCGTGGTATGTAATATGGAGAACATAGATCCAGTGGGGATCCATACGGGAGACTCCATCGTGGTAGCGCCAAGTCAAACATTAAGTGACCGCGAATATCAAATGCTCCGGAATACAAGTTTACGTATCATCCGAGAGCTGGGAATCGAGGGAGGCTGTAATGTTCAGCTGGCACTGGACCCTGACAGCTTCCAGTATTACATCATAGAAGTAAATCCCAGGGTGAGCCGTTCATCTGCCCTGGCATCCAAAGCGACCGGCTACCCGATTGCAAAGCTTGCAGCGAAGATCGCCGTCGGCCTGACATTGGATGAAATGATGAACCCTGTGACGGGTAAAACGTATGCCTCGTTCGAACCCGCACTGGATTATGTTGTGACGAAGATCCCAAGATGGCCATTTGATAAATTCGAAGCGGCCAAACGAAACCTTGGTACTCAAATGAAAGCAACTGGAGAAGTGATGGCGATCGGCCGGACCTTCGAAGAATCACTACTGAAAGCGATCCGCTCCCTTGAAAGCAATACGTATCATATGGAATTAAGTGATGCGGATCAATTTACAGACGAGTGGATTGAGAAAAGGATCAGAAAAGCAGGGGATGAGCGTCTCTTCTATATCGGAGAAGCTCTTAGAAGGGGAGTTACAATCGAGACCATACATGAATGGAGCAAGATCGACCTCTTCTTCTTATATAAAATGAATAGAATCATAGAGTTTGAAAAAGAACTGGCATCGAACCCCTTCAACTTTGAGCTTGGAGAAAAAGCGAAGCGCATGGGCTTCTCGGATATCACCATGGCAAGGTTATGGGAGAGCTCGGAAGCAAATGTGTATACCTGGAGAAAAGAAAATGACCTTTTCCCAGTATATAAAATGGTAGATACCTGTGCAGCAGAGTTCGAATCTGAAACTCCTTACTTCTACGGCACATATGAAGATGAAAATGAATCAAGGGTCACAGAACGTGAAAGTGTCATCGTCCTCGGTTCGGGACCAATCAGGATCGGGCAGGGAGTGGAGTTTGATTATGCGACCGTTCACTCGGTTTGGGCCATCAAAGAAGCAGGTTATGAAGCCATTATCGTGAATAACAATCCGGAAACGGTCTCGACCGACTTCAGTATCTCGGACAAATTATATTTCGAGCCACTGACGGTGGAAGATGTCATGCACATCATCGATCTAGAAAAACCAAAGGGAGTCGTCGTCCAGTTTGGTGGACAAACGGCCATCAATCTCGCAGATGAGCTGGTGAAAAGAGGCGTCAAGATTCTGGGTACTTCACTTGAGGATCTCGATCGCGCAGAGAACCGCGATAAATTTGAGTATACTCTGAACCAACTCGGCATCCCTCAACCGGAAGGCAAAACGGCAGTTTCCGTAGAAGGGGCACTTGAAATAGCAAAAAGCATCGGTTATCCGGTTCTGGTAAGACCTTCGTACGTACTCGGAGGACGGGCAATGGAGATTGTTTACAGGGAAAAAGAGCTTCTTCAATACATGAAAAATGCTGTAAAGGTCAATCCACAGCACCCGGTCTTAATCGATCGTTATCTGATTGGCAAGGAAATCGAGGTGGATGCCATCTCTGACGGATCAGACGTTGTCATCCCGGGAATTATGGAGCATATCGAACGTGCGGGAGTCCATTCAGGGGATTCCATCGCGGTATATCCTCCACAGCAACTCACGCAGGACCAGAAACAAACCATTATCGATTATACGACGAGACTGGCAAAAGGATTGAACATTATCGGATTACTGAACATCCAGTATGTCATCTCAAAAGGCGAAGTATTCGTCCTGGAAGTGAACCCCCGTTCCAGCCGGACAGTGCCATTCATCAGTAAAATCACAAATGTTCCCATGGCGAATATTGCAACCAAGTCCATCCTTGGTATATCCCTGAAAGATCAAGGATATGAATCAGGATTGGTTCCTGAAAAACAGGGTGTGTACGTCAAAGTTCCGGTATTCTCCTTTGCCAAACTTAGACGGGTGGACATTACGCTCGGACCTGAGATGAAATCTACAGGAGAAGTAATGGGGAAAGATCAGACCTTGGAAAAGGCACTTTACAAGGGGATGGTCGCTGCAGGAATGCAAATGAAGGAATACGGCTCCGTCCTCATGACCGTGGCAGATAAAGACAAGGATGAAGCAGTCCTCCTGGCACAACGCTTTATCGATATCGGCTATCAAATCCTTGCAACGAAGGGTACGGCAGAGCATCTGGACAAGGCAGGTATTACTGTCCGCGAAGTGGATAAGATCGGATCCAGCGGTCCAACATTATTGGATATCATCCAAAGCGGTGAAACCCAGCTTGTCATCAATACATTGACAAAAGGAAAGCAGCCTGCCCGGGATGGATTCAGAATTCGAAGGGAGTCGGTCGAAAACGGCATTCCTTGTCTTACGTCACTGGACACTGCAGAAGCCATCCTGAGAGTGATTGAATCCATGACTTTCTCAGCAGAGGCACTTGACTCACTACCGAAAGTGAAAGAGGCGGTTCATCAATGATCGTTAACGAAAACATGGTTGTGCGTTCTCATGAACGGATAGCTGAAAACATTTATGAACTCGTTCTGCAAGGGAATCTGGTGGATGAAATAAAGGCCCCTGGCCAGTTCGTCCATGTGAAAGTGGGGACGGGGATCGACCCTTTACTGAGAAGGCCGATTTCCATCGCCTCCCACGACCCTGAACAACATACCATGACTCTGATCTACCGGGCTGAAGGAAAAGGGACACGACTCCTTTCCCTGGTGGATCGTAGTGAAAGGGTCGACGTGTTAGGACCTCTGGGTAATGGTTTCTCCGTGGAAGACGAAAGGAAGACCGCACTGTTAATAGGTGGAGGGATTGGCGTTCCTCCCCTCTACGGTCTTTCCAGGAAGCTTGTAGAATACGGTTGGGAAGTGAAGCACATTCTTGGTTTTCAAAATGAATCAGTCAGCTTTTATGAAGATAAGTTCGGGGAACTTGGGCTCACATATATTGCCACTGTCGACGGCTCTCTTGGTAGTGTTGGGTTTGTAACAGATGTCATCTCTGAAGAGAAGCCGGACTTTGATGTGTTTTATTCCTGTGGACCGACACCCATGCTGAAAGCTCTTGAAAGGCAATTGGAGGGCAAACGCGGTTTCATCTCATTAGAGGAGCGGATGGGTTGCGGAATCGGGGCTTGTTTCGCCTGCGTATGTCATAAACAGGATGATCCTGAAGGGTCGAGCTACGTAAAGGTTTGCAGTGACGGACCGGTATTTCCAGCAGGGGTGGTGCTTTTATGAAATCATTACAAATCGAATTGCCGGGCTTGTCATTAAAGAACCCGGTCATGCCGGCATCCGGCTGCTTTGGTTTCGGTCGTGAATATAGTCAGTTTTATGATTTGAACGAGCTTGGAGCGATCATGATCAAAGCGACCACAGAAGAGGCCCGCTTTGGAAATCCCACTCCAAGGGTTGCTGAAACAAACGGCGGTATGCTGAACGCAATCGGGTTACAAAACCCCGGACTCACCGGTGTGATGGAAAACGAACTTCCATGGCTTTCACAATTTGATGTACCGATCATTGCAAACGTGGCAGGTTCCCAGGTGGAAGATTATGTGGAAGTGGCAAGGGTCATTTCTTCTGCTGAGAATGTAACTGCACTTGAACTCAATATCTCCTGTCCCAATGTCAAAACGGGAGGAATCGCATTTGGGACCATCCCTGAAGTGGCTAAGGAATTGACTGAGAAGGTTAAAGAAGTATCACAGGTTCCGCTGTATGTGAAACTTTCACCGAATGTCTCCAATATCGTCGACATGGCCAAGGCTGCTGAAGCGGGAGGGGCGGACGGGCTGACCATGATCAATACACTCCTCGGGATGAGATTGGATATGAAGACGGGGAAGCCGGTTCTTGCGAACAAGACCGGAGGATTATCCGGCCCTGCCATCAAACCGGTTGCCATCAGAATGATTTACGAAGTGAGCCAGCAGGTGGATCTTCCGATTATCGGGATGGGGGGAATACAATCAGCAGAAGATGTGATTGAATACTTCTATGCCGGAGCCAGTGCCATCGCAGTCGGGACGGCGAATTTCGTTGATCCATTCGTATGTCAACGGATCATAAATGAGTTACCGCCTCTACTTGAGGAGCTCGGAGTCGAACATATATCCGAATTAACCGGAAGGAGCTGGGGGAAACATGAATCGAGCACCGTTCATAGCACTTGATTTTCCGACATGGGAGATGACTTCAACCTTCCTGGATCAATTTTCAGAAAGTCTGAATGTGAAGGTCGGTATGGAGTTGTACCTTCAAAATGGTCCGGCGATCATTGAGAAAATATTAAATAAACATCATCGGATTTTCCTGGACCTGAAGCTTCATGATATCCCTCATACAGTGTACGGAGCCATGAAAGGACTTGCAGGATTCAATTTGGAGCTGATCAACGTTCATGCTGCTGGCGGCAGCATAATGATGGAAAAGGCGCTTGAGGGTCTCCATGCTGGAACTCCTTCCAATCATAAGCGCCCAAATCTGATTGCCGTCACACAGCTGACCTCGACAACGGAAGAACAGATGCAGGAAGAACAGCTTATCCATACGACCATCAATGAGTCTGTCCTGCATTATGCCACTCTTGCGAAACATGCGGGACTCGATGGAGTGGTATGTTCACCCTACGAAGCCCGCCTGATAAAAGAACATTGCGGGAATGATTTTTTACGGGTCACTCCGGGGATCAGGCTGGCAGAAGATCATGTAGGAGACCAAAAAAGAGTCACTACACCGCAAATGGCAAAAGAATTGGGTTCTTCCTACATAGTCGTTGGAAGAAGTATTACAGGTGCTGCGAACCCGGTCCTTGCATATGAGCGGATCGTACATGAATGGGAGGGCAAAGAATGAAACATGAAATCGCAAAGAAATTACTCGACATTGAAGCCGTATTTTTAAACCCGACGGAGCCATTTACTTGGTCATCCGGCATAAAGTCACCGATTTATTGTGATAATCGACTGACGCTGTCGTATCCTTCAGTGCGGGACAGTATCTCTAGAGGACTGTCCGAGCTGATCCGAAAGCATTTTCCGGAAGCGGAAGTGATCGCCGGGACAGCAACGGCGGGAATTCCACATGCAGCCTGGGTGAGTGAGAAATTAAATCTTCCCATGTGTTATGTCCGGTCAAAGCCTAAAGCCCATGGAAAAGGAAAGCAGATTGAAGGGATCGCGGCACCGGGACAGAAGGTCGTCGTCGTCGAAGACCTGATCTCAACGGGGGGCAGCTGTATAACTGCAGTTGAAGCCTTAAGAGAAGCGGGATGTGACGTATTAGGGGTGGCTGCTATCTTCACATATGAATTGGAGAAAGGGAAAAAGATGCTTGAAGAACAAAAAATCACATCCTATGCCCTATCCGATTATTCAAGCTTACTGGAGGTAGCGGTCCAAAATGAGATCATCCGTGAAAGTGAATTGGAACAATTGAAGCTTTGGAGAAAAGACCCTGAGTCATGGGGGATGTAAGGGGGAAAGCAACTCGTTTTTTGAGTTGCTTTTTTTCATTTTTTCCAAAAAAGAACACTTTCATCCAGTCAAATCATTACTGAATGAAAGTGCATCTTGACTATATCAATCTTTTAACGATCGGACCAAATCCAGATCCGGTGTCACGTAAACGGTTTGCTGTCCTTCATAAATGACAAATCCGGGTTTGGCACCTTTAGGTTTCTTGACCTGTTTGACTTCGGTAAAATCAACGGGCACGGAGCTTGATTCACGGGCTTTACTGAAGTATGCGGCAATATTCGCCGCTTCCTTGATCGTTTTATCAGTTGGGTTGGGACTCTTGATGACAACGTGAGAACCGGGAATATCCTTCGTATGAAGCCAGACTTCATCCCTTCCTGCAACACGGTTGGTCAAGTAGTCGTTTTGTTTATTGTTTTTACCGACGAGAATCTGTGTCCCGTCAGTTGACGTGTAGTGTTCCAGTACGGGCTTCTGATTGGCCTTTTTCTTTTTTGTCTGCTTGCGGACCTTCAGGTAACCCTCTTCTTCAAGTTCCTCCCTGATCTCCTCCACATCTTTCGTTGAAGCTGATTCTAATTGTTGCAATAACTGTTCCAGATACACAATCTCTTCCCGTGCTTTTTCAATTTGTTCATGGACGATCTTGATTGCATTCTTTGCTTTTTGATAACGTGAAAAATAATTCTGAGCGTTATCGGAAGGCGACTTTTGAGGGTTTAATGGAATCGTGATACTTTCCCCATTTTCGTCATAATAATTGACAACGCTGACTTCCGTCATACCACGCTCTACAGCATATAGATTCGAAGTAAGGAGTTCACCGAGCAGCTGATAGCGGTCAGCCTGTTGTGCATCGTCAAGTGTCTGCTCGAGTTTCGTGATTTTGTTGACATTCTTATCCCTTTCATTTCGAATGAACCGCTCCAGGTCATTTCCTTGTTGCTTGACGCGATCCCGTGCAGCCTTCTGGTAAAAGAACCGGTCAAGCAGTTCACTTAAGGAAGGGAATGTTTGTTTTTCACCCTGAAGATGCTGAAGGTCCATCCAGTAGAACGTTTCCTTCCCTGCTGTGATCAGGGTCGGGGTTGTGTCATAGTTCTTGGCATGAGCAATCAACGATACGAATGACTCGGCAATGGCTGCCCCGCTTCCGATTCCGGCACGGTGTACGACTTCCTTCGCGTAAAGCGGTGAGATACCGGCGAATGATTGGACGATCTGTTTATCAAGCTTGCCCGAATTGAAATCAAGGGCACGTAAAACATCTACCGTCTCTGCTTCAAGTGGATCGAATTTATCCTGTTGAGGCGGTAACACATAGGTATGGCCAGGCAATACAGTACGATGCGTATTCATGCTCGGTGAAATATGCTTGATGCTGTCAAGAATCATATTTCGTTCTTTATCGATCAGAATGATATTACTGTGCCGGCCCATTATTTCAATGATCAGTTGTTTATAAGAGATATCCCCGATTTCGTTTCTGCCCTTCACTTCGAATACAATCATCCGATCCAGTTCGATCTGCTTGATCCCTTCGATGATCGACCCTTCTAGATGTTTTCGCAGCAGCATACAAAACATCGGAGGGACCGGTGGATTGTCATAATTCTCAGCGGTTAATTGAACACGTGAGTAACTTGGGTGAGCGGATAAAAGCACTTTATGGTTCTTTCCATTTGCGCGGATGACCATGATGATTTCATTTTTATAAGGTTGATGTATTTTGTTAATGCGTCCGTGTAATAGGTTTTCATTCAATTCTTTCGTCATGTTTCTAGTGAATAATCCATCAAATGACATATATAACATCCTCTGCTTCATGCGATTTCAGTATAGTTTATTTCTTCCGACTGGGGAGTGGTTAAAAAGTGGATCAAATGTAACCGATTTTATCTCCCTGGAAGGGAAAATGCAAAACATACTTAAATCATATCATTTTTTAGGACGAGTCTGAATAAGAATGCTATGAGAAGGACAACTTTTCGTATCGTAGGAGGAGAGTGACATGGTTGCATGAAATTTCATGAGATGAGACAAGAGGACATAGAGCAGTCATTAAATACCAATTATCAAGAAGGGCTTTCAACAGAAGAGGTAGCAATCAGACGGAAACAATTCGGGTATAATCAATTGGAAGAAGCTGAGAAGCAGTCAGCTTTATTATTGTTTTTCAGTCAGTTCAAGGACTTCATGGTTCTCGTGTTATTGGCAGCCACGCTCATTTCAGGTTTACTTGGTGAATACATCGATGCCATCGCCATCATTGCCATTGTCTTCATTAACGGCTTTTTAGGCTTTTTCCAGGAGCGGAAAGCAGAGAGATCGCTTCAGGCTTTAAAGGAGCTCTCTGCACCCCAGGTTTCAGTGTTAAGGGACGGAAAGTGGGTGAAAATCGTTTCTAAGGAGGTCATCATCGGGGATGTCATCCGCTTTGCAAGTGGAGACCGGATCGGGGCGGATGTACGTCTCATAGAAGCCAATAATCTTGAAATAGAAGAATCCGCCCTGACCGGGGAGTCATTACCCGTCACTAAATCCACAAACCCTGTAAATGGAGAAAATATGAGTCTCGGGGACTTAGAAAACATGGCATTTATGGGGACGATGGTCACGAGGGGAAATGGAATTGGTGTCGTGACTTCGATTGGTATGAAAACGGCAATGGGGCAAATCGCCGATATGATCCAAAACGCAGAAACCATGACCACCCCTCTTCAGAGAAGACTGGAAGAGTTAGGGAAAATCCTCATTACGGTTGCGCTTGTACTGACGGGATTGGTGGTAGGAATCGGCGTGATCCAGGGCCATGATATGTATACGATGTTCTTAGCCGGGGTTTCATTGGCCGTAGCAGCCATACCTGAAGGTTTGCCTGCCATTGTGACGGTTGCCCTTTCCCTTGGTGTGCAAAGGATGATCAAGAAGAAAGCCATCGTCCGAAAGCTGCCGGCAGTGGAAACATTAGGCTGTGCATCGGTGATTTGTTCGGATAAAACCGGAACCTTGACCCAGAACAAGATGACGGTCACACATCTGTGGAGTGGTGGAAGGACCTGGACCGTCACCGGCACCGGCTATGAACCGGACGGTCAATTTTATACCGGGGAAAAAAGGGTGACGCCTCACAGTGAAAATGCACTGCAGCAGCTGTTGACCTTCGGGATGCTGTGCAATCATGCAGAGCTTGTAACCCGCGAAAAAACCTTTATCGTCGATGGTGACCCCACGGAAGGGGCTCTCCTAGTAGCAGGGTTAAAGGCCGGACTTTCCAGGGAATCATTGCAGAAAAAATTCACGATTGTCAAAGAATTCCCTTTTGATTCCACAAGGAAGATGATGAGTATCATCGTGGCCGACCAGAATGGAAAGCATTTCTCCGTCACAAAAGGTGCTCCTGACGTATTGGTCGGGAAAAGCGAATCGATCCTGTGGGAGGGAAGACTTCAACCGAAATCACCAGAGGTCACCGAAAAAGTAGAAGGTGCCATCAGTGAAATGTCATCCAACGCTTTACGAAACATTGCGATTGCGTATAAACCGATCAAGGATCGGGCTGTTGAAGCGTTGGTGGAAGAGGACGTGGAAGAAGGGGTTACCTTCATCGGTTTACAAGGGATGATCGACCCTCCGAGACCTGAGGTGAAGCAGGCGGTGAAAGAGTGTCGTGCTGCCGGAATCAGGACGGTCATGATCACCGGGGACCATGTTCTGACGGCGAAAGCCATTGCCAAACAGCTGGGCATCTTGAAAAATAAAGACCGCGTCATGGATGGAAAAGAATTAAACGTAATGGAAGTGCATGAACTGGAAGAAATAGTGGATGAAGTGTCAGTGTTTGCACGTGTATCACCCGAGCATAAGCTGAAAATCGTCAAAGCCCTGCAAAACCGAGGGCATGTCGTGGCAATGACAGGCGATGGGGTCAACGATGCACCTGCCATTAAATCCTCGGATATTGGAGTCGCCATGGGGATTACAGGCACGGACGTATCAAAGGAATCTTCTTCGTTAGTCCTGTTGGATGATAACTTCGCTACGATTAAATCAGCCATTCAGGAAGGGAGGAACATCTATGAAAATATCCGCAAGTTCATTCGGTATCTGTTAGCTTCGAACGTCGGTGAAATCCTTGTCATGTTATTTGCCATGATTCTGGCTCTGCCGCTTCCATTGGTACCGATTCAGATCTTATGGGTGAACCTGGTGACAGATGGCCTCCCTGCCATGGCACTTGGTCTTGATAAGCCTGAGGATGATGTCATGAGAAGAAAGCCGAGACATCCAAAGGAAGGCGTGTTTGCAAGGGGGCTCGGGTGGAAAGTGGTCTCCAGGGGATTCTTGATCGGCGGGGCGACGCTGCTTGCGTTCATGCTGTCGTATAAGACACATCCGGATCACCTGGCGTATGCCCAAACCGTCGCATTCGCTACATTGGTCATGGCACAACTGATCCATGTGTTCGACTGCCGAAGTGAAGTATCGGTGTTTTCAAGAAATCCGTTTGGGAACATGTACCTCGTTTTTGCTGTATTATCTTCACTCATATTAATGCTCTTAGTCATCTATATCCCTTCCCTGCAACCGATCTTCCATACAGTACCGATTGTATTTAAAGATTGGCTCTTGATCATTGGTTTAAGCTCCGTTCCAACCTTTTTACTGGCAGGGTCATTTTTTGCAAGAAAAAAACAGTGAAATGTGGTATAATCCAAAAGGTAATAGAGAAAATCCTCTATTACCTTTTTTATATAAAGAGATATGTTGTACATATATGAGGGCTTCCCTTCTCAATCTATCAACACGAGATGAAAGTGAATTCGGTTATCTTACATACGAATATCGTCAAAGGATTGGATGTGATCGTAATGGTTGTCAGTATGACAGGCTTTGGAAGAAGCAAATCAGACTCTGAACAACATTCTGTAACGGTTGAAATGAAATCCGTGAATCACAGATTCAATGAATGTTACATAAGAATGCCGCGACAATTATTGAAGCTAGAGGATAAAATCAAGAAGCAAGTATCCCAAAATGTCAAAAGGGGAAAAGTTGATATTTTCATTACCATCACAGGGGACGGCCTTGTGCATAAAAATCTTCATATTGACTGGAAGCTCATTCAAGATTATTATCAGTTAGTAAATAAAGTGAAGGAAACCTACTCCTTAAAAGATGAAGTGCAATTATCACATCTCTTGAACAGAGAAGAATTCATCATGATTGAAGAGATGGAAGAAGAAAATGAAGAGCTTGAGAATCTGGTATTAAAAGCTGTGGATGAAGCAGCGATGGACCTTAGAAAGATGCGGGAGAAAGAAGGGGAACTTCTCAAGAAAGATTTTCTCATTCATCTTAGTCAGTTTGAAAAAAATATCACTGAACTGTCCAGTCATGCTCCTGAAGTGGTCGATCAATATAGAGAACGATTAAGAAAGAAGATTGCTGAATACAACGAAACATCTTTCGATGAAAGCCGTTTGCTTACGGAAGTGGCCATCTTTGCCGATAAGTCTGACATAACGGAAGAATTGACAAGACTTAAAAGTCATATTCAGTACTTTCACTCCACATTAATCGATTGTGGTCCTGTAGGCAGGAAACTGGATTTCATGATCCAGGAAATGAACAGGGAAGTGAATACGATTGGTTCGAAAGCAAATGATTCCCTCATTGCCACCATCGTTGTGGAACTGAAGTCAACACTTGAGAAGCTGAGGGAACAGGTGCAAAATGTAGAATAAGAAGTTTAGTTTCCTATCATTCAGGCGAAACTAAACTATTGATTAGGAGGAGCGTTATGTCGATCAAGCTCATCAATATAGGATTTGGAAATATCGTTTCAGCCAACCGGATTATTTCAATCGTAAGTCCGGAATCAGCCCCGATCAAACGCTTGATACAAGATGCAAGGGACCGGGGAACACTCGTTGATGCTACATACGGAAGAAGAACAAGAGCGGTCATCATTACGGATAGCGATCACGTTATTCTTTCAGCTGTTCAACCCGAAACCGTTGCTCATCGTTTGACAGATAAAGAGGATTTAGTAGAAGAAGGGCAGGGTAAATAAATGAAAGAAAAAGGATTGCTGATCGTTCTTTCCGGACCATCAGGTGTAGGGAAAGGGACAGTTCGTAAAGCGATTTTTTCCCAGGAAGATACAAGATTTGAATATTCCATCTCCATGACCACGCGGAAACCCCGTGAAGGAGAAGTGGATGGTGTAGATTATTTCTTTAAATCAAGAGAGGATTTCGAAGTGCTGATTGAGCAGGGGAAACTGTTGGAGTATGCAGAATTTGTAGGGAACTATTATGGAACCCCTGTAGATTATGTCCGGGAAACACTGGATGCAGGAAGGGATGTCTTCCTTGAAATCGAAGTACAAGGTGCTCAACAGGTCAGGGATAAGTTCCCCGAAGGTTTATTCATCTTTCTGGCACCCCCCAGTCTTTCTGAACTCCAGAACCGCCTTGTGACAAGAGGTACAGAGACAGATGATTTAATCAGGGGCAGGATGAATACAGCAAGAAAAGAAATCGAAATGATGAATTTATACGATTACATTGTTGAAAATGACCAGATTGAACATGCGGTAGATAAGATTAAATCCATTGTTCAGGCAGAACACTGCAAACGGGAACGAGTGCAACAACGATACTTAAATATGCTGGAGGCTGAATAAATGTTAAACCCATCCATTGATTCATTAATGAAGAAGATTGATTCAAAATATTCGTTAGTCAGTATTGCGGCTAAGCGTGCAAGAAACCTGCAAGACACGGGGGATTACCGTTTGAACCGTTATGATTCTCATAAATTCGTAGGTAAGGCCCTTGAAGAAATTCATGCCGGTCAGCTATCTATGAAAGAAAGAGATGCCAAAGCCGTTTATTCTGATGAATAGACTGGCGGGTCTCATTGAATAACACCAGGGGTTGACTCGGAAGATTTCATCATCTTTCGGGACAACCCTATTTTCTTTTTCTATCAATATCCTTCATAATATAAGAAGGATAAAGAGTAATGGGGGAAAGTAGAATGATGCAGGGGAAAAGAATACTATTATGTGTATCTGGTGGAATAGCTGTATACAAAGCGGCAGCCTTGACCAGCAAGCTGGTGCAGGGCGGTGCTGAAGTGAAGGTGATCATGACGGAGTCGGCACGTAAATTTGTGGCCCCTCTCACGTTTCAGGCATTATCCCGCCAAGATGTGTATTGGGACACCTTTGATGAAAAAGATTCATCAAAAATTGCTCATATCGACTTGGCGGATTGGGCTGACCTCGTACTGGTGGCACCTGCCACGGCAAACATCATCGGGAAGCTTGCAAACGGGATTGCAGATGACATGATCACAACGACGATTCTTGCAACGACGGCAAAGGTGTGGATCGCCCCGGCCATGAATGTACATATGTATGATCATCCAGCAGTGAAAAGGAATATTGAAACCCTTTTTGGGTTCGGCTATCAATTTGTTGAACCGAGTGAAGGGTATTTAGCCTGTGGCTATATTGGCAAGGGAAGATTGGAAGAACCCGAGAAGGTAGTGGAGCTGGTTGATCGTTTTTTCCAGGAGCGTGACAGCGAGAGAAAGCTGCTTGAGGGGAGAAAAGTAGTGATCACGGCCGGTCCGACGAGGGAGATGGTGGATCCTGTGCGATTCTTCTCCAATCGTTCAACCGGGAAGATGGGGTACGCCCTTGCTGAAGCGGCGGTTTCCCTTGGAGCGGATGTCGTATTGATCTCAGGACCTTCGGGATTACCGATTCCAGCTGGTGTTGAATTTGTCTCCGTGACGACTGCTGAAGAAATGTATGATAGGGTGCATGAAGTTTTTCCATCTGCAGATATCATCGTAAAGAGTGCAGCAGTCGCCGACTACCGTCCTAAAGAAATATTTGAAGATAAGTTAAAGAAAAAAGATGGAAATCTAGTGATTGAATTTGAGCGTACAAAGGATATATTGATGAGCCTTGGTGAAAGGAAGACACACCAATACCTCATCGGATTTGCAGCCGAGACGACAAACGTCGAAGAGTATGCCAAGGCGAAGCTTGTGAAAAAACGGGCAGATATGATCGTTGCAAATAATGTCAAAGAAACGGGATCCGGGTTCGGAACAGATACAAACAAAGTATCGATTGTCACGAGCGGGGGAGACGTTCTCGAGCTGCCTTTATTATCAAAGATAGAGGTAGCCAAAGAAATCTATAAAGAAGCTAACCGGCACATAAAGAAGGGTTCCTCACATGAACGTAGCTAGCGTCATTGTCGACGTTCCTGCCATGCAGACGGATCGAACGTATGATTACAGTATCCCGGATGAATGGAAAGGCAGCATCGTTCCCGGTATGAGGGTCGTCGTGCCTTTTGGTCCGAGGAAAATCCAAGGCTTTGTCATTGAATTAAAGGAAAAAGGGGAAGTCTCGAAACTTAAATCGATCATCGAGCCGATGGATCTCGTACCCGTCCTGAACAAAGAATTACTCGCCCTCGGCAACTGGTTGACGGAGAAAACCCTCTGCTTTAAAATCTCAGCCTTCCAAGCAATGCTTCCTGCAGCCATGAAAGCGAAGTATGAAAAATTCCTTCGACTTGAAGAAGACAGGAATCCGGGTGAGCTTCACCTCTCCCTCCAACGCTTCTTTCAGAGCGGTAGAGAGGTCTCCTGGAGTGCAATCGAAGAAAGCGGCATGCTCCCCCTCGTACATAAAGAGGTAAAAAAAGGCTCTGTTGAAGTCATCTACAGAGTGAAAGCAAAATTGAATAAGAAAACTGTACGTAAGCTTTATCTGAACGTACCAATCGATCAAATGGATGAAGTGAAAGAGAGTTTGCCGTCCCAGGCCAGTAAACAAAAACAAATCATCGAATATATGATAGATGCGGCCCCTGGTGGTGATGGGATACTCGCATCCACCCTGATGGAAGTGATGGCCACGACTTCAAGTACCGTAAAGTCACTAGTCCAAAAAGGGATCCTTGTTGAGAAAAACGTGGAAATGTACCGTGATCCTTTTGAAAACAGAACATTCGAGAAGACATTCCCCCTCTCATTGACTTCCCAGCAGGAAGAGGCGATCGGTCCCATATTGAGTACCATCGATCAAAGAAAGCATCACACATTTCTTCTTTACGGAGTTACAGGGAGCGGGAAAACAGAGATTTATCTGCAATCCATCCAACGGGTACTCGAGGAGGGGAAAGAAGCGATTGTTCTTGTTCCAGAGATTTCCCTTACCCCTCAGATGGTACACCGCTTTAAAGGAAGGTTTGGTGACGATGTCGCCGTCCTTCACAGCGGATTATCAGTCGGGGAAAAGTATGATGAGTGGAGAAAGATCCAACGCAAGGAAGTGAAAGTGGTGGTAGGAGCCCGTTCTGCGGTTTTTGCCCCTTTTGAAAATATCGGTATCATCATTATCGATGAAGAGCATGAAACCAGCTACAAGCAAGAAGAAAATCCACGTTATCACGCACGGGACGTCGCGATCTATCGAGGGGAATTCCATCAATGCCCGGTGATCTTAGGCAGTGCGACCCCTTCCCTGGAATCCTTCGCCCGGTCTTCAAAACGGGTATACGGACTATTGACGCTTGATAAACGCATGAATGACGGCCCGCTTCCATCCGTAGACATCGTGGATATGAGAGAGGAACTGAGGAAGGGAAACCGTTCCATGTTTTCAACCAACCTGTTCGAAAAGCTCCAGGGAAGGCTTGAAAAGGGAGAGCAAACGGTCCTTTTTCTAAATCGCAGGGGGCACTCTTCGTTCATCATGTGCAGAGATTGCGGCTTTGTCCTGCAATGTCCGAATTGCGACATCTCCTTGACCTATCATCGATTTTCCAATGGGATGAAATGCCATTATTGTGGTTATGAAGAAAGGGTCCCATCCACATGTCCCGAATGTACAAGTGAGCATATCCGTTATTTTGGGACGGGTACACAGAAGGTAGAGGAGGAATTGACGAAGCTCCTCCCGGATGCAAGGATCATTCGTATGGATGTCGATACCACATCCCGGAAAGGTTCACATGAAAAATTGCTAACGGCTTTCGGGGAAGGCAAGGCAGATATCCTCCTTGGTACGCAAATGATTGCAAAGGGCCTGGATTTTCCAAATATCACCCTTGTAGGTGTACTCAGTGCGGATACGATGCTCCATCTGCCGGATTTCAGGGCAGCGGAAAAGACGTTCCAATTATTGACCCAAGTAAGTGGAAGGGCTGGCAGGCACACACTTCCCGGGGAAGTAGTGATTCAAACGTACACACCGGAGCACTACTCGATCGAATTAGCATCCAATCATGATTATAATCGTTTCTATCAGCAGGAAATGATGATGAGAAAAATGGGATCCTATCCACCTTTTTACTACATCACGCTGATCACATTAAGTCATGAAGATCTAATGAAGGTTGTGGATATTTCAGAGAAAATGACGGCTTTCATCCGGTCAAAGCTATCCGATACAACGATCATCCTCGGACCGGTTGCATCGCCCATTCCCAGGATCAAGAATAGATACCGCTATCAATGTTTGATAAAATACAAGCGTGAACCAAATCTTGGGAGCACGTTAAAAACAGTACTGGATCAATTTCAGCAGCAATATGCATCTCAAGGGTTAACCATCTCCATAGATGTGAACCCTTATATGATGATGTAACACTATTCATATAGAAAAATGGAGGACAGTTATGGCAATACTTCCAATCGTCATGCATCCGGATGCCATTCTCGAAAAAGAATGTGAGAAGGTAACGGATTTTGATAAAAAGTTAAAGAAATTACTCGTAAATATGTATGATACCATGATCGAAGCGGACGGAGTCGGGCTCGCGGCCCCTCAAGTGGGCATCGACCTTCAGGTGGCGATCGTCGATATCGGCGATGAGTCAGGAACGATCGAACTCATCAATCCGGAAATCATCGAGTCAGAAGGGACTCAAACGGACCTCGAAGGTTGCCTCAGCTTCCCCGGCCTCTACGGGGAAGTGACACGCCCATACTCGATCAGGGTCCGTACACAGGACCGTAAAGGAAGAACGGTTGAATTCCAAGCCCAGGATTTTCTGGCCAGGGCCATCCAGCATGAAATCGATCACCTGCACGGCATTTTATTTACAACAAAAGTAGAAAAATATATTACAGAAGAAGAATTAGAAGGGTATGAAGCTTAATGACGAAAGTGATCTTTATGGGAACACCCGATTTCTCGGTTCCAGTTCTCCAATCTCTACTAGATGAAAAATATGACGTGATCGCGGTTGTGACACAACCGGATCGCCCCGTCGGAAGGAAAAGGATCCTCACGCCCCCACCTGTCAAAGTGGCAGCTGAAAAGCACGGCATCCCGGTCTACCAGCCGGAGAAGATAAAGAATGAAGAAGAGTTAAACCAAGTGCTGGATTTAAAACCGGACCTTATCGTGACTGCTGCTTTCGGTCAGATCCTTCCGAACGCCCTGCTTGAAGCACCTAAATATGGCTGCATCAATGTCCATGCTTCACTGCTTCCAGAACTCCGGGGAGGTGCCCCGATCCATTATTCCATTCTCCAGGGAAAAGAGAAAACAGGCATCACCATTATGTATATGGTGGAAAAGCTGGACGCTGGGGACATCATCAGCCAAGTGGAAGTGGAGATCGAAGAACGTGATCATGTGGGTACGCTTCACGACAAACTGAGTGCGGCAGGTGCCCGATTACTGATTGAAACCATCCCTCCATTACTTGCAGGGGAAATCTCCCCGGTTAAACAGGATGATTCAAAAGCGACCTTTGCCCGGAATATCAAGCGTGAACAAGAGAAGATCGACTGGACGCATGACGGGGAAGAAATCTACAATCATATCAGGGGAATGCATCCGTGGCCGGTTGCGTATACCACTTTAGACGGCTCTGTCATGAAAGTATGGTGGGGAGAAAAAGTGAGCGTGACTCCGTCATCACCCGGGAAAATCATCGGGATTGAAGAGGATGGTTTCGTTGTGTCCACCGGCAATTCAACGGGGATTAAAATCACGGATTTACAGCCTTCCGGCAAGAAAAGGATGAGCGCAAAGGACTACCTTAGGGGAGCGGGCGCACATTTAAAAGCTGGCCTGATGTTAGGAGAAGAACATGAGTAAACGAAATAAAACCGTACGGGAAGCAGCACTCGATGTCATCGAGGCAGTGGAAAAGAATCAATCATACAGCAACTTACTGCTTCATTCAGTAATCGAAAAAAACGAACTGCCGGGTAAGGATATCGGGTTATTGACGGAAATGACATACGGGACCATTCAACGCAAAATGACTCTGGATTTCTATTTAGCCCCATTCATCAAGGGGAAGCTGGACGATTGGGTTCGTCAATTGCTAAGATTATCCCTTTATCAGCTGGTCTACTTAGACCGGATCCCGGATCGCGCCGTATTCTATGAAGCAGTCGAAATCGCCAAAAAGAGAGGACATAAGGGAATCTCAGGATTAGTCAATGGGGTATTAAGGTCAGTACAGAGAAAAGGCCTTCCGACTCTCGACTCCATCAAGGACCCGGTGGAAAGGGTTGCCATCGAAACGAGTCATCCTTACTGGCTTGTTAAAAGGTGGTCAGAACAATTTGGCTTAGATAAAACGAAAGAAATGTGCGAAACCAACTTGATCGCTCCACACCAAACGGCCCGTGTGAATACAACCAGGATCAGCCGTGAAGAGCTCTTGCAGCGATTGGCTGACAGCGGAAATGAATTGCAGGAAAGTTTAATCGTACCGGAAGCGGTCCAGTCTCTTCGGGGGAACCTTGCGAAAACAGATGAATACCGTAATGGATTATGTACGATACAGGATGAGAGCTCCATGCTTGTTTCTTATGCTTTAAAGCTTGAAAAAGGGATGAAAGTGCTGGATGCGTGTGCAGCACCTGGAGGGAAAACGACGCATATTGCAGAAAAACTCTCCGGAACCGGCGAAGTCCATGCCTTGGATCTCCATAAGCATAAAGTCAAATTAATCGACGAAAATGCTTCCCGACTCGGTCTTTCCAATATACACACCGCTGCCCTTGATAGCAGGAAAGCCGGAGAGAAGTTTGAAAAGGGAAGTTTCGATCGGATACTGGTCGATGCACCATGCTCAGGTCTAGGCGTTCTCAGAAGAAAACCGGATATTAAATATGCAAAGAAAGAGGCAGATCTTCTATCCCTTCAAAAGATCCAGCTTGATATCCTATCGGCAGTTGCACCCTTGCTAAAAAAAGGTGGATTACTGGTATATAGCACATGTACGGTGGATCAGAACGAAAATGAAGGTACCGTGTCGGCCTTTCTGAGTGATCACCCTGACTTTGAATTTCATGCACTCGATCGACTTCCGGAAGCAGTGAGACCGTTCATTGATGGGAACCAATTGCAAATTTTCCCACAGGATTTCGGAGGCGACGGCTTCTATATTTCGTGCTTCCTGAAAAAGGATTGAGTCGATATTCAGCAAATGTTGAAAGTAAAGCAGGAAAATCCGCTGTAAAAGTCGTAAAAGAACAACAGGCCTTTTAGTATGTCATGTGCAGAAGGAACTACTTGAAATAGGTGCAGAAGAAGAGAAGAGGTGACCTAAGTGAAGACGGTTTATTTTACGGACAAAGGGAAAGTGCGGCAGCTGAATGAAGATAGTGCCGGTGTATTCGTGAATCAGCATGGAGATCATTTAGCTGTTGTAGCAGATGGGATGGGTGGCCACAGAGCAGGGGACGTTGCCAGTGAGCTAACCATTTCCATCTTAAAGGACTTATGGGAGAAAACCGAGAAATTTCACACCGCTGATGAAGCAGAAAATTGGTTAAAATCAACTATTAACGAAGTAAACAAAGAAGTATATACTTATTCTCAATCCAATTCCGAATGCGAAGGGATGGGTACGACTCTCGTCGGAGCCATATGTACTTCTTTATTTGCAACGATTGTCAATATCGGTGACAGCAGAGGGTATATCCTGAATGAAAACGGATTTCATCAATTGACCGAAGATCATACGCTTGTGAATGAATTGGTGAGAAGCGGTGAAATTTCTAAGGAAGATGCAGAACATCATCCGAGAAAAAATGTCATTTTAAGAGCAATCGGTACGGAAGCTTCAATTACAATGGATATTAAAACGATCATGTTCGAAGAGGAAGATCTCATTCTTCTATGTTCAGACGGTCTTTCAAATAAAGTCTCTGAAAAAGAAATGAAAGAGGTATTGGCCCAGGACCACTCCTTGGAAAATAAAGGGGAGTCGCTCGTTCATTTAGCCAATGAATATGGCGGTGAAGATAATATTACCGTAGTAATTGTCGAGTTTGCCGCTGAAACGGAAAGCGGGTGATAACATGATGGAAGGTAAGCGCATCAGTGGGCGTTACAGAATTATTAAACTCATCGGTGGAGGGGGAATGGCGAACGTCTATTTAGCTCACGATGTGATTCTTGATCGTGAAGTGGCCATTAAAATGCTCCGGATCGACTTTGCCAATGAAGAGGAATTCATTAAACGATTCCAACGGGAAGCCCAATCTGCTACTAGTCTTGCCCACCCTAATATTGTGAGCATCTATGATGTAGGAGAAGAGGATGACCTCTATTATATCGTCATGGAATATGTTCATGGCATGACCTTAAAGCAATACATACAGCAACACTCGCCTGTCAATGTCGACAAGGCGATCGATATCATGAAGCAACTGACAATCGCCATGTCACATGCGCATCAGAATCATATCGTGCACCGTGACATCAAGCCTCATAACATCCTTCTCGATGAAGAAGGAAATGTGAAGATAACCGATTTCGGGATCGCCATGGCCCTCAGTGCCACGTCGATCACCCAGACCAATTCGGTTCTCGGGTCGGTACACTACCTTTCTCCCGAGCAGGCGAGAGGCGGGATGGCCACAAAGAAATCGGATATCTATTCACTCGGGATCGTCATGTTCGAATTGTTGACGGGCAGATTGCCTTTCTCGGGGGAGTCGGCTGTCTCGATTGCCTTAAAGCATCTGCAATCGGAAACACCTTCCTTAAAAAGGTGGAACCCGGACATTCCACAAAGTGTGGAAAATATCGTACTGAAAGCAACGGCAAAGGATCCTTTCAGACGCTACGAGAGCCTTGAAGAAATGGATGAAGACTTATCGACAGCCCTTGATGCCGATCGCATGAATGAACCCAAATTCGCCGTTCCTCTCGATGATGAAGCGACAAAAGCGATCCCTGTCATCACGGATCAAAAGGCGTACTCAAATTTAGATGATACAATCGTCCATCACCAGACAGACGACGTGAAAACCAAGCCTACCCCACCTGTGAAAGAGGGGAAGAAGGGTAAAAAAGATAAAACAAAACCGCCTAAGGGTAAAAGTAAGAAGAAGTGGCCGATGGTGATCATTGGTTTATTCTTTTTATTGATCCTGTTGGGAGTCGCTGCTGTCACGATGGTACCTGGTTTATTGGGACCGAAAGAGATAGAAGTACCGAACGTTTCTGAAATGGATCAAACCGAAGCAATCTCGACGATCATATCGGCTGGGTTTGTGGTCGGTGAAACCAAGAAGGTACCCGATGAAGAAATTCCCGAAGAATATGTGATCAAGACCAATCCGAAAGCTGGCCGGATGGCGAATGAAGGATCGGCTGTCGATATCTATGTCAGTACAGGTAAAGAAAAAGTGGAAGTCGAGGATTACGTCGGCAAGGACTTTGAAGAAGTGTCTGCTGATTTAGAGGAAAAAGGATTCACGGTAGAGAAAGAAGAAGAGTTTAATGAGGACGAGGCCCAGGGGACGATCCTGGATCAGGATCCATCGCCAGGGGAAGAAGTCGTGGCTGAGGAGACGACGATCACCTTTACGGTCAGTAAAGGGCGGGAATCCTTTGATTTAGACAGCTTAGAAGGGTTCGATCAAACTGCACTCGATAAATATGAAGCATCAAAAGGGATAAATATCATTGTGCAGAGTGAAAAATTCTCCTCAGAAGTAGAAGAGGGAAAAGTGATTTCCCATAAGCCGGTGGCAAGTACCCCAATTACAAAAGGTGATACAGTTTATGTGATCATGTCTAAGGGTCCTGAACCGCCGAAGGAAGTACCGACTAAGGAGGTTACCGAAGACATTCTCATCCCATATAAGGGACAAGAAGGAAAACCTCAATCCGTGGAGGTATTCATTGACGATAAGGACAGTGATCTCGACGACAGTGATGCAGACCAAGTCCAAGGAATTTACGAAGATACGACCATTACGATGACCTTCACGTTAGAAGAAGGAACAAAAGGGGAATATATTATTTTAGTCGATGGTAAAGAGTATAAAAGAGGTACTGTCGATTATCCTAAAGAAGAATAACATTCACTTGCCAAGGGGCTGTACCCGGGTTTTTAAAGAACCTACGGGACAGTCCTCTTATTTTCATTTATAATGGTAATGATACATAATGAAGATAATGAACAATTTAGATAAACGTTTTGAATAGGAGGTTTCGAATGCCTGAAGGAAAAATCGTAAAAGCATTGAGTGGATTTTACTATGTGCTCTCAGAAGGCAGTGTGACGCAATGCAGGGGCAGGGGCAATTTCCGAAAAAATAAAATTACGCCCCTTGTTGGTGATTATGTCGAGTTTCAAGCAGAGAACAAAACGGATGGGTACATTCTGAAGGTATTGGAACGGAAGAATGAATTGGTACGCCCTCCCATCGCAAACGTCGATCAGGCGATTCTGGTCTTTTCAGCCAGTGAACCGAATTTCAGTCCTGCGCTTCTGGATCGTTTTCTGGTGTTGGTGGAGAGCAAAGAGATCGAACCGCTTATCTGTGTGACAAAGATGGACCTCCTTTCCCCGGACCAGGCAAACAAGATCGAACAATATGTGTCTGAATACCGCTCATTTGGGTATGAAGTGCTGATGACTTCTTCTAAAACAGAGCATGGGGTGGAGGAATTAACTCCTTATTTAAAGGATAAAATTTCCGTTTTTGCCGGGCAATCGGGAGTAGGAAAATCATCTTTGCTGAATGCCCTGAACCCTGAACTGGAGTTGAAGACTGCCATGATTTCTGCCCACTTGGGACGGGGGAAACATACGACCCGCCATGTGGAGCTCATCGATATTAAAGATGGGTTAGTCGCCGATACACCAGGATTTAGTTCACTGGAGTTTTCAGACCTTGAAATAGAAGAGCTGCCGAATTGTTTCCCGGAAATGGTCGAAGTAGCCGAAGAGTGTAAATTCAGGGGCTGTCTTCATATCAATGAACCGAAATGTGCAGTGAAATCCGCCGTTGAAGCGGGGAGGATTCCTGATTACCGCTACGATCACTATTTGACTTTCCATAAAGAAATAAAAGAAAGAAAGCCGAGGTACTGAAATATGAAAATCGCACCATCCATTCTTTCTGCCAATTTTGCAGAGCTGGGCAATGAAATCAAAGATGTTGAAAAAGGGGGAGCGGACTATATCCATGTAGACGTCATGGATGGTCACTTCGTACCGAATATTACGCTCGGGCCAATGATTGTAAAAGCGATCCGTCCACTAACAACGTTACCGTTGGACGTACATCTCATGATTGAAAACCCGAGCCAATACATCGAAGCTTTTGCCGATGCGGGAGCGGACTATATCACCGTCCATGTAGAAGCAGACCCCCATTTGCATAGAACGATCCAAATGATCAAAGGCAAAGGGGTTAAAGCGGGTGTCGTCCTGAATCCAGGTACTCCCGCAGAATCGATCAGACCTGTCTTGCAAGATGTTGATATGGTTCTCTTGATGACCGTGAACCCTGGATTCGGCGGGCAATCATTCATCCCGTCCGTCGTACCGAAAATCAAGCAGATCCGTGAATGGGCAAATGAAGTCAATCCTTCACTCGAAATCGAAGTGGATGGTGGCATCAATCCTGAAACGGCTGCCGTTTGTGCTGAAGCGGGTGCAGACGTATTTGTAGCTGGATCTGCCATCTACAATAAGAGTGACCGAGGGGCAGCAATCGAAGAGTTGAAGAAATCTCTCGTATAAGAGACGAAGGCTGATCCTTAGGGTCAGCCTATTTTTATAAAATGGGAGTGGAGGAAATGGAAATCAATATCGTTGCCGGCGGACCGAATCGGTACATACCGGAATTGGACAAATTTTGGAGTGATGAAGTCTTATGGGTTGGCGTGGATCGTGGAGTATACACATTATTGGAGCAGGGGATCGAACCGTCCATTGCATTCGGAGATTTTGATTCAGTCAACAAGGAAGAGTGGGAACTGATCCAGGAAAAAGTCGTGGAAGTCAATCGCTATCAGCCGGAAAAGGACGAGACGGACCTGGAGCTTGCCCTGAACTGGGCAATCGATCAGAAACCAGATGAAATTTTTATCTTCGGTGCCACCGGGGGACGACTTGATCACTTCATGGGAAACCTGCAATTATTAATGACTCCGAAACTTTTAGAAGCTCGCATTAAAGTAGAAATGATCGACGTGCAAAATCGATTATCCCTTTCCCAACCCGGGGAGCATACCGTTGAAAAAAGCCCGGAATTACAGTATATTTCCTTTGTTCCCGTCACCGAAAATGTGGAAGGGATCACCCTCACCGGCTTTAAATATCCATTAAAAAATCGGAATATTTCAAGAGGATCCACACTATGTATTAGTAATGAACTTATACAATCATCTGGTACTTTTTCCTTTTCAAATGGCATATTAATGGTGATAAGAAGCAGTGATTAAAGCTTCTCGTGACCAGGCAGAAAAGAAGATGTACTTAACTGAAACTGCTTGAATAGACTGAACTGTTGTCAAGCGAAACATTACGTTCTTTAGATTGTGGGGAGGGACTTTAAATGCGCTTTTATACAATTAAATTACCGAAATTCTTGGGTGGACTTGTGAGGGCGATGTTAGGAACGTTTAAAAAAGAATAAATGGTTTGTTGGGGATGGCATTGGTGCCATCTTCTTTTTTTTACGGTTGATATAGAGAGGAAAGAGGGGGCATCTTTGGAGCAGGCAAAAAATAAGCGGAGTTTTTCCGGTTACATTCAGGATGAACCTTAATATTGAGGTTAATAAGGGAAGTTTTTCCGCTTATGAACAGATACATCATCCATTTTAGCGTGATGTGAGTGGATAGGCGGAATTTTTCCGGCTATTCCATCCTTTTTAAAGGGTAATTTCCAGATAAGCGGAATTTTTCCGGTTATTTATCAGTTCTGTTGCTTAACGTGATCTCCTCCTGACCGAGAAGTAGCCCCTTCCGCTTTTCGAGATGTCCAGCTCCAGGGGCTTGAGGCTCGAGGTCATAAGTCAAACTAACCAAAAAGGCAAAAAGCGCCTTTCCGGTTAGTTCGTCTTATGCTTGTCGCCTCAGGGCGAGCCCCTTCCGCTTTTCGAGATGTCCAGCTCCAGGGGCTTGAGGCTCGAGGTCATAAGTCAAACTAACCAAAAAGGCAAAAAGCGCCTTTCCGGCTAGTTCGTCTTATGCTTGTCGCCTCAGGGCGAGCCCCTTCCGCTTTTCGATTTGTCCAGCTCCGGCGGCTAGACCCTCGAGGTCATAAGTCAAATCAACCAAAATGGCAAAGAACGCCATTCCGGTTGATTCGCCTTATGCTTGGCGGGCCTACCAAGCCGCTTCCGCTTTTCGGTGTGTAAAGTATTTTTTCTTGAAAGGTTTTAATTGTAGTATTGCATTATGGAAAGTAGTGTGATAAATTATTAAAGTATCTTTATGATAATAAGCGAAATGTGGAACTGAAATTAACTTCAGCTTCTTGTTAGTGAGGAGGGAATATATTATGGCAAAACAATGCGTAGTAACAGGCCGTAAAGCCAGCTCAGGTAACGCTCGCTCTCACGCAATGAATGCGAACAAGCGTACTTGGGGTGCAAACCTGCAAAAAGTTCGAATTCTTGTGGACGGAAAGCCTAAGAAAGTATGGGTTTCTGCAAGAGCGTTGAAATCTGGTAAAGTAGAACGCGTATAATACTTAAAAATGGGAAGGCGCCTAATGCAGGCGTCTTTTTTCATTAGCAGCCTTTTCCATTGGCAGATCCATTAATGAAGCCGATGATTAATCTTTGAATAATCAGGAAAAAATAGAGGGTAAACCCAACAAATGACGCTTGTGATAATAGTTTAGCTTTCAAAAACAGTATACTTATAGTAAAATGTTTTTAGCCAAGCATGTAATTAAAGGGGGAAAACATTCCATGTCCATCGAATTGAAAACGCAGTACGGACAAATTGATATTACGAATGATGTCATTGCAATGATTGCTGGAGGTGCAGCGGTGGATTGCTACGGAATTGTTGGAATGGCTTCAAAGAACCAAATTAAAGACGGTTTCACAGATATCTTACGTAAAGAAAATTTCACTCGCGGAGTGATCGTTCGTCAAGATGAAGAGGAAGTACATATTGATATGTATATTATTGTGAGTTATGGTACAAAAATTTCTGAGATTGCCCATAATGTACAATCCAAGGTTAAATATACTCTTGATAAGACCGTCGGCTTGGCGGTAGATTCAGTAAATATTTTTGTGCAGGGGGTTCGTGTCACGAACCCGTAGTGAGGAGGAAGATTCGTGTCGATTACATCTTTGGAAGGAAAACGTTTTGCCCAGATGGTGATACAAGGTGCCACCAAATTATCTGCCAATGCGCAGCTGGTTGACGCGCTGAACGTTTTTCCTGTTCCTGATGGTGATACTGGAACAAATATGAATTTATCAATGACTTCCGGTGCAAAGGAAGTTCAAAACCATATTCAAGATCATATTGGAAATGTGGCTACTGCCCTTTCAAAAGGATTATTGATGGGAGCAAGAGGTAACTCAGGTGTTATCTTATCCCAATTGTTCAGAGGCTTTGGTAAAGCGATTGAAGGGAAAGAATCCTTATCAAGTGCAGAGTTTGCCAATGCACTTCAAACAGGGGTGGAAACGGCTTATAAAGCGGTTATGAAACCTGTGGAAGGAACGATTCTAACGGTTGCGAAAGAGGCTGCGAGAAAAGGTGTTTCTGTAGCAGAGACTGAAAGTGATTTCGTGAAGCTTATGCAGGCAATTGTGGATGAAGCGCAGGCTTCATTGAATCGTACACCTGATTTACTTCCTGTATTGAAGGAAGTGGGAGTAGTCGATAGTGGAGGTCAGGGACTTCTGTTCGTTTATGAAGGGTTCCTTGCAGAGCTTAAAGGGGAAAAGGTTTCGGATCAGGCGTCACTGCCATCCATGAATGATCTTGTGAGCGCAGAGCATCATAAGGCGGCACAGGATTTCATGAGTACAGAAGATATTGAATTTGGATATTGTACCGAATTCATGGTCCGATTCGAAAGTGATAAGCAGTCATTTGTAGAAGAAGACTTTCGCCAGGATTTAAGCAAGTTCGGTGATTCTCTGCTTGTCATCAGTGACGATGAATTAGCCAAAGTACATATCCACTCCGAACAGCCGGGGGATGTATTGACGTATGGACATCAATACGGAAGTCTTATCAATATTAAAATTGAAAATATGAGACAGCAGCACAGCAGCATTGTAGGAGAATCCAAGCCTGCTGCAGCAGAGGCTCCGATTCCGGCCAAGGAAGTCGAATTTGCCATCGTGACTGTATCAATGGGTGAAGGGATTGCCGAATTATTTAAGAGTATCGGCGCAACTTCTGTCATCGAAGGCGGTCAGACGATGAATCCGAGTACGGAGGATATCGTGAAAGCAGTAGAAGAAGTGAATGCGAAGAAAGTCATCATCATGCCGAATAACAAGAACATCATCATGGCTGCCGAACAAGCGGCTGAAGTTCTTGAAATGGAAGTAGCCGTTGTCCCGACGAAGACCGTACCGCAGGGAATGGCTGCGTTACTTGCCTTTAATCCATCAGCTTCTGTTGAAGACAATAAACAGTTGATGACCGAGGCATCGAAACAGGTAAAAACGGGCCAAGTCACATTTGCTGTGAGAGATACGTCCATCGATGGCGTTTCGATTTCAAAAGATGACTTTATGGGAATTGAAGAAGGCAAGATTGTCGTTTCGGATTCGGACCGTCAAAAGTCTGCTCAAACCCTATTGGAGACAATGCTTGATGCTGACTCTGAGATCTTGACGATTCTATACGGGGAAGATGTGACCGAAGAGGATGTTGAGTCACTCAGAGAGTATGTGGAACAACACTATGAAGATGTAGAAGTGGAAGTACATAATGGTAAACAACCACTTTACTCCTATATATTCTCAGTTGAATAAGGATTAAAGGAAGGGGGCAGCTCTAAAAGGAGTTTGTCCCCTTCAATTATGTTAGAATGGTAGTAGAAATCGGATGTTAGGTGAGGGGGAAAAGACATGAAATACAAAAGTGTATTTGATATAATCGGTCCTGTGATGATTGGACCATCGAGTTCTCATACGGCTGGTGCTGCCAGAATAGGAAGAATAGCAAGAAACCTGTTTCGCCGTGAACCAAAATGGGCGACCATCTCCTTTTATGGATCGTTTGCAAAAACGTACAAGGGTCATGGAACAGACGTAGCCATAGTCGGAGGTATCCTCGATTATGATACATATGATGAACGAATTATCGAATCGATCAATGTAGCGAAGGAAAAAGGGATAAAGATCAAATTTAAAGAAGAAGATGCCATCACGGATCATCCGAATACAGCCCGCATCCGCATGGGGGACGATCAAGGTGAAATCGAGTTGGTCGGTATTTCAATTGGTGGAGGGAAGGTTGAAATCATTGAACTTAACGGCTTTGAACTTAAACTCTCAGGCCATCATCCCGCAATACTTGTAGTTCATGATGACCGGTTCGGAGCGATTGCTTCTGTCTCCAATGTCATTGCCAAGCATCAGCTGAACATTGGGCATATGGATGTGTCCCGGAAAGAAAAAGGACAAATGGCTTTGATGACCATCGAGGTCGATCAACCGATAGATGAAGCCGTGATAAACGAATTGACATCACTGCCGCACATCACACAAGTAACACGCATTTCTGATTAATCAATTACAATAATGATAGCGTTTACATAAAGAGGAGGGTATTTACATGTTTCGAAATGTTGCAGAATTGGTTGAACTTGCAGAAAGTCAGAACAAGAAAATTTCTGACATTATGATCGAACAGGAAATAGAGTTTACGGGAAAAACATTTGAACAGGTTTATAGTCAGATGGAGAAAAACCTGGAAGTGATGGAGCAGGCAGTAGCCAGGGGTCTTGAAGGGGTCAAGTCCCATTCAGGACTTACAGGCGGTGATGCCGTGTTATTACAGAAATATATTGATTCAGGTCGTTCCCTGTGTGGTGATACGATTTTGGATGCGGTGAGTAAAGCCGTGGCAACGAACGAAGTGAATGCGGCGATGGGAACAATTTGTGCCACACCAACTGCAGGATCTGCCGGAGTGGTCCCCGGGACACTGTTTGCTGTCAAGAATAAGTTGAATCCAACTAAAGATGAGATGATCCGCTTCTTATTTGCATCCGGTGCCTTTGGTTTCGTGGTGGCGAATAATGCTTCCATCTCAGGTGCGGCTGGCGGCTGTCAGGCAGAAGTTGGATCAGCAAGCGGTATGGCTGCGGCTGCCATCGTGGAGATGGCCGGGGGGACCCCTGGTCAATCAGCAGAAGCCATGGCGATCACTTTGAAGAACATGCTGGGTCTCGTGTGTGATCCTGTTGCGGGACTGGTGGAAGTACCTTGTGTGAAACGGAATGCTATGGGAGCTGCCAATGCCATGGTTGCGGCGGATATGGCCCTTGCAGGTATCACGAGCCGTATTCCGTGTGATGAAGTGATCGACGCTATGTACAAGATCGGTCAAACCATGCCTGTAGCTCTTCGTGAAACGGCTCAAGGGGGACTGGCGGCTACGCCGACAGGCAGAGAGCTTGAAGCGAAAATCTTTGGGGTTTCCCTGAATAAACGTGAAGACTCATAATGAAGGACTGACAATCCAGAACATTAAGGGGATAGGTGAAGAAACAGCTTTACAGCTTAATGCAATGGGGATACATTCCGTTCTGGATCTGTTAGAATATCTGCCTTACCGCTATGAGGATTACCGCCTCAGGGACCTGGAAGAAGTTGCCCATGATGAACGCGTCACGGTCGAGGGGAAAGTTCATTCGGAACCTGCACTGATGTTTTATGGAAGAAAAAAATCCCGTTTGACCATGCGGATACTCGTAGGGAGGAATCTGGTTCAAGCGGTGTTTTTTAATCAGCCTTATTTGAAAAAGAAAATCAATCTTCATGATACAGTGACGGTGACTGGTAAATGGGATAAAAACAGGCAAATCATTACGGCCCAATTTTTTCACTCTGGCCCTCATGATAAACAGGGAGATTTTGAACCTGTATATTCCTTGAAAGGCTCGGTGAAAAACAATACACTCAGGAAATTCATCAAGAAGGCTTTCAATGATTACGGTCATCTGATCCATGAGAACCTTCCTGGTCATTTAATGGAAAAGTATAAGCTTTCAAGTCGGAAAGATGCCCTGTATCATCTTCACTTTCCTGATTCCACCGAAGATATGAAGCAGGCAAGAAGGCGGTTTGTTTATGAAGAATTCCTGTTGTTTCAGTTGAAGATGCAGGCTCTGAGAAAGTTCGAACGGGAACATTCAAGCGGCATGTCTCAACATTATGATTTGGAGAAAGTCAAATCGTTCATTGATTCTTTACCATTCCCATTGACCGATGCGCAAAAGCGGGTGGTGAATGAGATTTCAGCGGATATGAAATCTCCTTTTCGCATGAATCGACTTCTCCAAGGGGATGTGGGATCCGGCAAGACAGTCGTATCCGCCATTGCGCTGTATTCAAGTGTAACAGCTGGTTATCAGGGAGCATTAATGGTCCCGACTGAAATACTGGCGGAACAGCATGCGAATTCCCTCAGTGAACTGCTGGGGCCGATGGGGCTTTCCGTTGCACTTCTAACCAGCTCTGTAAAAGGGAAGAAGCGTCGTCTTTTATTGGATAAACTGAAAGAGGGCGAGATTGATATTCTCATTGGTACCCACGCACTCATTCAGGAAGAAGTCGAATTCAAGCATCTGGGCCTCGTCGTCACCGATGAACAGCACAGGTTTGGTGTCAACCAAAGAAGGGTCCTCAGGGAAAAAGGGGAAAGTCCTGATGTATTATTCATGACTGCGACTCCGATCCCGAGAACACTTGCCATCACCGTATTTGGTGAGATGGATGTGAGTATCATCGATCAAATGCCTGCAGGCAGGAAGTCGATAGAAACCTATTGGGCGAAAGCGGATATGCTGTCACGGGTCCTTTCGTTTATGGATAAGGAGTTAGACCAGGGACGCCAGGCTTATGTGATTTGTCCATTGATCGAGGAGTCTGACAAACTGGATGTGCAAAATGCCATTGATGTCTATAATCAATTGGTCCACTATTTTGAAGGGCGTTATAAAGTCGGTCTGATGCACGGGAGACTTCATCCTGAGGATAAGGATGGAGTCATGAGGGAATTCAGTGCGAATCACCTGCAAGTACTTGTTTCCACCACGGTGGTTGAGGTCGGAGTGAACGTGCCCAATGCTACCTTCATGCTCATCTATGATGCGGAACGATTCGGATTGAGTCAGCTTCATCAATTGAGAGGAAGGGTAGGGCGTGGTGAACATCAATCGTATTGTATCCTCCTTGCGGAACCGAAGACCGAAGTCGGGAAAGAGCGCATGAAAATCATGACAGAAACGAATGATGGTTTTGTCCTTAGTGAAAAAGATCTCGAACTGAGGGGCCCGGGTGACTTCTTCGGCAGAAAGCAGAGTGGGCTCCCGGAGTTTAAAGTAGCAGACATGGTGCACGATTACCGTGCGCTGGAAGTAGCTAGGGATGATGCTCAAGCGTTGATCGCATCCGCTCAATTTTGGAGTGATCCAGAGTTTGAACCCCTCAGGGAGTATTTATCCGGATCGGGAATCTTAGAGGGTGAAAAGCTGGACTAGAAAGGCAGATTGTGAGATTATTTCTTGCAATCTGCTTTTTTAGATTATATACTACTATTAGTACCTAGTACTAATACTGGACGGTGTTTAAATTGAGACTTTCGAAAAAAGAAAGACAGGGAAACCTTACTGACACAATCAAAGTGAATCCTTTTATTACAGATGAAGAATTGGCTGAACGGTTTCGTGTAAGCGTCCAGACAATCCGGTTGGATCGAATGGAATTATCGATACCCGAGCTTCGTGAACGAATTAAGTACGTTGCAGAGAAATCGTTTGAAGACGAAGTGAAGTCGTTGCCTATTGAAGAGATTATTGGAGAAATTATTGATATAGAGCTGGATCAAAGTGCGATATCCATTTTTGATGTGAAGCGTGAGCATGTGTTCATCAGGAATGGGATTGCGAGGGGGCACCACTTGTTTGCGCAGGCAAATTCCCTTGCAGTGGCTGTCATAAATGACGACTTGGCATTAACTGCGAAGTCGAACATCCGTTTTACCCGACCCGTAAAGGAAGGGGATCGGGTGGTGGCGAAAGCGAAAGTGATACATATGAAAGATCAAAAAGACCGAACAACGGTAGAAGTTCAAAGTTTAGTCGGTGGTGAGCTCGTGTTTACCGGTGAATTTGAAATGTATCGCTCTAAAAAATCTGTAAAGGATGAAGAGTAGATGAAATTAGCCGTTGATGCAATGGGCGGAGACCACGCCCCGAAAGAAATCGTTCTTGGAGTGAAGCGGGCATTACGTGAATTTAATGATATTGAAGTGCTTTTATACGGGGATGAAAAGCAGATCAAACAGTATATCACCCCGGAAGAACGCCTGACGATCGTCCACACCGATGAACAGATCGAAGGTACGGATGAACCTGTCAGAGCGGTGAAACGAAAGAAGAATGCTTCGATGGTACTGATGGCCCAAGCCGTGAAAAATGGGGAAGCGGATGCCTGTATTTCAGCAGGAAATACAGGTGCCCTTATGACGGCGGGATTGTTCATTGTAGGGAGAATTGACGGGATTGAGCGGCCTGCATTGGCACCGACCCTTCCGACCCTTGATGGAAAGGGATTCCTCATGCTTGACCTTGGTGCGAATGTCGATGCGAAACCTGAGCATCTTGCACAATACGCAGTCATGGGAAGCATTTATTCCGAGAAAGTGAGAGGGATCAATAACCCGCGTGTGGGCTTATTGAATATTGGTACGGAAGATAAAAAGGGAAATGAATTAACAAAGAAAACGTTCCAATTATTAAAAGAGCTTCCTGTCAATTTTGTAGGGAATGTAGAGTCCAGAGACCTGCTGGACGGGCCGGCTGATGTTGTTGTAACGGATGGTTTTACCGGGAATATGGTCCTGAAGACCATTGAGGGGACTGCCCTGTCCGTCTTCTCCATGTTGAAAAAAACGTTCACGTCCTCAACGAAAAACAAGCTTGCCGCAGGACTGGTGAAGAATGACCTGAAGCAATTAAAGAATATGCTCGATTATACAGAGTACGGTGGGGCCGGTCTGTTCGGCCTGAAGGCACCGGTCATCAAAGCTCATGGTTCTTCCAATGAAGTGGCCCTGTACAATGCCATGAGACAAGCAAGGGAAATGGTGAAACACGACGTTTCCAATACGATAAAAGATGCTATTAAGGGGAGTGTGGAATAATATGAATAAAATCGCGTTTATCTTTCCTGGCCAAGGTTCCCAAACAGTGGGGATGGGGAAAGAATTAGCCGGGCAATATCCTGATGTGAAATCCTATTTCAATAAAGCCGATGAACGATTGGACACCAAGCTTTCAACAATCATCTTTGATGGTCCCCAGGAAGAGCTTACAGAGACAACGAATGCTCAGCCGGCTCTCCTGACGACCAGCATGGCCATCCTTGAGCGACTGGAAGCCGAGGGCATTACGGCAGATTACACAGCGGGTCACAGCTTAGGGGAATATTCTGCCCTGGTGGCTGCAGGTGCCATCGAATTTGAAGATGCTGTGTATACCGTTCGTAAAAGAGGGGAATTCATGGAAGAAGCAGTACCAAGCGGAGAAGGAACGATGGCGGCCGTCCTTGGTTTGGGCAGGGAACCATTGAAAGAAGTGACAGACCTTGTGACGGATGAGGGTCATCCAGTTGGACTTGCGAACTTGAATTGTCCGGGTCAGATTGTCATTTCAGGTACGGTAAAGGGAGTCGAGCTCTCTTCAGAGAAAGCGAAGGAAGCCGGAGCGAAGCGGGTCATCCCACTTCAGGTAAGTGGCCCTTTCCATTCCCAATTGATGAAACCGGCTGCTGAACAGTTCGTTTCAATCCTGGATTCGATCACGATCAAAGATGCAGTAGTACCCGTCATTGCGAATGTGACGGCAGAGCCTGTAACAGGACGTGAAGAGATCAAGCGTTTATTGATTGAACAATTGTACTCGCCCGTACAATGGGAAGATACGGTCGGGAAGCTTCTTGAATTAGGTGTGGATACATTCATCGAAGTAGGACCAGGTAAAGTCCTTTCAGGTTTAGTGAAAAAAGTGAACAGACGTGTGAAGACATATGCAGTTCAAGATGAAGCGTCCTTACAACAAACCATTCAAGCGCTGAAGGAGGAAGCTTAAATGAATTTAGAAGGTAAAGTGGCACTTGTGACAGGAGCATCCCGAGGAATAGGACGGGAGATCGCTCTTGAACTTGCCCGTGAAGGCTGTCATGTCGCCGTGAATTACGCCGGTAGTGAAGCGAAAGCAAACGAAGTCGTGGATGAAATCAAGAGTATGGGAAGAGAAGCAATCGCCGTACAATGTAATGTATCGGATGCTGAAGGTGTCCAGGCAATGGTGAAGGAAACGATTGGTGAATTTGGGTCCATCGATATCCTTGTGAACAATGCCGGCATCACCAAGGATAATCTGTTGATGAGAATGAAAGAAACAGAATGGGATGATGTCATCAACATCAACCTGAAAGGTGTATTTCTGTGCACGAAGGCCGTTACACGTCAAATGATGAAACAAAGAAGTGGTCGTATCATCAATATTTCATCCATTGTCGGAGTGAGCGGGAATCCTGGACAAGCAAATTATGTAGCAGCCAAATCAGGTGTGATCGGTTTGACGAAAACGACAGCTAGAGAACTTGCTCCCCGTGGAATCACAGTGAATGCCGTTGCCCCTGGCTTCATTTCGACGGATATGACTGATCAGCTTCCTGAAGATGTACGGAGTGAAATGTTAAAACAAATCCCGTTAAGCCGTTTTGGCGCTCCGGGGGATATTGCGAAAGTAGTGACATTTGTTGCATCCGATTCCGCATCGTATATGACTGGGCAAACGCTTCATATTGACGGCGGAATGGTCATGTAACGGGAAGAATGAAATAATTTATTCATCGTTTTCATGTATACTCTTTTCATTAGAGGTGGAAATGCTCTATAATACTTGAGGGGAGGTGACAAAAATGGCAGAAGTATTAGATCGTGTAACAAAAATTATCGTTGATCGTCTAGGTGTAGATGAATCTCAAGTAACTCTTGAAGCTTCTTTCAAAGAAGATCTAGGAGCTGACTCCCTTGATGTAGTTGAGCTGGTTATGGAACTTGAAGATGAATTTGACATGGAAATTTCTGACGATGATGCTGAAAAAATCGGCACAGTAGGTGATGCTGTGAACTACATACAAGCAAAGGCTTAATCGTTAGATTGAATAGAGAGATGGGTGATCCATCTTATATTCTAACCATTTGAAACTTGGTAGGGGTCTGACCCCTACCAAGTTTATTTGTGTTCTAACTTCATTGTTCAAGAAATTTTTTGCGTAAATGATTTTTTTAGAATAAACTTGATTAGTATACAATGAGAACATATTAGCAAGGTGGAGTGCCTGATGCGGAAGCAAAACAGAAGTAACGGATTATCTAAACATAAAAATGATTTGAAATTCAAGACATTTCAAAATCAAATGGGAATTCAATTTAAAGATGAAAAACTCCTTAAACAAGCTTTTACTCATTCATCCTATGTGAATGAGCATCGTCGAAAACCATATGAAGATAATGAACGCTTAGAATTTCTCGGGGACGCCGTTCTGGAATTAACGGTATCTCAATTTCTTTTCAAGAAATACCCCATGATGAGTGAAGGGGAACTGACCAAGTTAAGGGCGGCCATTGTATGCGAACCTTCCCTGGTGAAGTTCTCGATTGAACTGAATTTCGGTGAGCTCATCCTATTGGGTAAAGGTGAAGAAATGACGGGGGGGCGTGAGAGACCGGCTTTACTCGCCGATGTCTTTGAAGCGTTTATCGGGGCGGTATACTTGGATCAAGGATTAGAAACAGTCATATCTGTCCTTGAAAAAGTGGTCTACCCAAAAATCAATGTCGGTGCTTTTTCTCATGTGATGGATTATAAGAGTCAGTTACAAGAGCTGGTTCAAAGGGGCAGTGCAGGAATGATCGAATATAGTATCCTGGAAGAAAGCGGCCCTGCCCACAATCGTCAGTTTATTTCAAGAGTGAGTTTAAATGATGAAGAGTTGGGCATTGGAAATGGCCGGTCAAAAAAAGAGGCTGAACAAAAAGCCGCACAGAAAGCTCTGGAAAAGTTAAAACAAAAGCTGGACGCGAAATAGGGGGAAAGAAGATGTTCCTCAAACAACTAGAAGTAATGGGGTTTAAATCTTTTGCAGAAAGAATATCCGTGGAGTTTGTCCCGGGTGTCACGGCTGTCGTTGGACCAAACGGCAGCGGGAAGAGCAATATTATAGACGCAATCAGGTGGGTGCTTGGTGAACAATCAGCCAAAAGCCTGCGCGGGTCGAAAATGGAAGACGTCATTTTTGCAGGAAGCGATTCAAGGAAAGCCCTCAATATAGCAGAAGTGACCCTTGTCTTGGATAACGAAGACGGCGCACTGCCCATCGATTATAGTGAGGTCAGTGTCACTAGGAGAGTCTACCGTTCGGGAGATAGTGAATATCTATTGAATAAACAGCCGTGCAGGTTGAAGGATATCATAGAACTGTTCATGGATTCAGGGTTAGGAAAAGAAGCTTTCTCGATTATCAGTCAGGGCAAAGTGGAAGAAATCCTGAACAGTAAGCCGGAAGAAAGAAGAACCATCTTCGAAGAGGCTGCCGGGGTATTGAAGTATAAATCACGGAAGAAAAAAGCTGAAAATAAGCTATTTGAAACCCAAGAAAATCTCAATCGTGTGAATGACATCCTTCATGAATTAGAAGGACAGGTAGAACCCCTGAAGCTCCAGGCTTCCATGGCACGTGATTATCTGGAGAAGAAAGAGGAACTTGAGAAGTTCGAAGTTGCCTTGACTGTGTATGATATTGAGGACTTACATAAGCAGTGGGAGAAGCTGAGTGCAGAATTCGAACAGCATGGACAGGAAGAATTGGTCCTTTCCTCCCGAATTCAGAAGAAAGAAGCCGTCCTGACACAAACAAGGGATAAAATTGCGGCTCTGGATGAGTCGATTTCAAATTTACAGGAAGTGCTCCTTTCAACAAGTGAAGAATTAGAGAAACTTGAGGGGAGAAAGCAAGTACTGGTAGAGCGGAAGAAAAATTCGTCCACCAATGAATCTCAGTTGAAGCAATCGATTGAAGAAGCTGAAAATCAAATCGAACGTTTAGTTTCTGAAAAAGAAAAAGCAAAACGCGACTTCAAGAGGATCGATTCCGAGGTGTCCGGTTTAAAAGAACTCCTTGTCACGAAGCAGAATCAATTCAAACACTATAACGAAAATATTGAAGATGTGATTGAATCTTTTAAAAGTGATTACATTGAAAAGCTCAATCAACAGGCCTCTGCAAAAAATGAGATTCAGTATCTTAAACAGCAGCTGGAACAGCAATCCAGTCGCAGCGGTCGATTAGAAGCGGAAAATAAAAAGTATGTTTCTCAACGTGACGAACTCCATTTGCGTCACAGGGAACGGACGAAAGAACTTCAAGAGCAAAAAGAACAGATCGATGAGCACATCTTCTTATATCGTGAGGAGCAAAAGAAGCTTGAATCCGTGAAATCCAAATATGAAAAGCAGGAGAAAACGCTTTATCAGGCGTTTCAATTCCTGCAACAAGCGAAGTCCAGGAAAGAAATGCTCGAAGAAATGGAAGAAGACTATTCAGGTTTCTTCCAGGGGGTAAAAGAGGTCCTGAAAGAGCGTTCGGGTCAATTAACAGGTATTCAAGGGGCGGTAGCGGAGCTTATAACGGTTCCTAAATCATATGAAACGGCTATGGAAACTGCTCTGGCCGCTTCGATGCAGCATATCGTAGTCGATACAGAAGAAGCCGGCCGTAAAGCCATTGCCTTTTTGAAGAAACATCAATATGGCCGTGCCACGTTCCTGCCGATGAACGTAATCAAAGGGAAATCCATACCTGAAAGCCAGAAGAATATGCTGAAAGGGCATCCTTCCTTTGTAGGCGCGGGGGCTGATCTGTTGCATTTTGAAGATCGCTTTCAAATGGTGATTTCAAGCCTTGTGGGTAATGTCATCATCGCAAAGGATCTAAAGGGTGCGAATGAAATTGCGAAGCTTGTTCAATATCGTTACCGGCTTGTTACGCTGGATGGGGACGTTGTCAATCCCGGGGGATCCATGTCCGGAGGTACGGTGAAACAGAAGAAAAATTCCCTTCTATCAAGAAAAGGGGAACTGGAAGAGATGAAAGAAAAGCTTTCCAGTATGGAAGTTCAGACAGAACAGCTTCAAGCCCAAGTGAAATCACTTAAAGAAGAAAGCAGTTTTCGTGAGAAGAAACTCGAAGAATTGAGAGTGAAAGGGGAGAGATTGCGCCTCAAGGAACAGGAACTCCTCTCCCAACTGCGTGAAATTGAACTTTCCCAGCAGAACCTGGATGAAAGACTTTCCCTATATGACCTGGAGAAAAAGGATTTTACGTCAATCAAAGAAAAGCATGATTCCAGAGCGAAAGAATTGGAAGCTTCTCTCAAGAAGATAGGGGAAGAGGTTACCCAGCTTGATCAAAAGATTAATGAGCTGACTCTACAGAAAAATAGTGAACGGACGTCCAAAGACACGTTATTGAATGAAATCAGTGACATTAAAGCGAATCTTGCCGCACGGAATGAACAGCTTGTGAACAGCCGACAGCAGCTGAACAGGGTGCAGGATACGATGGCTGAGACAAACAGGCGACAGATAAGTCTCCAGGATGACCTGGAATGGCTGCAGACAGAAATGAAGGATAACTTCTCGGGTGAAGAGCAACTCGGAATCAAAGCAGAAGAGTGTGCCGTGCAAAAGGAAGAAACGTCCAAGTTGATTGCTGTGCGCAGGGACGAGCGCTCCAAGCTTCAACAGATTGTCGATGATGAAGAGGTGGAGTTAAAAGAATTGAAGCGTCTTCATAAAGGCTTGGTCGGTGCTCTGCGGGACGAGGAAGTGAAAATCAATCGTCTTGATGTAGAACTTGAGAACCGTCTTGATCATTTACGGGATGAATACATGCTTTCATTTGAAGCCGCGAAGCAGGACTACCCCCTCTCCATTGAGGTGGAAGAGGCTAGGAAAAAAGTGAAACTTGTGAAATTAGCACTCGAAGAGCTCGGGACCGTCAATCTGGGTGCGATTGATGAATACGAACGAGTGAAGGAAAGATACGAATTCTTGGTTGATCAGAAGAATGATCTGTCGGAAGCGAAGGACACCCTTTACCTGGTCATTAATGAAATGGACACCGAAATGATCAAACGTTTTGATCAAACCTTTACAAGCATACAAAAGGAATTTGAAGGTGTATTCAAGGCATTGTTCGGTGGTGGAAGAGCAGAGTTGAAGCTGACCGATCCATCTGATCTGCTCAACACCGGTGTGGATATAGTAGCTCAGCCGCCCGGGAAGAAGCTGCAGAACCTGGGGCTTATGTCAGGTGGGGAACGGGCTCTGACTGCCATTGCACTGCTGTTTTCCATTTTAAAGATCCGCCCTGTCCCATTCTGTATACTGGATGAAGTGGAAGCAGCCCTCGACGAGGCGAATGTCCAGAGATTCAGTCAATATTTAAAGAAATTCAGTGATGAAACACAATTCATTGTCATCACCCACCGTAAAGGTACCATGGAAGAAGCCCATGTATTGTACGGGGTCACGATGCAGGAATCCGGAGTGTCTAAACTGGTATCAGTCAGGCTACAGGAAACAAAGGAACTACTTGAAACTTAAATAAGGGTGTGGAAAAGTGAGTTTTTTTAAGAAGCTTAAAGATAAATTTACGCAGTCCAGTGATAATGTCACAGAGAAATTTAAAGATGGGTTAAGTAAAACAAGAAACAACTTCACGTCAAAGGTTAATGACCTGGTGGCCAGATACCGTAAAATCGATGAAGAATTCTTTGAAGAGCTGGAAGAAATCCTGATCGGAGCGGATGTCGGATTTGATACCGTCATGGAGCTCATTGATGAACTTAAACTTGAAGTGAAGCGAAAGAATATTCAAGATACGGAAGATGTCCAATCCGTCATTTCAGAGAAGCTTGTTGAGATCTACCAGGGCGATCGCGAAGAGGACAGCAGCCTGAATATTCAAGACGATCAACTGACGGTATTACTATTTGTCGGTGTGAATGGGGTAGGGAAGACGACGACCATCGGGAAAATGGCTCATATGTTCAAGGAGCAGGGCAAAAATGTTGTTCTTGCTGCAGGCGATACTTTCCGTGCAGGAGCCATCGAGCAGCTTGAAGTATGGGGTGAACGTGTCGGGGTCCCTGTCATTAAGCAGGCGGCGGGAAGCGATCCTGCGGCTGTGATGTTCGATGCCGTCCAATCTGCCAAAGCGAAAAAGGCGGACATACTCATTTGTGATACGGCAGGAAGATTGCAAAACAAAGTGAATTTGATGAAAGAGCTCGAAAAGGTGAAACGGGTCATTGAAAGAGAAATACCAGGAGCCCCTCACGAAGTATTACTCGTTCTTGACGCAACCACAGGTCAAAATGCCATGGTGCAGGCAAAAACCTTTAAAGAAGCAACAAATGTCTCAGGTATCGTCCTGACGAAGCTTGATGGGACCGCTAAAGGCGGAATCGTGCTTGCAATCCGGAACGAGCTCGAAATCCCCGTGAAATATGTGGGTCTGGGAGAAAAAATGGATGACCTCCAACCGTTCGATGCTGAAAAGTATGTTTATGGCTTATTCTCAACCCTCGTTGATGAAGAAGAATAAATCATGATCCTCAGGGGCAGCCTGCCAGACTATTAGATTCAGTCTGGCAGGCTGCACTACTTTTCTCTATGAAAAATCCGTTACTAACCTTGACAATCGCCCGTAAACACTGTATTCTTCATATGTAAAGGTTTTTCACTTAACAAGGAGGGATATCCGTGCTGGAGAAAACGACCAGAATGAATTATCTCTACGATTTTTATCAATCTTTGTTAACTCCTAAGCAGAGAAGCTATATGTCCCTCTATTATCTGGATGATTTCTCTTTAGGTGAAATCGCTGAGGAATATAATGTTAGCCGGCAGGCAGTGTACGATAACATTAAGAGGACAGAGGCCATGATCGAGGAGTACGAAGAAAAGCTTTTATTATTTAAGAAATTTCAAGAACGCAACGAGATTCTTGACCAACTCAGACAAAAAATAGAAGAGCCATCAATCGATTCTTCTCATTGTTTAAAACTCATTGATGATCTTGAAATATTGGATTAGGAGGCGGCATGAATGGCATTTGAAGGATTAGCCGACCGACTGCAAGGTACAATACAAAAAATCCGTGGAAAAGGAAAGATCTCAGAAGCGGATGTTAAAGAAATGATGCGTGAAGTTCGTCTTGCTCTTTTAGAAGCAGACGTTAATTTTAAAGTGGTGAAGCAATTCGTCAAGAAAGTAAGTGAACGGGCTGTCGGACAAGAAGTCATGAAGAGCCTTACACCGGGTCAACAGGTCATCAAAGTTGTTCAGGAAGAGCTTACAAACTTGATGGGTGGCGAACAAAGTCAGATTGCCGTCGCTAAACGTCCACCGACTGTCATCATGATGGTTGGGTTACAGGGTGCAGGTAAAACGACGACCACTGGTAAGCTTGCGAACCTGCTTCGAAAGAAACATAACCGCAAACCGCTGTTGGTGGCTGCTGATATTTACCGTCCGGCTGCCATCAAACAGTTGGAAACGATCGGAAAGCAATTAAGCCTTCCCGTGTTTTCAATGGGAGATCAGGTAAGCCCGGTTGAAATTGCGAAAAAAGCCATCGAAAAGGCAAAAGAAGAACATCACGATTATGTTCTGATTGATACGGCAGGTCGACTTCACATTGATGAAAACCTGATGGGAGAGCTGAAAGAAATCAAAGAACTCTCCAATCCGGACGAGATTTTCCTCGTCGTGGATGCCATGACCGGTCAAGATGCAGTAAATGTCGCACAAAGCTTCAATGATGCTCTTGGCATATCGGGTGTTGTCCTGACAAAGCTCGACGGTGACACCCGGGGCGGTGCAGCGTTATCCATCCGTTCCGTCACTGAAAAGCCTATTAAATTTGTCGGTATGGGTGAAAAGATGGATGCCTTGGAAGCCTTCCATCCTGAGCGTATGGCCTCACGGATCCTCGGTATGGGGGATGTCTTGTCCCTTATTGAAAAGGCTCAGGCAAACGTGGATGAAGAGAAGGCAAAAGAACTGGAACAAAAAATGCGTACCATGTCTTTCACTTTTGATGATTTCCTTGATCAGCTAGGTCAAGTGAAGCAGATGGGTCCATTGGACGAACTTCTCAAAATGATGCCTGGTGCAAACAAGATGAAGGGTCTGGATAAGATTCAAGTCGATGACAAGCAGATCAGTCACGTAGAGGCCATCATCCAATCCATGACAGGCGATGAAAAAACCCACCCGGAAACAATTAATGCTTCCCGTCGTAAACGGATTGCTAAAGGGAGCGGGACATCCATTCAAGAGGTGAACCGTCTTCTGAAACAATTCGAGGACATGAAGAAAATGATGAAACAGATGAGTGGGATGCAAGGAAAAGGTAAGAAAAAAGGGATGAAATTCCCATTTATGTAAGCAATTCGTTCGGTTTTTTAAAAGAAAAATTGAACTGTTAAGAAAAAACACTTTACAAACAAAATACACATTTGATATTATACTAACTTGTGTGAAACTATTCGGAGGTGCTTTAATTATGGCAGTAAAAATCAGATTAAAACGTATGGGAGCAAAAAAATCTCCTTTCTATCGTATCGTAGTTGCAGATTCTCGTTCACCACGTGATGGACGTCAAATCGAAACAGTTGGAACTTACAACCCGGTTGCTAAACCAGCTGAAGTGAAAATCGATGAAGAGTTAGCTCTTAAATGGTTATCAAATGGTGCTAAGCCATCTGACACAGTTCGTAACTTATTCTCAAACCAAGGCATTATGGAAAAATTCCACAATGCTAAAAACAGCAAGTAATCGATTAGATCGATGAAAGATCTTATTCTAACGATTGTGAAACCCCTGGTTGACCATCCGGACTCTGTCCGCGTCGATTTGGATGAAGGAACGAACGGGTTAACGTATAAGTTATCCGTTCATCCCGAGGATATGGGTAAGGTCATTGGGAAACAGGGGCGTGTAGCTAAATCGATTCGAACTGTGGTATACGCTGCAGCAGGATCTTCACAACAGAAGAAAATCTTTTTAGAGATAGTGGAGTAAGGAAGCTTCCTTAAGCTCATTACAACAAGCTCTAAGAATCAGGGGACTGACCCACAAAGGTTACTACTTAGCCTTAAGACGTCAGTCCCCTTTTTCATAGGGTTGACCGCCGTGTAATGGTATACTATCGAGAGAAGGGTTCTTAAGCCCCCATACAAGCCGTTTCTCCCCTAAGAACACCCTTAAAGACCATTACATCAGTGAGGGGTGAATAAAAGGAGGAGGAAAGACGTTGAACGTGATACATACGATAACGATTAAACAAGTCCTCACAGAAAAGAGTAAGGACCTGTTAATGAAACGGTATGAAAATCAAAAGTTTCATCTGAAAAAGGAAAGTGATCAGCTTCAGTTCGAAATGAAAAAGATTGAACGTGGCAAGAAATACCCCACTCATAAATTAAATCAGCATTTTGAAAGAGAATTGAATGAACGGGCAGAAAAAATCAAGCTGTTGGATTTTCAAATGGAACAGCTGAATATCCTCCCGATCGGCAGCGAGCTGAAGGAAAAGGAAGTCCAAGGTATGATGGACATTCAAGTTGGTGACAATTGGGAGGAAGAAACCCTTTCAAAGACGATTGTAATAGAAGACGGTATCGTGAAAGAAATACGTTAATGCAAGAGGTGAATGCGTTGGAAAAGTGGTTTAATGTAGGTAAGATTGTCAACACTCATGGAGTGAAAGGGGAAGTGAAGGTCGTATCGACGACAGATTTCCCCGAAAAGCGTTATCAGAAAGGGAACACTCTCTATTTGTTCCGGAATGGCCAGGAACCCCTCGGTCTCGTGATCAATTCTCACAGAAATCATAAAAGTTTTGATTTGCTTACGTTTGAAGGGTATGAGAATATCAATGAAGTCGAGAAGTTTAAAGAAGGCATCTTGAAGGTGCAGGAAGACCAGTTACAGGAACTGGACGAAGGAGAATACTATCTCCATGAAATCGTCGGCTGTAAGGTAGTGACGACTGCAGGAGAAGAGCTGGGTACCGTCAAGGAGATTTTAAGCCCGGGTGCGAATGATGTATGGGTAGTGAAGGGTGAGCGGGGGAAAGAGTACCTCATCCCCTACATAGAGGATATCGTGAAAATGGTGGATATCGAAGATCAGCTCATTACCATTGAGCCGATGGAAGGCCTCCTGTCATGATGAGAATCGACGTCCTCTCTTTATTCCCAGGTATGTTCGAAGGGATCTTCGGTGATTCCATCTTAAAAAAGGCAAATGAGAAAGAAGCCGTTACCTATAATGTAATTAACTTCCGTGAGTACGCTGATAACAAACATAATCAGGTGGATGATTACCCTTACGGCGGTGGGGCTGGAATGGTTTTGAAGCCTCAGCCTATATTCGATGCAGTCGATGCCTTGAAAAAAGAAGAAGAATCCACGCCGCGGGTCATCCTTATGTGCCCACAGGGAGAACGATATACACAGAAAAAGGCTGAGGAGCTTTCGAAAGAAGATCACCTCGTGTTTATTTGCGGTCATTATGAAGGCTATGATGAACGAATCAGAGAGCACGTGGTAACCGACGAAATCTCCATAGGTGACTATGTGTTGACCGGTGGGGAACTCGGTGCGATGGTAGTCATAGATAGTGTTGTCCGTCTGCTTCCCGGGGTCCTTGGGAATGAAGATTCTCCCATACTTGATTCGTTCTCCTCAGGCCTCTTAGAGCATCCTCATTACACCCGTCCTTCGGATTTCAGAGGGATGAAGGTACCCGGAGAGTTGATTTCAGGAAACCATCGCCTGATCGATGAATGGAGAGAGAAAGAGAGCCTGAGAAGGACCTATGAGAGAAGACCGGATCTATTAGAGAGTTATCCCCTCACAGATCGACAGAAGGCGTGGATAGAGGAATGGAGAAACTCTAAATAGGCTATTGCATCCTGAATGCCTGTATGATATTATATTCTTTGTGGTTTAAAGGAGTTATCTCCTGAAGCCATGGATCCCGATGTTCCGCTGCAATCAATCGCTTTTGTAAGAGCATCTGTTGGAAGGAGTTGAATAAGATGCACAAATTAATCGAAGATATTACGAAAGAACAACTTCGCTCTGATCTACCATCTTTCCGTCCTGGTGATACAGTACGTGTACACGTTAACATCGTTGAGGGTACTCGTGAACGTATTCAGGTATACGAAGGAGTAGTAATCAAACGCCGTGGTGGCGGTATCAGCGAAACATTTACTGTTCGTAAAATTTCTTACGGTGTAGGTGTTGAGCGTACTTTCCCAGTACACACACCTAAAATCGCTAAATTAGAAGTTATTCGTCGCGGTAAAGTACGTCGTGCGAAACTTTATTACCTACGTAATCTGCGTGGTAAAGCGGCTCGTATTAAAGAAATTCGATAAGAACGTAAGAAAAGGAGCTTGGAGACAAGCTCCTTTTCCATTTTCTAAAACCTTTCGTTAAAGAGGGGATCGACTATTTTCGGGAAACCACCAATTTTTAATGAGAATTAGAAGAATTTCTAGTAGAATAGAAAAAGATAGAAAAAATCATGGGTGGTGGAGATGTGGTTAAAGAAAAAAACGAGTGGTGGGAATGGATGAAGGCCCTGTTAATTGCAGTCGGATTAGCTGCTATCATCAGATTCTTTTTATTTGCCCCCATCGTAGTTGATGGATTATCAATGATGCCTACTTTACATAATGGTGACCGAATGATTGTAAGTAAACTGGGTGAGCCTGAGCGGTTCGATATCGTTGTGTTCCATGCCCCTGAGCAAAAGGATTATATCAAACGGGTCATCGGCCTGCCGGGGGATAAGGTAGAGTATAAAAATGATACATTATATATAAATGGAAAAGCCTATACTGAACCATATCTCAAGGAATACAAAGATCAATTGAACGGCGGTGTCTTAACCGAAGATTTCTCATTGAAGGATATAACCGGTGAAGAAACTGTACCAGATGGAGAAATTTTTGTAATGGGTGATAACCGTCGATTCAGTAAAGATAGCCGTCATATCGGGACGGTCTCGACCGATGAGGTAATCGGGGACACGAAAGTGATCTATTGGCCTGTTAAAGATTTCGGTTTGGTGAAATAATAGAAAAAAGTGTTTGGAGGTGGTCATATGACGATACAATGGTTTCCAGGGCATATGGCTAAAGCTCGTAGACAAGTTACTGAGAAATTAAAACTTGTAGACATAGTGATTGAATTAGTAGATGCAAGAATCCCGTTATCATCGAGAAATCCGATGATTGAAGAAATCATCGGACAAAAGCCGCGACTCGTTTTATTAAATAAGGCAGACATGGCAGACACGAACAGGACCAATCAGTGGATTTCCTATTTTAAAGAACAGGGAATCACCGCACTTGCGGTCAATGCACAGGCCGGCAAAGGACTTCAAGTCATTGTGCAGGCTGCTAAAGAGATCCTGAAAGATAAATTCGATCGCATGAAGTCAAGGGGGATGAGACCCCGTGCCATCAGGGCGATGATCGTGGGGATCCCAAACGTAGGTAAATCCACCTTGATCAACAGGTTGGCGAAGAAGAATATCGCCAAAACCGGAAATACACCTGGTGTGACGAAAGCCCAGCAATGGATCAAGGTCGGTAAAGAGCTAGAACTGCTCGATACCCCCGGCATTTTATGGCCGAAGTTCGAGGATCCCAAGGTAGGCTATAAACTGGCATTGACGGGAGCAATCAAAGATACCATCCTGAATTTGCAGGACATTGCCGTATATGGCCTTCGTTTTCTTGCAGAGCACTATCCAGAGCGATTAGAGGAGCGTTACGGCCTCGAAGGGTTATCTGAAGAGGTAGTGGATAGCTTTGATAAGATCGGGGCTAAAAGAGGCTGCCTGATGACGGGTGGAGAAGTCAATTATGACAAGACTTCTGAAATCATCGTCAGGGACATACGGAATGTTCAATTAGGACCCATGACATTTGATTTTATCGGTGAAGCTGAAAAAGATAGTGAATAACGGCAGAGGCTGTATAAAGGGAGTGGATCTCTTTGACACAGCCTCTTTATTTTTGTGCGGGATATCCGATATATAAGAGGAGGAACATACGTGACGAAAGTACATAGAACGATCAGTGAAATCAAACAATTGATCGGGACACTGACAGAGTCTGATCCGATTTTGGAAGAATTGAAACAGGACGAGAGAAAAGGTGTTCAGAAACTTCTGATTCAGCTCGAAAGGGAACGAAAGAAGCAGGCTAAGGAGAAAAAGGAGTTTCAAGACCTCACACGTTATGAGAAGGAGCTGCGTTTTCAGGGGTATACCCGTATCGCCGGGATAGACGAAGTGGGAAGGGGGCCTCTTGCAGGGCCGGTCGTAACGGCAGCCGTCATCCTCCCCAAAGACTTCTACCTGGCAGGATTGAATGACAGCAAGAAACTTTCAGAAGGTAAAAGAGAAGAGTATTATGAATACATACAACGTCATGCTATTTCAATTGGAGTTGGGATGGTTCACGCGGAGGAAATCGATTCCATCAATATATATCAAGCGACGAAAAAGGCGATGAATGAAGCAATCGTCCAGCTGCCGGTTCAGCCTGATTACTTATTGATCGACGCAATGAAAATTGTATCGCCATACCCCAGTCAATCGATCATCAAAGGGGATTCGAAAAGCATATCCATTGCGGCAGCTTCCATTATCGCAAAGGTTACGAGAGACAGGATGATGAAGGAATATGCTGAAAAATATCCCGGCTATGCTTTCGAGAAAAATGCAGGGTATGGAACGAAAGACCATTTAAATGGGCTCGAGCAATTAGGAGTGACTCCACTTCACCGGAAAAGCTTTGCACCGGTAAAAGAGCTTCTGCATACAAAGGGATGAACGTTTTCAGCAAATGGTAGCATGAATACCATGGGACAGGGGATGAGAGAATGACCCACATTCACAGCACTGGAAGGAATCAGACTCTGTCTTCCCTTAGTGGAAAACCATTTTCGGTCCAGGGAGGAAGGGTTATCTATATAAAGGTACATAAGCTGATGGGTGATGATCTGGCAGAAGTATCTGCAAACGGCCAGCGGTTCTTGGCAAAGCTTGAAACTCCTTTGAAAGCAGGAGAGCGTCAATGGGTGGAAGTGAAGCAGACAGAGACAGGAATCAGCCTCAAATTGATCCGGTCTCCCCAAGGAGATGGCGAGGGTATGGCTTCTAGGCTCCTGCATCATCTATCCGTTTCGGGCGATGAGAAAGAAATGACTTCTTTGGTCAAGGACCTTGTGAAGGATAAGATACCGATTCATAAAGAGATGCTCGCATTTGCAGGGAAGCATGTGACAGGGAAAGATGCAGCTCTTAATTCAAAGGTCATCGTGGAAATGGCTAAAAGGAGTATGCCATTTACAGACAGGGTATTTCTTTCGATGAAAGCCGGGGAAAAAGGTGATTTTATTTCCATGCTCGATACTCTTTCTTCAAGATTAAAAGAAGCGGGAGGAGATGAAGGCACTCTTCAAATGATCCAAAGGCTTCAGGAACCCTTGAGAAGGAATATATCTGAAAATCTTGTCATCAAAGCCTTGACTGGTTTAGCGGATTCTTCCCAGTCCTATGCAACCCGTTTGGGACATTTCGATGTATTGAAGTCCCTTGGATTCATCCCCGGTGAAACGGTCATGAATCAATGGAAGGAAGGATTAGCGGGCATGATCCTTGAAAGGATGACTTCAGATAGGGAGGGGCAGAAGTCATCTGATGTGCCTCTAAGCGGACGGAGCCAGGCTTCAGGCGTGAGTGGATCCGGTCAAGAATCCACAAAGCAAGCTTCCTCCCTTGTGGATAAATGGATGAACATCCTTACAGGCTCCGAAACCCGCCTGGAGGGAACCAAAAAAGAAACGCCTGAAACAGCGGCAGGACAGCTGGTCGGATTTGCCGGGAAGGAAAAGCTTGTGGAAATGAACTTTAGCAGGCTTGAACAGATATGGGGGAAAGGCACCCCTTCCTCCAATCAGGAGAAAATCTTTCAGATGCTTCTCCACCAGACGGTATCGGACCTTACGGAACAACTCAGGGGAGATGAATTGGCCAAAGTATTGAAAAGGGTGATCGGTGACTTTGGAATCAACTTTGAAGCTCAGGTCCATAAAGGAAAAGACGTGCAGGGACAGACACTGAAGGAGCATCTTATCGGGTTAAGCCAGCACCATCCGGCATCTGACATTCGCCAATTAGCCGATGACATTGTTCTGAGAATGAACCATCAAGTGCTTCACTCCCAGGATCCATCCCCTCTCCTTACAATCGTGCAGCAGTTTCCGATGTATCTGTTCGGACGAAATACGGATATCACTATACAATGGACAGGAAAAGAGAAGGAAAAGGGAGTCATCGACGGTGATTATTGCCGGGTATTATTTTATTTGAACATGAAGGAAATGGATGAAACTTTGATCGATATGCAGGTACAACATCGTGTCATTTCCCTGACCGTTTGGAATGAACATCCGGCAGCAGAAGTGTTGTCCAAACCCCTCATTCCTGATTTAAAAAATGCCCTCGGGAAATTGGACTATCAGTTATCCGCCGTAAAGGTGAAAAAACCCGATAAACACGAAAGCCTCTCAGAAAAGATAGGGGACGAGTTCCAACAGACATTTTCCGGAGTTGATGTAAGGATATGAAAAGCCGGCACGAGAGAAAAGAAGCAATCGCTCTGGGTTATGATCAGAAGGACGGGTCGGCCCCGAAAGTCGTGGCAAAAGGAAAAGGGATGATCGCTGAAAACATCCTGTCCAAAGCAGATGAGCATGGAGTGCCTGTTCAAGAGGATAAGAGCCTGTTATCCCTCCTCGGCAACCTGGATATCGGTGAATCCATCCCGGAGGAATTATACGGGGCCGTAGCGGAAGTGTTTGCTTTTATCTACCGTTTGGACAGGGACATATCCAGGAAAGAATAACCCGATAGAACTAACCATGAAGAGGTTGGATTGAATAGCTGAATTATATTTTTCGAGTATAATAATTTATATGCGTTTCTCCCAGTGAAAATGGCTTGATATGGATGGATTCTATCAAAATATGTTCAGAATTTTTAAATTAATATAATATTTTTAGCATAATGGTAGACATATATACTGTCATTTTATACAATGAAAGCGCAGTCTATTTTTTGAAGAGTTTGATAGGAGGATGGAAAATGAATATCCATGAATATCAAGGTAAAGAAATCCTCAGAAATTACGGGGTATCCGTACCAAATGGTAAAGTGGCTTTTACAGCTGAAGAGGCAGTAGAAGCGGCGAAGACGTTAGATTCTAGCGTATATGTTGTAAAGGCGCAAATCCACGCAGGTGGACGGGGCAAAGCAGGCGGAGTCAAAATTGCCAAGAGCCTTGACGAAGTGCGTACATATGCAGAGGAATTAATCGGAAAAACTTTAGTTACTCACCAAACGGGTCCTGAAGGTAAGGAAGTAAAGCGCTTACTTATCGAAGAAGGCTGTGATATCAAGAAAGAGTATTATGTAGGTCTTGTACTCGACCGTGCAACTTCCCAAGTTGTCCTGATGGCATCTGAAGAAGGCGGAACGGAAATCGAAGAAGTAGCAGAACAAACACCTGAAAAAATCTTTAAAGAGTATATCGATCCAGTTGTGGGATTAACAGGTTTCCAGGCGAGACGTATTGCATTCAATATCAATATCCCTCAAAAGCTTGTCGGGAAAGCAGCTAAGTTCATGATGGGTCTTTACAATGTGTACATCCAAAAGGATGCGTCAATTGTTGAAATCAACCCGTTAGTGGTGACTGGTGATGGGGACGTCATGGCACTTGATGCGAAGTTCAACTTCGATTCAAATGCATTATACCGTCAGAAGGATGTCATCGAATTACGCGATCTTGAAGAAGAGGATGCGAAAGAAATCGAAGCTTCCAAATATGACCTGAGCTATATTTCCCTTGATGGGAATATCGGCTGTATGGTAAATGGTGCTGGTCTTGCCATGGCCACGATGGATATCGTGAAGCATTACGGCGGAGATCCCGCTAACTTCCTTGATGTTGGGGGCGGTGCCACAGCTGAAAAGGTAACAGAAGCATTCAAAATCATCCTTTCTGATGAAAACGTCAAAGGTATTTTCGTGAATATCTTCGGTGGAATCATGAAATGTGATGTCATCGCAACGGGTGTTGTAGAAGCAGCTAAGCAAATCGGTCTTCAAGTACCTCTTGTCGTACGTCTTGAAGGTACGAATGTAGACTTAGGTAAAGAAATCCTGAATCAATCAGGCTTGAATATCATTGCAGCTGAATCCATGGCAGACGGCGCACAAAAAATCGTTGAGCAAGTAGGCTGAGAAAGGCGGGGGACTAATGAGCGTATTTATTAATAAAGATACCAAGGTTGTTGTACAAGGAATTACAGGATCAACAGCTCTTTTCCATACGAAGCAAATGCTTGAATACGGTACACAGATCGTGGCAGGTGTTACACCTGGAAAAGGCGGAACAGAGGTTGAAGGCGTACCAGTTTTCAATACTGTGGAAGAAGCAAAGAAAGCAACTGGCGTAAATGCATCAGTCATTTATGTTCCTGCTCCATTTGCAGCAGATGCAATCATGGAAGCGGTCGATGCCGAGCTTGATCTGGCCATTTGTATCACAGAGCATATCCCTGTATTGGATATGGTGAAGGTTAAGCGTTACATGGAAGGCAAGAAAACACGCCTTGTCGGACCGAACTGTCCTGGAGTCATCACTCCTGACGAATGTAAGATTGGGATCATGCCTGGTTACATCCATACAAAAGGTCATGTTGGGGTTGTTTCCCGTTCCGGTACATTGACGTATGAAGCCGTACATCAACTTTCACAAGCTGGAATCGGACAGTCGACGGCAGTCGGTATCGGAGGAGACCCTGTAAACGGTACAGATTTCATCGACGTACTGAAAGCATTCAACGAAGATGAAGATACGTATGCTGTGATCATGATCGGTGAAATCGGTGGTACTGCAGAAGAAGAGGCCGCTGAGTGGATCAAGGCAAATATGACGAAGCCTGTAGTGGGCTTCATCGGTGGACGTACAGCACCTCCAGGGAAACGTATGGGCCATGCCGGTGCGATTATTTCAGGTGGTAAAGGGACGGCAGATGAGAAAATCCGCGTTATGAACGAGTGTGGGATTCAAGTTGCGCCAACTCCTTCAGATATGGGTGAAACATTGATCAAGGTGCTTAAAGAAGAGGGAATTCTCGATAAATGTAAAACACATTAATCTTGTATTGAGACTGACGGCTTGGCTGTCAGTCTCGATTTTATCTATTTTAACTTGATCGTTAGGAGGCATTTAATGAAAGGAAATCGTAACCTTGTCTTTCACATTCATCACTGCCGGGGAATTGGTTTGAAAGGAATAAAACGATTGTTTGAAACGTATCGGGATCTTCACTCTGTCCTTGAACTTCCTATATCAAAGCTCCAACAGATAACCCGTTCCACTTCTACGAATATAGAAACCTTCTATAAAGACCTCCATTCCTTTTCTTCAAAACGCTATATGCAGCTCTATGCCGAGAACAACATAGAGTGGATCACCCTTTTTGATGATGATTATCCCCTCTTGTTGAAAAATGTATATGATCCCCCATTTCTCCTCTTTTTAAAAGGGGACAGAAAACTGCTCCCAGCCTCTCCAAAATTAGCTGTGATAGGTTCAAGAGATGCCACCTCATACACAGAGAAAGTTCTTCACACGATGATTCCAGAGCTGGTCAAACATGAAATCGTGATCGTAAGTGGACTCGCAAAAGGGGCAGATACGATCGCACATAAAGAAGCGATAAGATCTGGAGGCAGAACGATAGGTGTGCTGGGGGGAGGATTCCAGCATATTTATCCTAAACAAAATGTCGATTTGGCCAACCATATGATGGCTCACCATCTTCTCCTTTCGGAATATCCCCCTTATATCAAGCCGGAAAAATGGCATTTTCCATTTAGAAATCGAATCATCAGCGGTATCAGTGATGCGGTACTTGTCACCGAAGCCAGAAAAAAGAGCGGTACATTTATCACGGCTGATTATGCATTGAACGAAGGGAGAGAAGTCCTTTGCTTGCCAGGGTCCATACACGATCCGTTGGCAGAAGGAACAAACTCCCTTATACAAGAAGGAGCCAAAATGGTCCTGACAATAGAAGACATATTTTCAGAGCTCAAGGTATAAACTTCAAAAATATGATGTAAAATCTATTAATAAAGGGATTTTGTGAACATAAAACGGTGAATATCAAATGTATTTCATACAAAATGGTTGCATTTATGGTGAAACTGTTATACATTTTGCAACAGGTATCAAAAACTGTATATATGAGAAATAAATAGATAAGAGCAGTACTTCTCTACACTGAAAAAATTCTTACACCTATGTGAATGTAAGTGTAAACGTTTCCGTTTGTGCTTGTTAAAAAAACATTCCAAGGTGCTATAAAACAGTGATTATTTTCCTCTTTAAGGAGGCTTATTGGATGGCAGATTATTTAGTAATAGTGGAATCGCCGGCTAAGGCGAAAACGATTGAACGTTATTTAGGAAAAAAATATAAGGTCAGGGCATCGATGGGCCACGTCAGGGACTTGCCAAAAAGTCAGATGGGCGTGGATGTCGAGAATGAATTCGAACCAAAGTATATCACTATACGTGGCAAAGGTCCTGTATTAAAAGAATTAAAAACCGCTGCGAAAAAAGTGAAAAGAATCTTTCTTGCAGCCGACCCCGACAGAGAAGGGGAAGCGATCGCGTGGCACTTGGCACATAGCCTTGATATGGACACCACTTCGGAATGCCGGGTCGTATTCAACGAAATCACAAAGGATGCGATCAAAGAATCATTCAAACATCCCCGTGCAATCAATATGGACCTGGTTGATGCTCAGCAGGCACGAAGAATTTTAGACAGGTTAGTTGGATACAACATCAGCCCATTATTATGGAAAAAAGTGAAAAAGGGACTAAGTGCAGGACGGGTCCAATCCGTTGCAGTCCGGCTGATCATTGACAGGGAAAATGAAATCAAAGCCTTCACTCCTGAAGAGTATTGGTCCATTGAAGCAGAATTCACCAAAGGCAATGATACATTCCAGGCATCTTTTTATGGTATTGACGGTAAAAAGGTGGAATTGAAGACGGAAGAAGAAGTGAAAGAGGTTCTTGGTAAGGTAAAAGGGAAGTCTTTCGAAGTGAATAAAGTCACTAAGAAGGAAAGAAAGAGAAATCCCGCACCTCCGTTTACCACTTCATCCCTTCAACAGGAAGCAGCCCGTAAATTAAACTTCCGGGCAAAGAAGACGATGATGCTTGCACAGCAATTATACGAAGGAATCGAAATGGGAAAACAAGGAACCGTCGGATTTATCACATACATGAGAACGGACTCCACCCGGATTTCTGAAGTAGCTCAAAAAGAAGCCAATGAATACATCGTGAGTAAATATGGTCAGGATTTTATCAAGCAATCTGAGCGTAAAGAGAAAAAACAACAAAAAGCCCAGGATGCCCATGAAGCTGTTCGGCCGACCAGTACCTTAAGGGATCCGTCTTCGGTTAAACAGTTCCTTTCAAGAGACCAATATCGCCTTTATAAATTGATCTGGGAACGTTTCGTAGCAAGTGAGATGGCACCTGCGATCATGGACACGATGAGCGTGGATCTTGTAAACGGCTCCGTCATGTTTAGAGCTTCTGGTTCAAAAGTTAAATTCCCCGGCTTCATGAAGGTATATGTTGAGGGATCGGATGATCAGAAAGAAGAAAAAGACAATTTCCTTCCTGCATTGGAAGAAAAAGATAAAGTGAAAAGTGAAAACATTGACCCGAATCAGCATTTCACCCAGCCGCCGCCAAGATATACCGAGGCAAGACTCGTGAAAACACTGGAAGAACTCGGTATCGGGAGACCGTCCACCTATGCTCCGACCCTTGATACGATTCAAAGGAGAGGTTACGTTACTCTGGATAACAAGCGATTTATCCCGACGGAGCTTGGAGAAATCGTGTTAGAGTTAGTGAGAGAATTCTTCCCGGATATCATCGATGTCGAGTTCACAGCGAACATGGAGCGGAGCCTGGATGACATCGAGGATGGAAATGTGAAGTGGGAAAGAATCATTGACCGCTTTTATCAAGATTTTGAAAAACATCTCGAAAAAGCGGAAAATGAAATGGAGAAAATTGAAATCCGGGATGAACCTGCCGGTGAAGACTGTGAAGAATGCGGTCACGCAATGGTATTCAAGATGGGACGATACGGTAAGTTCATGGCCTGCAGCAACTTCCCGGATTGTCGTAATACCAAGCCGATCGTGAAAGAGATCGGTGTGAAATGCCCTAAATGTGAAAAAGGGAATATCATTGAGCGTAAAAGCAAGAAGAAGCGTATTTTCTACGGATGTGACCAGTATCCAGAATGTGATTTCTTATCATGGGATAAACCGATTGAACGGAAATGTCCTAAATGTTCAGAGCTGCTCGTGGAGAAGAAGCTTAAAAAGGGTAATCAAATTCAATGTACGAATTGTGATTATAAAGAAGAACCACAGAAATAGTGATCAAAAACGATTGATTGTTGAACAATGAACGAATACAATGGAACGAGGGACTGTCCCAACAGGTGATTTCTCTATTACCTGGTGGGTCGGCCCTTTTGTGTTTTCTCTGAATCTTTGTAACAAATCATACATATTTTCAATATACAATTATCTTTCTTATCATTGTCCCTTGGTGTACAATGCAATTGGGATAAAGCGTTCGGAATGTAGGAGGTCAAAAGATAAATGTCAGTAAATGTTATTGGAGCAGGGTTAGCGGGAAGTGAAGCGGCTTGGCAGATTGCGAAAAGGGGAATAAAGGTCAACCTTTTCGAAATGAGACCCATCATCAAAACCCCTGCCCACCATACAGATAAATTTGCAGAACTGGTGTGCAGTAATTCACTTAGAGCGAATACACTTACGAATGCAGTCGGTGTTTTAAAAGAAGAAATGAGACGTTTGGATTCAGTCATCATGTCAGCAGCGGATGCCTGCTCTGTACCAGCCGGAGGCGCACTCGCCGTCGATCGTCACGAATTTGCAGCACTTGTTACAAACAAAGTGAAGAACCACCCGAATGTGACCGTGTTTAATGAGGAAGTAACGGAGCTTCCTGAGGGGATCACCATCGTTGCCACCGGGCCACTGACGAGTGAAGGTCTTTCAAATCAAATCAAACGACTGACAGGGGAAGAACATTTATACTTCTATGACGCGGCTGCCCCGATCATAGAGAAGGACTCCATCGATATGGACAAAGTATATTTAAAGTCCAGGTATGACAAAGGGGAAGCCGCATATTTGAATTGCCCCATGACCGAGGGTGAGTTCAATCGATTCTATGAAGCCCTTACCTCTGCTGAGACGGTTCCGTTGAAAGAATTTGAGAAAGAAGTTTTCTTTGAAGGATGCATGCCCATCGAGGTAATGGCTTCCCGCGGGAAAAAGACGATGTTATTTGGCCCCCTTAAGCCGGTCGGACTTGAAGATCCTAAAACAGGTAAACGTCCATATGCTGTTGTACAATTAAGACAGGATGATGCCGCGGGTACCCTTTACAATATTGTGGGATTCCAGACCCATTTAAAGTGGGGACCTCAGAAAGAGGTTCTTCAATTGATCCCTGGACTGGAGAATGCCGATATTGTACGGTACGGCGTCATGCACAGGAATACCTTCATCAATTCACCCAATGTCCTGAAGGATACGTATCAGTTGAAGAATCATGAGAACCTGTTTTTCGCCGGACAAATGACAGGTGTGGAAGGATATGTGGAATCTGCTGCAAGCGGATTGATTGCAGGTATCAATGCAGCCAAACTCGCTGTAGAAGAAGAACCCGTCGTGTTTCCATACGAAACGGCCATGGGAAGTATGGCAAGATATATCACTACAGCGAATAAACATAACTTTCAGCCGATGAATGCCAATTTCGGTCTTTTCCCGGAATTGCCAAAAAAGGTAAAAGGGAAGAAAGAACGCAATGAGCAGCATGCAAACCGGGCCTTGGAAACAATTCAGAACTTTGTGAAAAAAGTGTAAAATTCATTGCAAGGGTCCCCCGGTTGTGTTACTATTTAGTAGCCCTTGTGAGGTGTTAAACATGAATAAGCAATTAGATGAACAATTACATTCCTTTACTGAATATTTACAAATAGAAAAACATTATTCTGTTCATACATTTGAACAATATCGTCATGATATCGAAGAGTTTTACGTATTTATGAAAGAACAAGGTTTACGTTCATTAAAAGATGTCGAGTATTCTGATGCACGACTTTTTTTAACTAAGCTGCATGATCACGGTTTAAAGAGGTCTTCCGTCTCAAGGAAGGTTTCGAGCATCAGAAGCTTTTACCGTTATTTAAATCGGGAAAAGCAACTACTCGATAACCCCTTTTCGTTTGTTAATCTTCCGAAGAAGGAACAGCGATTGCCGTCCTTTTTTTATGAGGAGGAAATACAGGCATTGCTGGATGCTTGTAAAGGGGACACCCCATTAGAAATGCGTAACCTGGCCATATTCGAACTTCTTTATGCGACGGGGATCCGTGTAAGTGAGTGTACGAATATACAGTTGGATGATGTGGACCTTGGGATGTCGACGCTCCTGGTCAAAGGAAAAGGGAAAAAAGAAAGGTATGTCCCATTTGGGAGCTTTGCCCATGATGCCTTAGAACAATACATATTACATTCCCGACCGAAGCTTGCGAAGGATGTTTCCCATACTCAATTGCTGGTCAACCATCGTGGTGGAGCATTAACCCAAAGAGGCATCCGTCTCATCTTAAATAAGATTATCGAGAAAGCATCCTTGACGGGGAAGATACACCCCCATATGCTGCGTCACACGTTTGCAACCCATTTATTGAATAATGGCGCCGATTTAAGGACGGTTCAGGAACTTCTTGGACACGCTCAGCTTTCATCCACACAGCTGTATACCCATGTATCCAAGGATCAGTTACGAAAAACGTATTTAGCACATCACCCACGTGCTTAGAAGAGTTGGAGGTTTAGGAAATGGAACAATTCCACGCAACCACAATATTTGCCGTACAGCATAATGGCAAGTGTGCGATGTCCGGTGACGGGCAGGTAACATTCGGTAATTCAGTTGTCATGAAGCATACAGCAAAAAAAGTACGAAAGCTTTTTAATGGAAAAGTATTGGCTGGATTCGCGGGATCTGTTGCCGATGCGTTTACTTTGTCTGAAATGTTTGAAGGAAAGCTTCAGGAGTTCAACGGAAACCTTCCAAGAGCTGCAGTCGAGCTCGCGAAACAATGGAGGAGCGATAAAGTACTGAGAAAGCTTGAAGCGATGCTGATTGTCATGGATGAAAGCCACCTTCTGTTAATTTCAGGGACAGGTGAAGTAATTGAACCGGATGATGGAATTCTGGCCATCGGTTCCGGTGGGAATTACGCATTATCTGCCGGCAGGGCATTAAAGCAGTATGCCGGAGACCACTTGACTGCAAAGGAAATTGCCCGTTCTTCCCTTCAAATCGCTGCCGATATATGTGTATATACGAATAACCAAATTATCGTTGAAGAGCTTTAAGCTAGTTCAGGTAAGAATTGATATTCTCTCACACTATAGGAAAGTAAGGAGTGTGCCATTTGATGAAGAGTACTGATCACTTAACCCCGAGGCAAATAGTTGAACGATTGGATCAATACATTGTAGGCCAAAAGGACGCCAAGAGAGCGGTTGCCGTAGCGCTGAGAAATCGTTATAGACGGAGCCTTCTGTCCGATGTATTGAAAGATGAAGTGATTCCAAAGAATATCCTGATGATGGGGCCGACGGGTGTCGGTAAAACGGAAATAGCCAGAAGGATCGCAAAATTGGTCCGTGCCCCATTTGTAAAAGTGGAGGCAACCAAGTTTACGGAAGTGGGTTATGTTGGACGTGATGTTGAATCGATGGTCAGAGATCTGGTTGAGACATCCGTCCGTCTGGTGAAAGAGGAGAAAATGGTCGGTGTCCGGGAAAGAGCAGCTGAAAATGCAAGTCACCGTCTGGTAGAGCTTGTGGTGCCGTCCAAAAAGAAATCATCTTCTTACAAAAACCCATTCGAAATGATCTTCGGCGGCAACGGGGCACAAGGTACATCTGAAGAAGAGGAAGAAAAGCAGGAAGAAATTTCACTCCAAGAGCAAAGAAGAAGAATGAAAAAAAGACTTGAAGATGGTGAATTGGAAGAGGAATTCATCACAATTGAAGTCGAGGAGCAGCAAGCATCCATGTTTGATATGCTTCAAGGCTCAGGGATGGAACAAATGGGGATGAATATGCAGGATGCCCTCAGTAATTTCATGCCGAAGAAAAAGAAAAAGCGTAAATTGAAGGTGAAAGAAGCAAGAGTGGTACTGACGAATGAGGAAGCTCAAAAGCTGATTGACATGGATGAAGTGACCCAGGAGGCAATCATCCGTGCCGAGCAATCCGGGATTATCTTCATCGATGAAATCGATAAGATTGCCAGCAAGAGCTCAGGGCAATCTTCTGCTGATGTATCCAGGGAAGGCGTTCAACGTGATATCCTCCCTGTGGTGGAGGGATCGACCGTTGTAACCAAATATGGTTCGGTGAAGACAGATCATGTCCTATTCATTGCAGCCGGTGCCTTCCACATGAGTAAACCTTCTGACCTTATCCCTGAATTGCAGGGACGTTTCCCGATCAGGGTGGAACTTCAGAAGTTGTCTACAGACGACTTCGTTCGGATCCTTGTTGAGCCGGATAATGCCATCATTAAACAATATATCGCTTTAATGGAAACAGAAGGTATACAAATTGAATTTTCTGACGATGCTATTCGTAGACTCGCTGAAATCGCTTATGATGTGAATCAAAATACCGATAATATCGGGGCCAGAAGACTTCATACGATCATGGAAAAACTACTTGAAGACCTATCCTTTGAAGCGCCTGATATCACCCTGGAGACGGTAAAGATCACACCGCAATATGTGGATGATAAAATTGGCGCCATTTCAAAAGATAAAGATCTGAGTCAGTTCATTCTTTAAGTTTTTCCTTACCCTTTATGGGGTATAGGTAGATGGATTAAGGATCATATAAAATTAAATAATAGATACACTTTAGTTGTAGTAGGAGGAAACGTAATGAATTTATTAAGTAAAACAAGAACGATCAATGCCATGCTGCAAAAAGCAGCTGGGAAACCGGTGAACTTCAAAGAAATGTCAGAAACATTAAGTCAGGTGATTGAGGCGAATGTGTTCGTAGTTAGCCGTCGTGGAAAACTACTTGGCTATGCCATCAATCAACAAATCGAAAATGAACGGATGAAGCAAATGCTTGCTGACCGTCAATTTCCTGAAGAGTATACTCAAAATTTATTTAATGTACAAGAAACATCTCCCAACCTGGATGTAAATAGCGAATACACCGCTTTCCCTGTTGAAAATAGAGAGTTCTTCAAAAATGGTTTAACGACCATCGTCCCGATCATCGGTGGGGGGGAAAGATTAGGAACATTAATCCTTGCTCGTCTTGAAGCAAGCTTTGAAGATGATGATCTAATTCTCGCTGAATATGGAGCAACTGTAGTAGGGATGGAGATCCTTCGTGAAAAAGCCGAAGAAATCGAAGTGGAAGCTAGAAGCAAGGCTGTCGTCCAAATGGCAATCAGCTCCCTTTCATACAGTGAGTTAGAAGCCATTGAACACATCTTTGAAGAATTAAATGGAAATGAAGGACTTCTGGTTGCTTCTAAAATTGCCGATAGAGTCGGAATTACCCGCTCCGTGATCGTCAACGCCCTTCGCAAGCTTGAAAGTGCAGGCGTGATCGAATCCCGTTCCCTGGGAATGAAAGGTACTTACATCAAGGTATTGAATAATAAATTCTTGGTGGAATTAGATAAATTGCGTACAAACTAATAGTAAAAGTAAAAAGCTGTTTCCCCCTCGGGAAACAGCTTTTTTTATATTTTATAGTGCCAGTTTGGGAGCTTCTCAGCTTATGTAGGTTGTTTGTAGTGAAATGTCAGATTGTTTAGGGAAAATAAGTCGAATGGACTACCGGCAATTGTTCTTTTAGTATTGTCATCTATGATGGTGATAGTACAATAAAGTTACAACAATGTTACGACTAGATTCGACATCATTCCAAGATGAGTGACAATTATAGAGGTTGGAGGATTCACCTGATTCTAGGTGAAGTTTTCTTATGGAGTTTGCGAAAGGTTTTTCGTAATTGAACGCTGAATGAAGGATAAGCATGGTACCTTGCTTCTTACTGTTCTTTGTGTCTGTAATATTAATGTAACAAACAGAGAGGGAAAACCACATTTATTTGTAAAAATATCCATGGTAATATTAGGGTTAAAAGTGGATGAAAAGTCACGAATTCGATGAATATCTCCATCTTTCTTTAAAATTTACGGAATATTCATAGACACTAATCATGCTAAACATTACAATAAATACTGTTGTATGATAAATATGTCAAAAATAGTTGAAACATGTCAAAAAAACGGATAGAGGTGCCTAAAGTGAAACTTTTTTCCAACACCTTCTCAACACTCGAAAACGGGCTGGACTACGCCTCGTTAAATCAGAAAGTGATTTCTCAAAATATTGCGAATGTCGATACACCGAATTATAAAGCGAAAAAAGTAGAGTTTAAATCGTTATTGGATCAATCCACTCAACAATTGGAGGCGAAAAGAACGAATCAACGTCACTTTACCTTTGGATCGGATAGTCAACATCCAGCCGTAAAGACGAAATCTTCTTTTCAATACAATCATAATGGAAATGGTGTGGATCTGGATCAGGAAATGTCAGAGATGGCAACCAATCAAATTTATTTTAATGCCCTGTCAGACCGGATAAATGGGAAGTTTAACAGTCTGCAATCAGTCATAAGGGGTGGCAAGTAAGTATGGGATTATTTACAGGTATGAACTCAACGGCTTCTGCATTAACCGCCCAGCGATTGAGGATGGACGTCATTTCGTCCAACATGGCCAATGTGGATACAACGAGAGGCAAAATGGTGAATGGTGAATGGCAGCCTTATCAACGGAAGTCTGTAGTGATGGCGCCAAAGGAAGAGCAGTTTTCTTCTTTTTTAAACCAGGCGATGAATACAAGGGGCAACCATTCAATTGGAAGTGGAGTGAAAGTTTCACGGATTGAAGAGGACGATGAAACACCATTTAAAATGGTATATGACCCTGAGCACCCCGATGCAAATAACGATGGTTATGTACGCCTGCCCAATGTAGATCCCCTGCGGGAGATGGTAGACCTCATTTCAGCTACACGGTCCTATGAAGCAAATGTGACAGTATTTAATGCAAATAAAGCAATGTTAATGAAGTCATTAGAAATCGGTAAATAAAGAAAGGTTGTAGTTCTATGGCCATACACAATATAAGTTCGGTAACTCCGGCTGTTATAAGTCCGTCATTTACTAAAAAAAATAGTTCTCCTTCAGATGCAACGGAAGACTTCAGTCAATTACTTAAAAAGTCCATCGACGAAGTCAATAAGATGCAAGTGCAGTCAGATCAATTAACGGAAAAACTTGTCCGGGGTGAAAACGTTGATCTCCATCAGGTGATGATCGCTTCACAAAAGGCAAGCATCACCCTGCAAACGACAATGGAAGTCCGTAACAAAGTAGTGGAAGCATATCAAGAGATAATGAGAATGCCAATGTAGTAGGCTCATGCAGTCGAGTACCGGAGGATTGTAATGAATGAATCGTTTAAGAAATATACAGAGCAAATAAAGACTTATTGGACAAGTAGAACAAAAAAACAAAAAATCAGCATGGGAGCCATCTTTCTGATTGCCGTCATCCTGATCAGTGCGGTTAGTTATTTTTCAACGAGGACGACTCTCGAACCCTTATATAGCAATTTGTCACCTTCTGAAACGGGAACCATCAAAGAGAATCTGGATGGCAGGGGGATCCCTTCAGAAATTACCGATAGTGGATCGACCATCATGGTCCCTAAAGAACAGGTGGATACTCTGAAAGTTGAATTGGCTGCAGAGGGGATACCTAACTCAGGGAGCATCGACTATTCTTTCTTCAGTCAAAATGCCGGATTCGGAATGACCGATAATGAGTTCAATGTCATGAAATTGGACGCCATGCAAACGGAATTAGCCAATTTGATGAAGGGTATTGACGGGATCCAGGATGCAAAAGTCATGATCAATCTTCCTGAGAAACAGATTTTCCTAAATGATGATGTGCAAAATGCATCTGCCTCCATTGTCCTGGATACGAAGCCGGGTTTTACATTTGATCAAAAGCAAATCAAATCACTTTATCATCTTGTTTCGAAAAGTGTTCCAGACCTTCCTACTGAGAATATCGCCATCATGAATCAATATTTTGAGTATTTTGATTTAGAATCTCAAAATAATTCCACGGGAAGCGGGAATTTTGCTCAGCAAATGAATGTTAAGAAAGAAGTTGAGCGTGATATTCAACGTCAGGTTCAAAACATGCTCGGTACGTTGATCGGCTTCAATAAGGTAGTGGTTTCCGTCACAACTGATATTGACTTTACCCAGGAAAACCGCGAAGAAAACATTGTGACTCCTGTAGATGAAGAAAATATGGAAGGAATCGCAGTCAGTGCTCAGCGGATTACAGAAACGTTCTCGGGTGAAGGTGCTGCTCCTGGAGGGACACCAGGGGCCGGGGATGCCAACGAGCCGACAAACAGCGGTGTTACATACGGCTCCAGTTCAGAATCGAATGGTGACTATGAACGCATGGAAGAAACGATTAATAATGAAGTCAACCGGATCAAAAAAGAGATTGTAGAAAGTCCTTACAAGATTAGGGACCTAGGGATACAGGTCATGGTGGAACCGCCTGATCCCGAAAAAGAATCGTCCTTACCACAGAATAGGGTCGATGATATACGTCAAGTATTATCCACGATCGTACGCACGTCCATTGATAAGGAAGCGAACCCTGAACTCACGGATGACGCGATTGCAGAAAAGGTCGTCGTCTCGGTTCAGCCGTTCAATGGGAAAGTGGATGTTGCATCTGAAGAGAAGCCTGTCCTACCTTGGTGGACATATGTTGTGGGAGGCATTCTCCTTGTAGTGATTCTTCTTTTAGTATTTTTCTTATTACGGTCAAGGAAGAAAGAGTCGATAGAAGAAATGGAATATGAAGAAACAAGAGAGCCGGTCCAGATTCCGGATATTGAACCTAAAGAAGAGACAGAAGGTTCGATTCGCCGTAAGCAGCTGGAAAAAATGGCTAAAGATAAACCGGAAGAATTCGCGAAACTGTTACGCACCTGGTTAGCAGAGGATTAGGAGGAATGAACATGGTTAGAAGAGAGAAAGGTTTAACAGGTAAACAAAAGGCGGCCATCCTCCTGATCTCTCTTGGTCCTGATGTATCAGCATCCGTTTACAAGCATTTGTCGGAAGAAGATATCGAAAAATTAACATTAGAGATTTCCGGAGTGAAGAAGGTAGAAACGGAAGCTAAGGAAGACATTTTAGAGGAATTTCATCAAATCGCAATTGCACAGGATTATATCTCACAGGGTGGGATCGGCTATGCGAAGACGGTCCTGGAGAAGGCTCTTGGATCTGAGCAGGCTACAGCGATCATTAATCGCCTGACCTCTTCATTACAGGTCAAACCCTTTGACTTTGCAAGAAGAGCGGATGCAGCTCAAATTCTTAACTTCATCCAAAATGAACATCCTCAAACGATTGCATTGATTCTATCTTATCTTGATCCTCAACAAGCAGGTCAGATACTTTCAGAGCTTCCACAGGAAGTCCAGGCAGATATCGCGAGGAGGATTGCGGTGATGGATGGAACCTCTCCTGAAGTGATCAGTGAGGTGGAAGCGATCCTTGAAAGGAAGCTTTCAGCGACCGTCACACAGGATTATACACAAACCGGCGGGGTGGAAGCGGTAGTGGAAGTGTTAAACGGGGTAGATCGTTCAACAGAGAAGACCATCCTGGATGCCTTGGAGATCCAAGATCCTGAATTAGCCGAAGAAATCAAGAAGAGAATGTTTGTGTTTGAAGATATTGTCACACTCGATGGCCGTTCCATCCAGCGTGTGATCAGGGATTGCGATAATGAAGATCTGCTTCTCTCACTTAAAGTGTCAAGTGATGAAGTGAAAGAAGTGGTATTCAGGAATATGTCAAACCGGATGGTTGAGACCCTTAAAGAAGAAATGGAATTCATGGGGCCTGTCCGATTACGGGATGTTGAAGAAGCACAGTCACGGATTGTAGCAGTCATAAGAAGGTTAGAGGATTCAGGTGAAATCATCATCGCCCGTGGTGGAGGAGACGATATCATTGTCTAGGATCATAAAGTCTACCGTAGCTCAATCTATTGAAGACAACAGGAAAATAATCTCTCTTAAGAGAATGAAGCCGATGGAAGACGTATCCCCAGAGGAAGATAGGTTAACAGGGAATGCCTCGTTTCGAAGGGATCAAATCATAGAGCAAGCGTCCATTGAAGCAGAACGAATCATCCGTGAAGCAAATGAGGAGATTCGTCGCGAAGAAGAACGGTTGTTACTTGATAAAGAAAGATGGATAACAGAACGGGAGCAGCTTATGCAAGAGGCATATAATGCCGGATTCCTGCAAGGAGAGGAAGAAGGCAGAAAGAAAGGCTACCAGGAATATGAGAACAAGCTGCAGGAAGCAAACGAGATCACACAGAACAACAGGGAACAGTATGAATGTTACATCCAAAGGGCAGAGAAAGTCATTATAGATCTTGGGATAGCTTGTGCCGGGAAAATCATGAATCAAAAATTGAAGGATGAACCGGATCTATTCCTTTCCATCGTGGAACGGGGGCTGAAGGAAGTGAGGGATCTGCCTCATATCCAGATACATGTGCATCCATCGAGACATAAACTCCTTGCTGAGAACAAATCTGATCTCGAAGTCATGTTCCCAACTGATATTCAATGTTTCATCTATGCCAACGATGATCTCCTCCCAGAGGAATGCTATATTGAAACGAATCAAGGACGGGTCATTGTCAGTGTGGATTCTCAATTGAAAGAATTGAAGATGAAGCTCCACCACCTTCTCGAAGGTGATGTGCAATGAAGGCAGCAGATCTTATCTCTCAGATCCCCCATATCCCCACATTCAAGAAGTTCGGGAAAGTGAAACGGGTCGTCGGGTTGATGATCGAGTCTCAAGGTCCTGAAAGCTCTGTAGGTGAAGTGTGTCATATCCATATTTTCTCCCGTGGCAAACAGAAAGTGATACAAGCAGAGGTCGTCGGGTTTAATGATGATTTGGTGATCCTTATGCCATATACCAACATGCAGGATATCTCACCAGGCAGTTTAGTGGAAGCAACGGCAAAACCATTAGAAATCAAAATCGGGCCATCGTTAATAGGGAAAGTGATAGATTCCCTTGGCCATCCCCTTGATGGAAGCCAATTACCGTCGGGATTAAGCACTGCCTATACAGAACAGGAACCACCCAATCCGTTATCAAGGCCTCCCATTGATGAAAAAATGGAAGTTGGGGTAAAAGCCATCGACAGCATGCTGACCGTCGGTAAAGGGCAAAGGGTAGGAATCTTTGCCGGAAGTGGTGTGGGAAAAAGTACACTGCTTGGAATGATCGCCAGAAATACGAAAGCTGATTTAAACGTCATCGCATTGGTTGGGGAACGCGGCAGGGAAGTAAGAGAATTCATCGAAAGAGATTTAGGTGAAGAAGGATTGCAGAGAACGATTGTCGTAGCTGCCACATCCGACCAGCCTGCTCTTATGAGGATTAAAGGCGCCTTTACGGCGACAGCGATTGCGGAGTACTTCCGTGATAAAGGCATGAACGTCATGCTGATGATGGATTCTGCCACCCGGGTAGCCATGGCACAGAGGGAAATCGGGTTGGCTGTTGGGGAACCGCCAACAACCAAAGGCTATACTCCTTCTGTTTTTGCCATTTTACCCAAACTGCTCGAGAGAACCGGAACAAACCTCTATGGAAGCATTACGGCGTTTTATACCGTTCTCGTAGATGGTGATGACTTGAATGAACCCATTTCAGACACAGTGAGGGGGATACTCGACGGTCATATCGTTCTCGACCGGGAGATTTCAAATCGTGGCCAATATCCTGCCATTAATATCCTGAAGAGTGTCAGCCGGTTAATGAACCATCTCGCCACTAAAGAACATTTACAAGCTGCCACTAGAATAAGAGAGTTATTGAGTACCTATGTGAACTCAGAAGATTTGATTCAAATAGGAGCATACAAAAAAGGGACTTCCCGTGAAGTGGATGAAGCCATCAACTATTATCCGGGAATCATCTCCTTCCTGAAGCAGGGTGTCTACGAACAGATATCTCTATCCTCGAGTGTTGATGAGCTTATCAAGCTATTCGAAAAAGGTGGATGATCCGAATGAGTTATCAGTATAAATTCCAACGAATCTTAACATTGAAAGAAAAAGAAAAAGATGAAGTCCAGGAGATGTACAGGGGTTCCATCGAGAAGTTTGAAACCGTTGCGGGTAAGCTATACGAATGTTTGAAAAAGAAAGAAACCTTGGAGCTCCACCAGGAGAGTAAATTACAGGGAGGCTTATCTGTCCAGGATATCCGTCATCATCAACAGTTTATCACCAACCTTGAAAAGACCATCACTTATTATCAGGATCTCGTGATCCAAGCTAGGAATCGGATGAATTGGTATGAAGAAAAGCTGGTGGATATGAATGTAGAAGTAAAAAAGTATGAAAAGATGAAGGAAAAGGATTTAGAGCGGTTTCTTCAAAACATCCAATCGATGGAAAGTAAGCAGTTAGACGAAGTGTCAGTTGTTCAATATTTGAAACGGGGAGTTAGGTGATTTCATGGCAAAGGTAATCGAAGAGGAAAAGAAAGATTCGCACAATCGTTTTCAAAGATTCATCTTCATCATCGTCATTCCTCTCTTGTTTGCTATCACCTTCGCTTTGGTCATCATGACGTTTGCAGGAATCAATATCTTTGAAAAAGCGCAATCACTGGGATCGGAAATTCCTTTTTTGGCAAAGGTCGTCCCTTCAGATGATGGAGAGGACAGGAAACAATTACAGGAGAGGATCATTTCATTAAACGCTTCGATGGAAGATCAAGAAGCCAAGATTGCCCAGCTTCAAAATGAAATGGATAAAAAAGACAGTGATAATGAGCAACTTCAGGCAACCATCCAGCAGCAGAATGAGGAAATGAATGAATTAAGGCAGATTGGTGAAGACAACAAGCGGGCTTTTAAGGAGGTAGTCAGTACCTTTGAAGCGATGTCTGCGAAAAGCGCCGCTCCGGTTCTTATGAACATGGAAGATGAAGAGGCGATGAAGATCCTTTCAACTATAAAGCCAGATACGCTGGCAGACATTTTAGAAAAGATGCCGCCAAAAGACGCTGCAAGATACACAAGTCTTCTATCAGCGGAGGAATGATCAGTATTGTTTCTCTAAAGGAGGTGAAAGAATGGAAATCGGAATCCCTACACAAAGGCTAAACACTTCATCACCTGTATATAAGGAATCGAATCTTCCCAAAAGCGAAGTTGGCTTTTCACAGCACCTTTTGGGGTTTGTCGCCAACCAAAGCAGTGAGATGAAAGAAGTCAAATCAGTGGGTGCCCTGTCATTTCTCGAAAATCTTGAAGCGGTCCTTTCAGCTGATAAACTCGAGGATCTAGGCCTCACACAAGAGCAGTTGGATCAACTATCAAAAGTGAAAGAACTTAATGTTAATGAGATTGCAGACATTCTTGGCGTAAGTATTGATGGAATCACAACACTTTTTTCGGAATTTAAGTCAGTCATGTTCGGAACGGGTGCACCTGTCGATCCGGAGCAGGTTGAGGATGTTTATGAAGACCTTCTTGGGAATCTTCAACTATTACAGTCCGCTCTTACAAAGGATACCAACGCCGCAAAGTCTTCTGCAGAAAATTTATTGAAAGAATTAAATGGCCAGGGTCAAATAGATAGCGCCGTCAAATTGGCAAAGGTTTTAGACCTTTTTGCCCGTAACCGTGATATGCATGTCACAGATGCCTCGAAAGCAGCTGAGTTAAAAGAAGTGGTGAAGAATATTCAATCCGGGATAGAGGGTACCATACCAAAACTTGCACAAGCGGCAGGTGACTGGTCAAGGATTCTGAAAGAAGCTTATACGCGCCTGGTACCTGAAGAAACGATTGATCAGAATTCTGATATGCATGGCTCCACGGTCGAAAAGAAAGGAATGCAACCGGTACAGGGAACCAATCTTCACTTTGTTCTGCCTAAGGCTGAAACCTTTTCAATGAATCTATCATCGACCGGCCGCTCCCTTAAATATGAGCAATTTGTTAAAGAATTTCAGAACATCCTGGGTAAATCAAATATGATATCCCAACCAAATATGAGTAAGCTCTTAATTAAACTATATCCAGAACAACTGGGTTCATTAAGAATTGAATTGTTGCAGCAGAATGGGGTCATGACAGCGAAAATCCTTGCTTCCACCACAGGTGCGAAAGAAATGCTGGATTCACAGATTCATGGATTGAAACATGCTTTCAATGCCCAGAACCTGAACGTTGAGAAGATTGAAATATCACAGGCGTTCACGGAAACTGAGCGTCAGCATAAAGGACAATCCGGTCAGCAGTCCCGCGAGCATAAACAGCAACAATCCGAACAACATGGGTCGACCCGTGAAGAGGAGAGTCAATCCTTTAAAGATTATCTAGTAAATACTGAAATATAGGTGATGACATGACGAAAATAGATCCCAGTTTACTATATTCCACTGTTCAGACTAAGCGAGAATCAGGGGGCGATATTTTAGGGAAAGATGATTTCCTTAAAATCCTCATGACTCAATTGCAAAATCAAGATCCGATGAATCCCATGCAGGACAAGGACTTCATCGCACAAATGGCGACATTTTCTTCCCTGGAGCAAATGACCAACCTTACCCAGACGATGGAGAAGTTCGTGGATAATCAAAGTCAGACACAATTGATTTCTTATAATCAATTTGTAGGGAAAGAAGTGACCTGGCATAAGGTGATTGAATCTGAATCAGATGAGGTACCTGAAATTCAGGAAGGACAAGGACTCGTGAAGGGTGTCCGTTTTAAAGGTGATTCGGTTGAATTCATCATGGAAGATGGAACGATCTTGAATCCGGGGAATATTTCTCAAGTCAATTCTTCAGGAAGCGGAGAGTCATCTCTCGTAAGCGCATCCCTGCTAATAGGCAAGAAAGTGACATGGAGTGGGGAAGACGGGGAACTGAGCGCAGTGGTTCAATCCGTTTCGAAGAAGGATTCGCAAATATGGATTCATACCGATTCAGGTGAAAAAATCGCCAGTAATGCATTGTTGAAAATTGAATCGTAGGGAGTGGTTTTATGGAAAAAACGTTCTTTCACCGCTCACCGCAACCTATCACGTCTAATTATCATAGTAAAGCAGTCAATCGATCTGCCCGCTCTTCTACATCTTTTGCGACTCAATTGGATAAGGCGATCCAGGGTGTCCCTCCAATGGAAATCAGCAAACATGCAAAAAGAAGGATGGAGCAAAGAGGAATCTCGATTCCTTCTGAAACGTGGGAAAAGATAGGGGAGAAAGTGAAAGAAGCGAAGAATAAAGGTGTACAGGACTCACTGGTGATTCTGAAAGATGCCGCATTGATTGTAAGTGCAAAGAACCAGACGGTGATCACCGCACTCGACCGTGAAGAGGCAAATTCTCAAATATTCACCAACATTAATGGAACCATATTAATCGATTCATAGGCCGGACCTCGAGAAGGAAGCCTACCTGCTGTGGAATGACTGAAGCAGCACATACGAAAGGGGAAAACATTCATGCTACGTTCAATGTATTCAGGTATAAGTGGAATGAAAAACTTTCAAACCAAATTAGATGTAATCGGTAATAATATCGCCAATGTGAATACGTACGGATATAAAAAAGGCCGTGTCACGTTCCAGGATCTCATGAACCAAACCGTGTCCGGTGCCAGCAGGGCAACAGACAACCGGGGAGGTCAGAACGCAAAGCAAGTAGGACTTGGATCGTCATTATCATCCATCGATACAATCCAGACACAGGGAAGTCTTCAAACTACCGGACGCTCATTGGATGTCGCTATATCAGGGGATGGTTACTTCGTAGTGAGACAAGGAAATAATGAAATGTTCACGCGCGCCGGCAACTTTTACCTGGATTCTAACGGAAATCTCGTGACGGGTCAGGGGAATTTAGTTCAAGGGTACCCGGTTGATGCTGCCGGATTGGTCAATAAAAGCGGCGCTACGGATATAAAGATTGATACGAATACGACCATGGCTCCACAGGCTACAAGTAAGGCTACTTATAATGGGAATTTGAAGTCAAGTGCACCAATAGGCACAGAAGTTGAGCTAGAAACCAAAGTGAAGGATTCACTAGGTAAGGATATTAGTATTAAGTTATTAATGAATAAAACAGCTCAAAATACATGGGGAGTTACAATTTCCAGTCTTACAAATGATGTTACATTGTCTGCAGGGCAAACGACTTCTTTAAATTTCGACGCAGAAGGAAAATTAACTTCTCAAATGCCTTTTCCTATAACCCTAGATAACCAAACTGGTGGTAAAAAAATACAAACAATCGATCTTGATTTTTCCAAAATCACACAATTCGACAGCTCTTCCTCTGCCAATGTGGATACAGTTGACGGAAACTCAGAAGGGTATCTAGAAAGCTTTAATATCGGTTCTTCAGGTGAAGTAAATGGAGTGTTTTCAAATGGTGAAGTGAGAGTGTTGAGTCAACTAGCCCTTGCCACTTTTTCCAATCCAGGAGGGTTGACGAAAGCCGGGAGTAATCTGTTCCAGGCATCGAACAACTCAGGTCTTCCCAATCAGGGTGTAGCGGGGGATGGCAGAGGTTCCCTTCAATCCGGAGCACTTGAAATGTCCAATGTAGACCTCTCAGAAGAATTCACCGAGATGATTACAGCTCAGCGTGGATTCCAGGCAAACACACGGATCATCACAACGTCAGATGAAATCCTGCAGGAACTTGTAAACTTGAAACGTTAATTCCTTGAAAGGGAGGAAGGGAGTGGCTGAGGAGATCAGTCACTCCCAATAAATGAATGATTACATTGACCAGGCTGAATGGTAAAACGTTTACGTTGAATGCCCTATACATAGAAACAGTCGAAGCATTTCCCGATACTACCATTCTATTAACAAATGGTAGAAGGTATGTTGTGAAAGAATCAGTGGATGAGGTCAATTCCCGCTCACTTACCTTTTTTCAAAAAGTGAATCTGCTTCATCTGCCCCAGGAGGGAGGTAGTACAAATTGAAGAGTAAAACGATGACCATCATGATGATTTCATTGGTGACCATTACCCTCGTTGGTGTCATAGCACTGGTGGTATTGCTGAAGTTTTCCGGGGATGAGGAAGCGAAAGGTCCCTCCATTGAAGAAGTGATTGAAAACTCGGTGGACATACCTGAAATGACCACGAATTTATTGAGCAACGACTTTATTCGTATCTCATTTAAAATTCAAACGGATAGTAAGAAAGCGAAGAAAGAATTGGCGAAAAGGGATTTTCAAGTGAATAATATCATCATAGAAGAGCTTTCAGAATTGAAAGCAGAAGAACTGCAAGGAAAAAAAGGGAAAGAGTTGGTCGAGACAAAGGTTAAAGACAAAGTGAACTCCCTTATGCAGGAAGGCGCGGTAGAAAGAGTATATATCACCTCTATGATGATTCAATAAATAAGCCTGAAAGGTTTGGAGGTGAAGGGATGGCTAGTGAAATATTGTCACAAAGTGAAATTGATGCTCTGTTATCTGCCCTCAATACCGGGGAGATGAGTGCGGATGATTTCAAGAAAGAAGAAGAAGAGAAGAAAGTCAAAGTATATGACTTTAAGAGAGCCCTGCGCTTTTCAAAAGATCAGATCAGAAGCTTAACGAGGATTCATGAGAATTTCGCAAGGATTTTAACGACCTATTTCTCAGCCCAGCTAAGAACGTACGTTCAAATCAACGTTGCTTCTGCTGATCAGATCCCTTATGAGGAATTTATTCGTTCCGTACCGAAAATGACGATTTTGAACGTATATGAACTGCCGCCTTTGGATGGTAGGATCCTCATGGAAATCAACCCGAATATTGCTTATTCGATGATGGATCGGGTCATGGGGGGCAGAGGGGTCAGTGTCAATAAAGTGGAGAGTCTGACGGAAATAGAAACGAGAATCATGAGTCAACTATTTGAAAAGGCGTTTGAAAATCTGAGGGAAGCCTGGAGCACAGTGGTGGACGTCGATCCAATGTTCGCTGAATTTGAAGTGAATCCACAATTTCTGCAAATGGTCTCTCCCAATGAAACCGTAGTGGTCATTTCCTTGAATACAACGATCGGTGAGACCAGTGGAATGATCAATATTTGCATTCCTCACGTTGTATTGGAACCGATCCTTCCGAAACTATCCGGCAGTTATTGGATGGAATCAAAGCGGAAAGAAAGCAACCCTGAAGAAACCGCTCAGCTGGAGAGAAGAATCAAGAGGGCACAAGTTCCGATCGTAGCAGAATTGGGACAATCAGACATCACCATAGAGGAATTCCTTATGCTTTCGATTGGTGATGTCATTGAAATGAACACACGAATCGATGATCCATTAACTATTAAAATAGGTGAGATTCCTAAATTCACTGCACAGCCTGGTAAATCAAATAAAAAAATGGCCGTGCAAATTTTAGATTCGTTGAAAGGGGGAGACGACGAAGATGAGTGATATGTTATCGCAAGATGAAATAGATGCGTTACTCCGTGGTTCTGCAGAGCCTGAAGAGAAAGTAGAAGACCGCAAAGAGATTAAGATGAGTGATTATATCAGTTCCATCGAAGAAGATGCTTTGGGAGAAATCGGGAACATTTCGTTTGGAAGTTCTGCAACAGCACTTTCCACCTTATTAAATCAGAAGGTGGAAATTACGACACCTAAAGTTACCATCATCGATAAGAACTATTTAGAAGAGGAGTTTCCTCATCCTTATGTAGCCATTCAGGTTCAGTATACCGAAGGGTTCTCCGGTGTGAATTTGCTCGTGATCAAACAATCGGATGCATCCATCATTGCCGACTTGATGCTTGGTGGGGATGGAAGAAACCCATCCGGGGATCTCGGGGAAATTCAGCTCAGCGCTGTACAGGAGGCCATGAATCAGATGATGGGTTCTGCTGCTACATCCATGTCGACTGTATTCAGTAAGAAAGTGGATATTTCACCTCCATCCATTGATCTCATGTACATTCCCCAGGGAGAAGGGGAAGACAATCTTCCGGATCAAGACCTGCTTGTTAAAGTATCATTTTCGTTGAAAATTGGAGATCTGATTGATTCTAATATCATGCAGCTCCTTCCGCTATCCTTTGCCAGAAGCTTAGTGGATGAATTGATGAATGGCGGTGCCACAGAGGAAGTGGCGGCAACATCTGCGCCGAGTATGGTGGAAACACCGGGTGCCGTTCCTGAACCGGTATATAGTGGGATCCCTGAAAGTACGAACGCGCCTCACCAGTCTCACCCTCAGCATCTTGGGGGACAAAGCGGACAGACTGAACCCGTTCATGTACAACCGGCTACATTCAGCAGTTTCGAGCCTGCCGCACTGGGACAGCAGGAAAGTAAAAATTTAAATATGCTATTGGATATTCCACTACAAGTAACGGTGGAGCTCGGAAGAACAAATCGTTCAGTCAGAGACATCCTTGAATTATCGTCAGGTTCGATCATCGAACTTGATAAGTTAGCGGGAGAGCCGGTCGATATCCTTGTGAACAGCCAGTTGATGGCCAAAGGGGAAGTGGTTGTCATCGATGAGAACTTCGGTGTCAGGATCACCGACATTGTTAGTCAGAGTGATCGGATTAAAAAACTAAAATAATAGAAGATTATTATTAGAGATAATGGAGGATGAGGGTAATGGCGAATAAGATTTTAATTGTAGATGATGCAGCCTTTATGAGAATGATGATTAAAGATATTTTAACGAAAAATGGATTTGACGTAGTAGGGGAAGCAGCAGATGGAAGTCAGGCTGTGGATAAATATAAGGAGTTAAAACCCGATCTTGTGACGATGGATATTACCATGCCTGAAAAAGATGGGATAGCTGCCTTGAAGGAAATCAAGTCGATTGATGCCTCTGCGAAAATCATCATGTGTTCTGCCATGGGCCAACAAGCAATGGTCATCGATGCGATCCAAGCAGGTGCGAAGGATTTTATCGTCAAGCCGTTCCAGGCTGATCGTGTAATCGAAGCAATCCAGAAAGCGTTAAGCTAACAGTTAATAAGAAGGTGCATGTGTTGAAAAAGTTTCAAATTCTATTTGCAATATTGCTTTTCATCTTCACGGCAGCCGCCGGGGATATGAAAGCATTTGCTGAAGTGAATAATGTGAAAGACTGCATTGAGCATCCTGATACATGTGAGGGGCAGCAAACGAATGAAGTGGAAGGTTCTGAATCAGGACTGTCCACTTCCGTTACGTTTTTAGATTACCTCAAGATGATCGTTGCCCTTATCTTTGTAGTGGCACTCATATATTTTTTATTAAAGTTCATTAATCAAAAAGGAAGATCATTTCAACAAACAAAATTGATCAATCATTTAGGCGGGACCCCACTTGGGGGGAACCGTTCAGTACAGATCGTAAAGGTAGGCAAACAGGTATTGGTCCTGGGTGTGGGCGAAGATATTCAGCTATTGAAAGAGGTAAGGGATGAAAAGGAAAAAGAAGAGATTCTTTCCTATTATGAAGAATCCCAATTTCCCGATACTAAATCTGCCGTTTCAAGTTTGATGAACAGAGTCAAGGGATCTTCGCCGAATAAGACGGAAAGGTCCTTTCAAGCTCAGTTGAAATCACAGCTTGAGGAAATGAACAAGGGTAGGAAGAAGATGCTCGAGGAGTTAAAGAATAAGGGGAAACAGTCAGATGAATGAATTCATGGAGTTTTTCAATAGTAGCTCAGCGGATGATGTGTCGACCAGTGTAAAACTGCTGTTACTATTTACCGTCTTATCCCTTGCACCCAGTATCCTGATATTAATGACATCCTTTACCCGGATCATGATCGTCCTGTCCTTCGTCCGTACGTCCCTTGCCACTCAGCAAATGCCACCGAATCAGGTGTTGATCGGACTTTCTTTATTTCTTACTTTCTTTATCATGGCTCCTACATTCCAAGAGGTGAATGATGAAGCGTTGACACCTCTATTTAACGAAGAGATCAATCTGGAAGAAGCATACACGAAAGCTTCGATTCCTTTTAAAGAATTTATGAGTAAGCAGACGAGACAGAAGGATCTGGAATTGTTTTTGGAATATTCAGGGGCCGATCGTCCCGAATCAGTGAAAGATATTCCTCTCACATCCTTAGTGCCGGCTTTCGCATTGAGTGAGATCAAGACGGCTTTTCAGATAGGGTTTATGATTTTCATCCCATTTTTGGTCATCGATATGGTCGTAGCAAGTGTCTTGATGTCTATGGGGATGATGATGCTGCCACCTGTCATGATTTCATTGCCGTTCAAAATTTTACTATTTGTTTTAGTGGATGGATGGTATTTAGTAATAAAATCTCTTTTACAAAGTTTTTAAGTAGGTGAGTTACCATGAATGCTGAATCCGTAATTGCCATAGCAGAGAGGGGTATCTACGTTACACTCGTGGTGTCAGGCCCATTGCTGCTATTGGCCCTGGTTGTCGGATTGATTGTCAGTATTTTTCAAGCGACAACCCAAATTCAAGAACAGACACTTGCATTCATTCCGAAAATAGTTGCCGTGCTGATTGGCATCGTATTCTTTGGGCCTTGGATGTTAACGAAGCTTGTGACATATACTTCGCAGATTTTTTCAGATTTAACAAGGTTCGTAGGGTAGTAGAATGGAAGAGCTTGTACCTATACTATCGGTATATCTACTCGTTTTTGTGAGGGTTTCGGCGTTTTTTGTCACAATGCCGCTGTTTTCATATCGAAATATACCTGCACAGCATCGTATCGCCTTCTCAGTGGTCCTATCATGGGTCATGTACTATACAATCGACTCAAAGGCATTTGAAATCAACGGACAATACTTCCTTTTGATCATGAAAGAAGCCATGATCGGTCTTTTGATCGGTTTTGTTGCCTACATGATTGTAACGGCTATTCAAATAGCAGGGGGCTTCATTGATTTTCAAATGGGATTTGCCATTGCGAACGTGATCGATCCTCAAACGGGAGCCCAAAGTCCTTTGACGGGACAATATTTGTATACATTCGCCCTATTATTATTACTCGCCCTTAATGGTCATCATTTACTGCTCGATGGGATTTTTTACAGCTATCAATTGATTCCGATTGATTCTCCCTGGATTCCTTTTGGAAATGAGAACTTAATCGATTACGTTATTACATCCTTTAATTCCATGTTCATCATCGCATTTCAGATGTCCATCCCTGTCGTTGCGACTCTTTTCCTTGTAGATGTGGCATTAGGAATCGTAGCGCGGACCGTACCCCAGTTGAATATCTTTGTGGTGGGGTTTCCCATAAAAATCGGGGTAGCCTTTATTGTATTATTCATAGTCATGGGGGTTACATTTACGGTCATGCAGAAATTGTTTGAAATGATGTTTGTAACCATGAGGGATTTAATGAAAATTATTGGAGGCACCTAAATTGCAGTGGCTATCATTAGACCTACAGTATTTCAGTGGGGAAAAGACAGAGAAAGCAACCCCGAAAAAAAGGGATGACGCCAGAAAAAAAGGTCAAACAGCGAAAAGTCAGGATGTCAATACGGCCATCATTCTGCTGGCTGTCTTTTTATTTCTGACCTTCAGTGCTTCCTATATAGGGGACATCGTGTTTGATTTGTTTCATCAAACGTTTCAGGAATACATGCTCATGGATCTTACTGAAAATACCGTTCAAGTCATCACCATGGACTTGATGAAGGAAATTGCCCTGCTCCTTGGTCCGATCATGCTCGTCGCCCTCGTTGCCGGCTTGATCTCCAATTATATACAAGTGGGCGTGATGTTCACGACAGAGCCCTTACAGCCTAAACTGGAGAAGATCGATCCCATCAAAGGGTTTAAGCGGATTTTTTCCATGCGTGCCATTGTCGAATTATTAAAATCCATCCTAAAAATTTCATTTGTAGGGGCCATTACCTTTGTCGTTCTATGGATGAATATCGACCGGGTGTTGAGTCTGTCATTTAAATCGGTGGGAGATTCCTTGACGACCATGGCAAGTCTGACGATTCAGATGGGGATTGCAGCCTCCCTTGCGTTATTATTCTTATCTCTTTTTGATTTTCTTTATCAGAAATACGATTTTGAGAAGAACATACGGATGTCAAAACAGGACCTGAAAGACGAACATAAAAACGTTGAAGGTGACCCCCTCATCAAGTCTAAGATTAAGCAAAGACAGCGGGAGATGGCCATGCGGCGCATGATGCAGGAAGTACCAGAAGCAGATGTGGTGATCACCAATCCTACTCACTTTGCCATTGCCCTTAAATATGATGAGGATAAAATGGATGCCCCGTATGTCGTGGCAAAGGGTGTTGATTACCTGGCACAGAAAATAAAATACATCGCAGGCGAAAATGACGTCGTCATGGTGGAGAACCGGCCACTGGCCCGTTCGCTCTACGACTCGGCAGAAATCGGCGATGCCGTACCTGAAGAATTTTTCAAAGCAATAGCAGAAATTTTAGCTTATGTTTACCGAATCAAAAACCAGATGTAAGCAGTTAGGAGAGAAACAATGTCAGCAAGAGATTTATCCGTTTTAGCCAGTGTCATACTAATCGTTGCCATGCTTATTATTCCATTCCCATCCTGGTTATTGAGCTTATTGATCATCATGAATATTTCACTTGCATTACTTGTCCTCCTAATTTCCATGAATATGAATGAACCATTACAGTTTTCTATATTTCCTTCCCTATTATTATTATTGACGCTTTTCAGATTGGGTCTAAATGTTTCCACAACGAGATCGATCCTTAGTAAGGGTGAAGCGGGGGACGTTGTGGAAACCTTTGGAACATTCGTTGTAGGTGGGAATATCCTTGTTGGACTTGTTGTATTCATCATATTGATCGTCATACAATTTATTGTCATCACGAAGGGTTCTGAGCGGGTATCTGAAGTTGCCGCGCGCTTTACACTCGATGCCATGCCCGGGAAACAAATGAGTATCGATGCTGATTTAAATGCCGGGATGATCTCAGAACACGATGCAAGAAACCGCCGTGAAAAAGTAGGAAGAGAAGCGGATTTCTATGGAGCGATGGACGGAGCATCCAAATTTGTAAAGGGTGATGCCATCGCCGGGATCGTCATCGTCTTGATCAACCTGATATTTGGTATCATCATCGGAATGACCCAACAAGGGCTCCCTATCGCAGAGGCAGCAACCCGGTACTCACTTCTGACTGTCGGCGACGGGATCGTCAGTCAAATCCCGGCCCTGTTAATATCGACAGCAACAGGTATCGTCGTGACGAGGGCTGCGTCTGAAGGAAATCTGGGGCAGGATATCATGAATCAGCTTCTGGCATATCCTGTCATGCTCTATGTATCCGGATTCACTATTTTCATGCTGGGCGTAGCCACGCCAATCAACGATATTCTGACGATACCGGTAGCGGCCCTCCTCGGGATCGGTGGTTATATGTTGTCAAGGACACCTAAAGAAAGTGAAACGGACATCCTTGAAATGGAGGAAGAGGTGGAGCAGGATGAAATGAAGAGTCCTGAAAGCGTCGTAAATCTTCTTAATGTCGATCCGATTGAATTTGAGTTCGGATATGGATTGATTCCACTTGCAGATACAAACCAGGGGGGAGACCTTCTTGACAGGATCGTGATGATCAGACGACAATTGGCCATCGAGCTTGGCCTGGTCATCCCCGTTGTCAGGATCCGGGATAATATCCAGCTTCAGCCGAACGAATATCGGTTGAAGATCAAAGGAAATGAAATGGCTCGTGGGGAACTTCTCTTAGATCATTATCTGGCCATGAGTCCAGGGGTGGAAGATGACTCCATTGAAGGAATCGATACGATTGAGCCGTCTTTCGGCCTTCCCGCTAAATGGATAGCAGAAGATATGAAGGAGCAGGCAGAGATATTCGGGTATACCGTGGTAGATCCCCCTTCTGTGGTGTCAACCCACATTACGGAGATGATTAAGAATAATGCACACGAACTTCTTGGCAGGCAGGAAACGAAGCAGCTCATCGATCATCTGCAGGAATCCTATCCGATACTCGTGGAGGAAGTGACACCGAATCCATTGACCGTCGGAGAAGTACAAAAGGTACTCGCCAAACTATTAAAAGAAAATGTATCCATCCGGAATCTACCGATCATCTTCGAAACACTTGCCGACTACGGGAAGATGAGTTCGGATACAGATTTGTTAGCAGAGTATGTAAGACAGTCACTAGCCAGGCAAATCACCAATCAATATGTTCAAGGGGACACTTCCTTGAAAGTGGTCACCATGAGCGGCAAGGTGGAGAAAATGATTGCCGATGCCATTCAGCAGACAGAGCACGGCAACTATTTATCCATGGATCCCAATGATTCCCAGGGCATTCTGGAAGCTGTCGCCTCACAAGTGGAACAGCTATCCCTTATGGAGGAATCCCCCGTCATTCTGTGTTCTCCTGCAGTGAGAATGTATGTAAGACAGTTAACGGAAAGATATTTTCCACAGGTACCAATCATTTCGTATAACGAATTAGAAGCAAATGTAGAAGTACAAAGTTTAGGGGTGGTGAATATAGGATGAAAGTAAAGAAGTACACGGCTCCATCCATGAATGAAGCAATGAAGAAGGTTAGGGCAGAACTGGGTGAAGATGCAGTCATTCTAAATTCCAAAGTCTCATACACAGGAGGCTTTATTGGATTGTTCAAGAAAAAAATGATTCAAGTCATCGCAGCCATTGACCCGGAGGTTGAAAATGAAAAGCTGGAAATCAGCCGGGTGAAAACGATGCAAGCTTCACCACCGGTCATTCAACCAGCCTTGGTAAGAGAAAAGAAGACTGAATATAATTCCAATCGATTGGTAGAAACAGAAATAAAGGAATTAAAGCAAATGATTTCTTCTATGAATTCCAGGAACCAATTTGAAAAATTCAGTGATGATGTAAAGGAAATTCTACTCCATCTTAAGAACCAGGACGTTAGTGACGCTGCTCTGTTTCAATTGGGTGATGCGATGGAAGAGAGTATCAAAAATGAATCGATTCAACCAGTCAATAAGGATGAATGGGCTCACAAAGAAGTGAAACGCTTTTTTCACCACTTTTTAAAAGAAATTGCCTTTGGTGGCATAAGTTATAAACGGAAATATATCAATGTCATTGGCCCTACGGGTGTGGGTAAAACGACGACTCTTGCCAAAATGGCCGCTGAAGCTGTGATAGAGAAACGCATGAAAATAGCTTTTATCACCACGGACACCTACCGGATTGCGGCGATCGAACAATTGAAAACCTATGCGGGCCTCCTGAACGTCCCTGTTGAAGTGGTCTATAAAATGGAGGACTTCAAAAAAGCAATCGACAAGTTCGTGGACTACGATCATGTATTCATTGATACAGCTGGTCGTAACTTCAGGGAAAGAAAATATGTAGAGGATTTGCAAAAGATCATCGATTTCGATCATCAAATGGAAACCTACCTGGTTCTGTCATTAACAAGTAAAGAGCGGGATATGAGGGAAATCATTTCTCAATTTTCTTCTATTGATATTGACCGTTTCATTTTTACGAAATCAGACGAGACATCAAGCTACGGCAGCATGATCAATATGATGTCTGAGGTAAAGATCGGTGCAGCCTACGTAACGAATGGTCAGGATGTCCCCGAGGATATTACCGAGGTGAAAGAGGATGAGATCGTAAGTATGCTCATGAAAGGATTCAGCTATGAAAGATCAAGCATATAACCTGAGGAGAAAAATGCTCCACACGGGTTCTGAACCTGCTAAAACGATTGCGATCGTAAGTGGAAAGGGAGGGGTCGGTAAATCGAATATATCTACAAACCTCTCCATCCTCCTTGGTAAAGAGAATAAGAAGGTACTATTATTTGATATGGATATAGGGATGGGAAACATTCATATTTTACTTGGAAGCCATCATTCATACTCCATCATGGATTATATTGAGGAAAAAGAACTAGATATCGACACAATTATATGTGAAAATATTCATGGTATCTCTTACATAAGTGGGGGTAATGGCCTAAAGGATATTGTGGAGTGGAAAGAAAGTCAGATGGAACGCTTTTTCGAAGTAATGGAATATGCGATTCATAAGTATGATTATATTCTATTCGATATGGGGGCAGGTGCCACGAAGGAAACACTTGAATTTCTCCTCGCCATGGATGAAATCATCGTTGTCACGACTCCAGAACCGACCTCCATTACCGATGCCTATTCTATGATGAAATACATCTACATGAAGGACGGGGAGAAACCCTTCTATCTGTTATGTAATCGGGCGGAATTCAAGAATGAAGGACTTCAAACCATTACTAGATTACAAGAAACAATGAGGAAGTTCCTTCACAAGGAAATCGTATCCCTGGGTGTGCTTCCAGAGGATTCAACTGTCAGGAAGGCCGTCGTTCACCAAACGCCGATCGTTGTGGGGTATCCTGCATCAGCCATGACACTGAGTCTGCATACGATGGTGCATCGCCTGACAGGTACGAGGGAGTCAAGAGAACGTAAAGGGACAGGGTTTGTAAGGTCAATTCGAAAATTATTTTTTGGGAGGTAAAAGCCCTGAATGAAAAAGGTTCTAGTTGTAGATGATTCAGCATTTATGAGGAAACTTATCAGTGAATTTTTAACGAGCACCAAACAGCTAGAAGTGATAGGGATTGCAAGGAATGGAGAAGACGCGATAGCTAAGATTAAGAGACTTCGACCCGATGTCGTAACCCTTGATGTAGAAATGCCAAAGATGAATGGGATAGATGCGTTAAGGAAAATTATGGAAGAGTGTCCTGTCCCTGTCGTCATGCTTTCTTCCACTACCATTGACGGAGCAGATGAGACCGTTAAGGCCATGGAGCTTGGAGCTGTTGATTTCGTTGCGAAACCATCTGGGACCATTTCATTGGATCTTCATAAGATTCAAGATGAAATGATTGAAAAAGTAGTGGCTGCAAGCAAGGTGAATGTGACGAAAATAACCAGGACGTTACAGAGGGAAACAGCAAATGACCCTGGAATGGGCTCACTTGAAATGACAGGAACATTACCGATTGATCGTACATGGGGTGTGGGTTCCCCTAAGATGATTCTGATCGGAACATCGACGGGTGGCCCCCGTGCCTTACAAAATGTATTAACAGGGTTACCCCGTCAGCTGGATGCACCAATCGTTGTCGTTCAGCATATGCCCCCGGGCTTTACAAGATCACTCGCCAACCGGTTGGATGGTCAAGCGTCGATACATGTGAAGGAAGCCGAACACGGTGAAATCCTCGCAAAAGGAACGGCCTATATTGCCCCGGGTGGTGTACATACAAAGGTGGTAGAAACGGGCGGTCAATTATCGATTGAGCTTTCGAAAGTGGAACCGAGAAATGGTCATAGACCTTCGGTTGACATCTTGTTTGAGTCCGCAAGCCTGATTCGACATTATGCCAAAATAGCTGTGGTTTTGACCGGGATGGGTTCGGATGGTTCGGAAGGACTGATAGAGCTAAAAAAGCAAGGCGAAGTGAAAGCTATTGCAGAATCAAGGGAGACTTGTATTGTGTTCGGGATGCCGAAATCGGCAATCGCTACAAAGTTAGTGGATAAGGTGGAACATATCGGGGATATCCCTCGATCAATTATGACGTACATGGTGTAGAGAGGTGTGGAGCACATGGAGCTGAGTCAATACTTAGAAGTGTTTATAGAAGAAAGTAAAGAAAATCTGCAAACCTGCAATGAGCAATTGCTGGAATTGGAGAAAAACCCGGAAGATCTTACGATTGTCAATGAAATCTTTCGATCAGCACATACCCTTAAAGGAATGTCTGCCACAATGGGATATGAGGATCTAGCAAACCTTACCCATAAAATGGAAAATGTTCTTGATGCCATCCGGAATGAAAAAATAAAGGTGTCACCTGAAATATTGGATGTGGTGTTTAAATCCGTCGATGATCTTGAAGCCATGGTGTTCTCCATTGCCGATGGAGGAGATGGTAAGCGGGATGTCACAGAAGTGGTAGCGATGCTTGAGGCCATAGAAAAAGGGGAAAGTCTACACGCAGCGCTTGTTGACAGCGAGGTCGCTGCAACGGCGGAAACCGCTGAAAGACAGACATCATCCATGCAATATGAAGCCTTTGAGCAAACGGTAATCGAACAATCCCAAGAACAAGGATTCCGTTGTTTTGAAATCTCCGTTACACTCCGGGAAGATTGCCTGCTTAAAGCTGCTAGGGTGTATATGGTCTTTGAAGTGTTGGGGAAATTAGGTGAAGTCATCAAGTCCCTTCCGACTGTAGATCAGCTTGAGGAGGAGCAATTCGACCAATCCTTCGTCATTGCCGTTGTGTCAAAAGAAGACGCCGTACATATAGAGAGTGCGGTGCGTAAAGTTTCTGAAGTGGACGAAGTCTCTGTTGTGGAACTCACGAGCCTGCATCTCGAGAATAAGAATAAAGTGGAGGATGCCCATACAGAACCGGTTCAGAAAGAAGTGGAAGAGAAAGGCCAGGAAACTTCTAAACCTGCCGGCAACGTGACGAAACATTCGAATCCTTCCAACAAAACGATTCGTGTCAATATTGAACGACTGGATGTCCTTATGAATCTATTTGAGGAGCTGGTCATTGATAGAGGGAGATTAGAACAAATCTCCAAAGATTTGAATAATCCTGAGTTAAATGAAACAGTGGAAAGAATGACAAGAATATCAGGGGATTTGCAAAACATCATCCTGAATATGCGTATGGTTCCTGTTGAAACCGTATTTAATCGTTTTCCACGAATGGTCAGGCAGCTTGCACGGGATTTGAATAAAAAAATCGAATTAGATATCATCGGGGCAGAAACAGAACTTGACCGAACGGTAATAGATGAAATAGGTGATCCCCTTGTTCACTTGATACGAAACGCATTGGATCATGGTATTGAAATGCCGGAACTCCGGGTGAAAAATGGTAAGCCGGAACAGGGTACCGTCAAACTGAAAGCGTATCATAGTGGGAATCATGTGTTTATCGAACTGGAAGACGATGGCGCAGGAATCAACAAAGAGAGGGTCCTCGAGAAAGCAATCCAGAAAGGAATCGTTACAGATGAAGCCGCTCATACATTAACTGATCGACAAATCTATGAACTGATACTTGCTTCAGGGTTCTCTACAGCCGAACAAATTTCGGATATATCCGGAAGGGGAGTCGGATTGGATGTAGTAAAAGCGACGATCGAGTCTCTGGGTGGTTCCATTACGATTGATTCCACGGAAGGGCAGGGTTCATTGTTTTCTATCCAATTGCCGCTCACCCTTTCCATCATTTCTGTCATGCTGGTGGAAATCCAAGAAGAAAAGTATGCCATTCCCCTCACTTCCATTATTGAGACGGCAATTGTGAAAAAGGAAGAAATCATGAAAGCTCATAATCAGAGAGTGATCGATTTCAGAGGGAAAGTCGTACCATTGCTGTTCCTCGAGGATGTATTTGAGGTACCGAAACATTCTGAGGAGGAAGAATTGTATTCTGTTGTCATAGTGAGAAAAGGTGAAAAAATGGCTGGGTTAGTCGTCGATTCCTTTATTGGGCAGCAGGAAGTTGTATTGAAATCCTTAGGGAATTATTTGAACGATGTATTTGCGATCTCTGGTGCGACCATTTTAGGGGACGGGCAAGTAGCGCTGATCGTTGATTGCAATGCGTTAATAAAATAGGAGGTAAGGGTAATGAGTGAAATCATAGATACAGTGGAAGATCTAAAGCTTATCGTATTTCAATTGGTGGATAAGGAATACGCCATTCCAGTGCACCAGGTGCGATCCATCGAGAAGCTCGAACATATTACAAGAGTTCCGAGAACTGCCTCCTATGTTAAAGGGGTGATCAACCTGCGCGGGGTTGTGACACCAATCATCGACTTAAGGAGCCGATTCGATTTACCAGTTTCAGAACCTACTGACAGTACACGTGTGATCATTGCAGGATTAGAGGACAAAGAGGTTGGTCTGATCGTGGATGCTGCCAATGATGTGCTGGATGTTTCCAGAGAATCGATTGAACCCTCCCCGGAAGTTGTGGGAGTCGTCGAAGCTGAGTACATCGGCGGAGTCGTAAAGCAAAACAAACGACTTCTGATTGTTCTCCATTTAGATAAAATACTTCAATCCATCTAAGGGGAGAGAATAGTTTGGGCTACGAAAAAAAGATATCATCGATGCATTTAGATATATTGAAAGAAATCGGTAATATAGGGGCGGGGCATGCTGCGACTGCCCTTTCCACCCTGCTTGATAAAAAGATTGACATGAAAGTACCGAGCGTTCAAGTCGTTTCATTTGATGAGATGATGGAAATGGCGGGAGGTCCTGACAATGTGGTCGTAAGTGTATTCTTACGGATTGAAGGGGATGCACCGGGTAGCATGTTCTTTCTATTGCCACTGGAACAGGCGTCCATGTATATCCAAAGCATGATCCAGGATCGCTCCTTCTCATTTAATGCCCCGCCTTATTCAGAACTGGGGCTATCTGCCATGCAGGAATTGGGGAATATTCTTTCGGGTTCATATTTATCCTCCCTGTCGGACTTTACAAATCTTAAGCTTCTCCCGTCCGTTCCTGCTCTATCCGTTGACATGGCAGGTGCTGTTATCGGTTTTGGTTTACTAGAAATATCCCAGGTAAGTGATTATGCAATCGTCATAGACACTGCATTGAAAGAAGAGGAAGTAGAGGAGTCGGAAAGTGTGAAGGGGCACTTTTTCCTCCTGCCGGATCCCGAATCCTTTGAAATCATTTTTCAATCATTGGGTGTAAGTCTATGATAGGCATCAGCACTGTTGTAAAGGTCGGAATTGCGGATATGAATATCGTCGAGGGCGAGGGTTCGATTCGCACCTCGGGCCTTGGATCGTGCGTCGGGGTCGTTTTATATGATGATTTTCTCAAGATGGCCGGGATGGTCCATGTGATGCTCCCTCACTCATCGATCGGAAATGAAATAAAATCAAATCCCGCCAAATACGCCGACACAGGGATCGACGAACTAATAGGTCAACTAAGAAACCGTGGAGCAAACATTAAAAGACTTCGGTGCAAAATGGCCGGCGGTGCACAAATGTTTCAATTTCAATCTAAGAGTGACGTCATGAGGATCGGCCCACGAAATGCGGAAGCTGTTAAAGTTGCCCTTTCTAAGCATGGAATGCCGGTAATTTCCGAGGATTTAGGCGGCAACAAAGGAAGAACGATCGAATTCTTCACGTCCACCGGGATTCTTCAGGTGCGTACGGTAAATGAAGGTACAAAGGAACTGTGAAGTCATTCATTCTGCTCAGGTAAAAGCAATCATTAAACGATACCATGAAAGTATTAGTCAGCAAGGAGGATTCTTATGTCTCAACCATCCACTCGAACAGATGAACAACAATATTGGGAGAAATGGATCAACAGTCGTGATACAGAAGCCGGAGATATGTTAGTGAAAAAGTACATGCCACTTGTGTCGTATCATGTGCAGCGAATTTCCATTGGCCTGCCAAGGAACGTCTCGAGAGAAGATATTAAGAGTCTTGGTTTGATGGGGTTACTGGATGCACTTCAGAAGTTTGATCCTACAAGAGATTTAAAGTTTGATACATATGCGTCGTTCCGGGTCAGAGGGGCCATCCTTGATGGGCTGAGAAAAGAAGACTGGCTTCCCCGGTCTACAAGGGACCGGGCAAAGAAGATCGAGGCCAGGACCGTGGAACTTGAACAAACGCTATTACGCCACGTGACCGCAGAGGAAGTGGCCGCTTCTTTGGAAATGACAACTGAAGAAGTATACCAGACAACAAATGAGCATTTCTTTGCCAATGTCCTTTCCATGGATGAGCAATTGACGGATGACGATCACGAATCTCAAAACTATTCCATAAAAGATCATAAAACGATTTCACCCGAAGACGAAGTATTGAAAGGTGAAAAACTGAATGAATTAGAGAAAACGATCTTAACTCTTTCAGAGAAAGAACAGCTTGTGTTAAGTTTATTCTATAAGGAAGAACTGACGCTGACGGAAATCGGGGAAGTCATGAGCCTGTCCACATCGAGGATTTCGCAGATTCACTCAAAATCCATTTTCAAATTACGAAATTTACTTGGTTCATAAATGCTGTGAAAAAATGAGGGTGCAATAAACCAACAATCATACACGCTGATAGACTGTCCCTGTAACATGCACGTTTGGGAGCAGTCTTTTTACTTGCCGGAATAAACTAAGCAAAATGAAGTATTTAAATAAAACATAATAGGGTGATGACGTGGTTCCGTTTCTACTTTTTATTTCTTTTCTTCTAAATATCGTTTCCCTGCTTTCAATCGTCATTTTATACTCAAGGCAAAACCGTTTTGTAGACATGGAAAAAGAGCAAAAAAAGATCATCGTTGAAATGGAAGATATCATTTCAGCTTATCTGATTGAAATGAAAGAAGAAAATGATGAATTCATGCGAAAGTTCAGTACACAAATTCATAACGACCAAGAAAAAAACCTTCATACCGAAGCGAACGAACAAGAGGACCTCGAGGCTTCTGACAAGGTCACAAAATGGACAGGTGCAGGTTATAAGCGTGCTTCACAAGCTTATAACCAGATGAAAGACCAAGGACCTGACCCCGATGATCAAACCAAAGAATCCGAACAAGACCCACTCCTGGAAAACGTATTGACTTTAAGGCAAAAGGGGATGTCTATTGAAGAAATAGCCGAATCTCTTGGGAAAGGTCAAACAGAAATCGAGCTCCTGCTGAAATTTCGTCAAATTATGTAGGAAGTCCTTGCCTGTCTGGGATAGGTATGCTATAGTATTCATGGTGTGATTACACACGTTTCTCGATTGGGGTAGATGGTGCTATTCTTTAGAATAGTTTCTACTTTCCAGATGACGGAAACGGAGGAGAAAAACAAAACCATTTAGGAGGAAACACACATGTCAGTAATTTCTATGAAACAATTGCTTGAAGCTGGTGTACATTTCGGACACCAAACTCGCCGTTGGAACCCAAAAATGAAGAGATACATCTTCACTGAGCGTAACGGCATCTACATCATCGACCTTCAAAAAACAGTTAAAAAGGTTGAAGAAGCTTATAACTTCGTGAAAGAACTAGCTGGTAACGGCGGTAAAGTTCTTTTCGTAGGAACAAAGAAACAAGCACAGGAGTCTGTTAAAGAAGAAGCAGAACGTGCAGGTATGTACTACATCAACCAACGTTGGTTAGGTGGAACACTTACAAACTTCGAAACAATCCAAAAACGTATCACTCGTCTTAAAAACATCGAAAAGATGGAAGAAGACGGTACGTTTGAAGTACTTCCGAAGAAAGAAGTTGTACAACTTAAAAAAGAACATGAGCGCTTAGTGAAATTCTTAGGCGGAATCAAAGATATGAACACGCTACCTGATGCATTATTCATCATCGACCCTCGTAAAGAGCGTATCGCAGTAGCAGAAGCTCGTAAACTTCATATCCCTATCGTGGGTATCGTTGATACAAACTGTGATCCGGATGAAATCGATGTTGTCATTCCTGCGAATGATGATGCGATCCGCGCGGTTAAGCTTCTAACAGGTAAAATGGCGGATGCTATTTTAGAAGCTAAACAAGGTGAAGAAGCAGCTGTAGCAGCTGAGTAATCAACGAAAGGTGATAAGAGGGCTTACCCTTATCACCTTTTTTTAAAGAATATTCACATGTACCGCACTCTAAAGAGTGTCGGTACATTTATGACTCATACCTATTGGTCCCTGAAGTCTACATAGTCAAACTAAGGAGGAAACCCACTATGGCAATTACTGCACAAATGGTTAAAGAACTTCGTGAAAAAACTGGCGCTGGAATGATGGATTGTAAAAAGGCGTTAACAGAAACTGGCGGAGACATGGACAAAGCAATTGACTTCCTACGTGAAAAAGGAATCGCGAAAGCAGCTAAAAAAGCGGACCGTATCGCGGCTGAAGGGACTACTTACATTGCAAGCGAAGGGAACACTGCAATCATACTTGAAGTGAACGCAGAAACAGATTTCGTTGCGAAAAACGAAAACTTCCAAAACCTTGTTAAAGAACTATCTGATCACCTTCTTGCTAACAAGCCGGCATCTGTTGAAGAAGCTCTTGAGCAAAAAATGGCAAATGGTTCAACTGTAAGTGAATTCATCAACGCTGCCATCGCAAAAATCGGAGAAAAAATCACTCTTCGTCGTTTTGAGATCCGCACGAAAGATGATAACGCTGCGTTTGGTGAATACCTGCACATGGGTGGCCGCATTGCTGTTCTTACAGTAGTGGAAGGTACAACTGACGCAAGTGTAGCGAAAGATGTTGCGATGCACGCTGCAGCACTGAATCCTAAGTATGTTTCCCGCGACCAGGTTTCTGCTGAAGAAGTAGAACGTGAGCGAGAAGTACTTAAGCAGCAAGCACTAAACGAAGGCAAGCCTGAAAACATCGTCGAAAAAATGGTAGAAGGCCGCCTTGGGAAATACTTTGAAGATATCTGCATTTTGGATCAAACATTCGTTAAGAATCCAGACCAAAAAGTACGTCAATACCTGGAAGCAAACAAAGCTACTTTAACTGATTTCACTCGTTACGAAGTAGGAGAAGGTCTTGAAAAGCGTCAAGAAAACTTCGCTGAAGAAGTAATGAATCAAGTTAACAAGTAAGATCAGCTAAAGTTGAACATTATTTAGTAGGGAACACCTAGTGTGTTCCCTATTTTTCAAGAAAAAATCTATTTTTACGGAGGTTCCCATGAGCGTTCCAAAATACAAACGTGTCGTTCTTAAACTTAGTGGAGAAGCATTAGCTGGTGATGATGGCTTCGGAATTAATCCTTCTGTCATTAAAAATGTAGCAGAAGAAGTAAAAGAAATCGCTGAACTTGATGTAGAAGTAGCAGTTGTCGTTGGCGGAGGAAATATCTGGCGTGGTAAAATAGGCAGTGAGATGGGAATGGATCGTGCATCTGCTGATTATATGGGGATGCTTGCGACCGTCATGAACTCTTTGGCTCTTCAAGACAGTCTTGAACAGCTGGGCATCGAGACAAGGGTTCAAACATCCATTGATATGCGCCAAGTGGCAGAGCCATACATTAGACGCAGAGCCATCCGTCATCTAGAGAAGAAACGGGTCGTCATCTTTGCGGCGGGTACAGGTAATCCATACTTCTCAACGGATACTACAGCTGCGCTCCGAGCGGCGGAAATCGAAGCAGAAGTGATTCTTATGGCTAAGAACAACGTAGATGGAGTATATTCAGCAGATCCCAAGAAGGACGAAACGGCTGTTAAATATGAAGAACTATCCTATTTGGATGTTCTGAAGGAAGGCTTGGCCGTAATGGATTCAACAGCATCTTCTCTATGTATGGACAATGATATTCCGCTTATTGTATTCTCAATTATGGAGAATGGAAATATCAAAAGAGCCATCACTGGTGAAAATATCGGTACAATCGTAAGGGGGAAATCATAATGCCAAACACGATCATCACAAATGCAAAAGAAAGAATGACAAAAGCCATTCAAACATTCTCACGTGAGTTAGCGAGCATCCGTGCGGGAAGAGCCAATGCTTCCCTGCTCGATAAGATCTCGGTTGATTACTATGGTGCACCGACACCAGTCAATCAATTAGCAGGAATCTCCATTCCTGAAGCCCGTATGCTTGTCATACAGCCTTATGACAAATCAGCTTTAGGTGACATCGAAAAGGCAATCCTGAAGTCGGATCTTGGGATTACGCCTACAAGTGATGGAAACATCATCCGTATCGTCGTTCCTGCCTTAACGGAAGAGCGACGCAAGGAACTTGTGAAGCTTGTGAAAAAAGAAGCGGAAGATGCAAAGGTTGCCATCCGTAATATTCGCCGTGATGCTAACGATGAATTGAAGAAAAAAGAGAAGAACGGTGACATCACTGAAGATGATCTTCGTGGTTACTCTGATGATGTTCAAAAAGCGACAGATGAAAGTATCGTCAAAATTGATAACATCGCAAAAGATAAAGAACAAGAAATGCTGGAAGTGTAATCTTTCATAAACGAATCATTAGGGGCTGTCCTGTAAGTGAACTCATATTCCTTATGGGCCGGTCCCTTTGTTTTAGTAGAGAGCCAAGAATAAACGACATAGCTTTCCTATTCTCTGATAGCGCGGTTCGTTTCGTTCCGGTCGTGATTGGGCGAACGACCTGGACAAACGATCGAATATTTATATGAATAATACATAATCTATTTTCTTAAAGATATCTTCCTTGTTTTTTGATATGATAGTAAAGGTAAATATTTTTTGGATTGTTGGTGGAGGATTTTTTATGCTAAACAAGCTTAAGCAATGGAAGCGACAGCAAACTTCCGAGGAAGTGGATGATCGATTTCAGGAATTACTAAAACACCCGATTCCGGGTCATATAGCGATCATAATGGATGGTAATGGACGATGGGCCAAAAAAAGGGCATTGCCAAGGGTTGCAGGACACCATGAAGGCATGAAGTGTGTCCGCAGGATTACCAAATTGGCAAATGAACTGGGACTTGAAGCCCTGACCCTATATGCATTTTCTACAGAGAACTGGAAACGCCCTAAAATGGAAGTCGAGTTCCTTATGAAATTACCAGAGGAATTTCTCGGGACGTTTCTCCCCGAGCTGATTGAAGAAAATGTTCAGGTGAAGATGATGGGCTCTCAGGAGGCCTTGCCTTTCCATACGAAAACAGCCGTTAAAAAGGCCATGGATGCAACTAAGCACAATGACGGGCTGATCCTGAATTTTGCTTTGAACTACGGCAGCCGGTCGGAAATCATCGATTCGATGAAGCATGTCTTAAAAGATGTCCAGAATGGAATACTAGATGAAAGTGATTTAAACGAAGAACTATTTTCAAGTTATTTGATGACGAAAGATTTAAAAGATCCAGACCTGCTTATTCGAACGAGTGGAGAAATCCGCTTAAGTAACTTTATGCTTTGGCAGCTGGCTTATACCGAGTTCTTTTTCACAGACGTACTGTGGCCGGATTTCGGTAAGGAACATTTAGTTGAAGCCATCGAAGCATATCAAGGTCGTTCAAGAAGATTTGGTGGGTTACAAAGCGAGGAATCCTAATGAAACAAAGAATTATTACAGCAGTGGTAGCGGCAGCAATATTTTTACCAATCATCATTTTTGGCGAAACGCCATTCATTCTTTTAATGTATTTGATTGCTTCCATTAGTTTATATGAAGCTTTAAAGATGAGGGGCCGATGGATTTTCAGCATCCCGGGATTGTTATCCCTCGCTCTTTTATGGGTATTCCTCATTCCGACGGAAATGATCGGGGTCATTACAGATTTCGGTTACTCCAAGATTGAGCTTGCCTTTCTTGCCGTGTTATTATTTTTAACGTATACAGTGGCGACCAAGAATCGCTTCAATTTTGATGATGTAGCGTATTCACTTTTAAGCGTTTTATATGTAGGGATCGGTTTCTATTATTTCATGGAAATCCGTCTCGAAGGCGTACAATTTGTCTTTTATGCGTTATTTATCATTTGGGCAACCGACTCGGGCGCTTATTTCATCGGCAGGGCAATGGGGAAAAAGAAGCTATGGCCTGAAATCAGCCCGAATAAGACCGTTGAAGGCTTCGTAGGCGGCATCATCTGTGCCGTCATTGTGGGCGTCATCATGACGTTTTTCACCGATCTGGATATGAACATACCTAAACTAGTGATCGTGACAGCGATTCTATCTATTTTTGGGCAAGTAGGGGACTTGGTGGAGTCTGCTCTCAAAAGGCATTACAAAGTGAAGGATTCAGGACATTTACTGCCGGGCCACGGTGGTATGCTGGATCGTTTCGATAGCTTGTTATTTGTTTTTCCCCTCCTTCACTTTCTGTTATAGCATGGAGTTAAGGTGAGGAAGGTTGTAATCGGGAGGAGTGTAGTTGTTGAAGAAAATCAGCTTAATGGGGGCTACAGGGTCAATTGGGACACAAACCCTGGATGTCATCCGGGAACATCCTGAAGAATTTAGACTGACAGCCATGTCTGTCGGCAAAAATATAGAAGAAGCCAGGAAGATGATCACTGAATTCAATCCCAGGCTCGTATCTGTACAGCGCAAAGAAGATGCTGAAACATTATCGAGGGAGTTTCCTTCATCTGTAAAAGTCCTTCATGGTGATGAAGGATTAGTGGAGGTAGCATGTCACCAGGATGCTGATATCCTTGTGAATGCGGTACTTGGGAGTGTAGGATTATATCCTACACTCCAAGCCATCGAGGCTGGGAAAACGATTGCGATTGCCAACAAAGAAACCCTGGTAACAGCCGGTCATCTGGTCATGGAAGCAGCAAGGGCAAAAGGGACGTCCCTTTTGCCTGTGGATAGTGAACATTCCGCTATCTTCCAGGCCCTTCAGGGAGAGCGTGAAAAGAATATAGAAAAGTTGATCATTACGGCGTCAGGTGGAAGTTTCAGAGATCGTACGAGGGAAGAATTGGTCGGTGTCACGGTACATGAAGCGTTGAATCATCCAAATTGGTCAATGGGGGCTAAGATCACCATCGACTCGGCATCCATGATGAATAAAGGGTTAGAGGTCATTGAGGCTCATTGGTTGTTCGATATCCCATACGACCGGATTGACGTTGTGCAACACAGGGAAAGCATCATTCACTCGATGATTCAATTTCATGACTCATCTGTCATGGCCCAACTGGGTACACCGGATATGCGTGTTCCCATTCAATACGCCCTTACCTATCCGGACAGGCTTCAAAGACCCGGTAAAAGGCTGGATCTGGTAGAAATAGGGAAACTCCATTTTGAAAAAATGGATTTAAACCGTTTCCGTTGTCTGGCTTTTGCATATGAAGCCGGAAGGATCGGCGGAAGTATGACGACGGTTCTGAATGCCGCAAATGAAGCAAGCGTAGCGCTGTTCCTGAATAATAAAATATCCTTCCTCGACATAGAAACCTATATCGAAAAGGCTATGAATGCCCACCAGGTTATACATAGACCTGACCTTGAAACCATACATGAAATAGATCTCGAGACCCGTCGACTCGTTTCAGGTTGGTTGTAGGCAACGGTCTTTAGCATTTTTACACAGTCTGTAACGTAGAATGATAGTGGACATGTATTTTACGGGATACTTTAACATTTAAATCTGTTACCAACAGGTTATAAAAAAGGTGGTTTTTTATTTGCAAACGGTGATTGCCTTTATTGTTATTTTTGGGGCTTTAGTATTTTTTCATGAACTTGGGCATCTAATCTTCGCTAAACGTGCAGGGATCCTATGCCGTGAATTTGCCATAGGGTTTGGTCCTAAAATATTTTCTTATAAAAAGGATGAAACAACCTACACCATTCGTTTACTGCCACTCGGAGGCTTTGTGCGGATGGCGGGAGAAGATCCGGAAATGGTGGAGCTCAAGGCTGGTCATCGTGTGGGGCTTGTACTCGATCAGGATGAAAAGATCGTTAAAATTGTCATGAATAATAAAGATCGCTATCCTAATATTCGTGTTATAGAAGTGGAAGAAGCGGATCTCGAACATAGACTGCATATCCGTGGATATGAGGAAGACGAGGAAGAATTGAAAACCTTCCCGATTTCACGAAGTGCGGTATTCATTGAAGATGGTGTGGAAACGCAAATAGCCCCATGGGATCGACAGTTCGCTTCCAAGACTCTTCCCCAAAGGGCATTGGCCATCTTTGCCGGACCATTATTTAATTTCATTTTGGCTTTCTTTATCTTTATCCTGGTCGGTCTATTACAAGGGGTACCGACAAACGACCCAGTCCTTGGGGAATTGACTGAAGACGGGGCAGCGAAAGAGGCAGGCCTTCAAAAGAATGACGTCGTCATGAGTATCGACGGGAAAGAAATTTCCACCTGGGATGATATCGTGACGATTATACAGAAGCATCCGGGAGATGAACTGAGATTCAATGTTGACCGGGATGGCTCAAATACTGAAATCCCTGTCACTCCAAAACCTCAGGAAATCGAGGGGAAAGAGATCGGCATCATAGGCGTTCACAGCCCCGTGGAGAAGTCGCCGCTCAAGGTCGTCTCCAACAGTGCCCAGCAAACGTATGAATGGACCAAAATGATTTTCGTCCTGTTAGGGAAACTTGTGTCTGGAGAATTTTCCATCGATGCATTATCAGGACCTGTGGGAATCTATCAATCGACAGATGTCGTGGCGAAATCAGGAATTTACTATCTGATGAGATGGGCGGCGATCCTCAGCATCAACCTGGGAATCATGAATCTACTACCGATTCCGGCCCTTGACGGAGGCAGACTACTATTCTTCGCCGTAGAAGCGGTCAGAGGAAAACCGGTAGATCGTCAAATGGAAGGGATGGTCCACTTCGTCGGATTCGCTCTTCTCATGGTACTCATGCTCGTCGTCACATGGAATGACATACAAAGATTTTTCCTTTAAAATTCAACGAATGAACCAAAACAGGCAGTTTCTCCCTTTGTAATCAAAAAATGAGGGTGTTACTGCCTGTTCATTTAAGTTAAAATAGTGAGAAGGAAATTCTTACACTACATAAATAATTTATATGGTATGAGGTGCTAGAAAATGAAGCAACAAAATACATTCATCCCGACTCTGAGGGAAACACCTGCTGATGCAGAGATCAAAAGTCATCAGCTTCTCATGCGTGCGGGATTCATCAGACAAAATGCCAGCGGGATCTATAGCTTTTTGCCACTGGGAAATAAAGTATTGAAAAAAGTTGAAGAAATCATCCGTGAGGAATTGGATGCAGCAGGTGCTGTTGAACTGCTTATGCCTGCCCTTCAACCTTCCGAACTCTGGAAGGAATCCGGGCGCTGGGGAACATATGGACCGGAATTGATGCGAATGAATGATCGTCACGATCGTGAGTTTGCCCTTGGAGCCACCCATGAGGAAGTCATCACCAGCTTAGTGAGGGATGAAATTAAATCGTACAAGCGCCTGCCTCTCACTATGTACCAGATCCAAACGAAATTCCGTGATGAGAAGCGTCCCCGCTTTGGACTATTGAGGGGAAGGGAATTCATCATGAAGGATGCGTACTCTTTCCATTCATCATTTGAAAGCCTCGATGAGACGTATGATGCATTATTTAAAGCGTATTCCAACATTTTCAGTCGATGCGGTTTGAATTTCAGGGCGGTCATTGCTGATTCAGGTGCCATGGGGGGAAAAGATACACATGAATTCATGGTGCTATCAGAGGTTGGTGAAGATACGATCGCCTATTCTGATTCATCTGATTATGCCGCCAACATCGAAATGGCTGAAGTGGTGGATGCCTACACGGAATCCAACGAAGAGGTGCATGAAATGGAAAAGGTGTCAACACCTGACGTCAAATCCATTGAAGAAGTATCCTCTTTCTTATCCGTAGAGAAGGATCAATGTATTAAGTCGCTTTTATTTAAAGTGGATGATGAATTTGTGTTGGTATTATCCCGTGGTGATCACGAAATCAATGATATTAAAGTGAAGAATCTTTTACATGCAAGTGTGGTTGAGCTTGCTTCAGCTGAAGCAACGAAAGAGGTCACCGGTTGCGAAATTGGATCGATCGGCCCCTGCTCGTCAAATGTGAAGATCGTAGCTGATCAGGCAGTCAAATACATTCGTAATGGTGTTACAGGGGCGAATGAACCAGGATATCATTTTACCAATGTGAATCCTGAACGTGATTTCGAAGTATCCCAGTATGCAGACCTTCGTTTCATTCAAGAAGGGGATCCTTCTCCTGACGGAAATGGGACGATCACATTTGCAAAGGGAATAGAAGTGGGACATGTTTTCAAACTAGGTACCAGATATTCAGATGCTTTAGGAAGCTCATTCCTTGATGAAAACGGCCGGTCTCAATCCGTCATCATGGGCTGTTACGGGATAGGAGTCTCCCGTACCCTAGCTGCGGTTGCAGAACAATTCAACGATGACAAGGGTCTCTTATGGCCAACGAATCTGTCTCCATACGACCTTCATTTAATTCCCATCAATATGAAGGATGAAGCACAGGCAACATTGTCGAACGAACTATATGACACATTTAAAGAAAACAGATATGATGTATTAATGGATGATCGAGCTGAACGTCCGGGTGTGAAGTTTGCCGACTCAGACTTGATCGGCCTGCCGATCCGCGTAACGGTCGGGAAGAAAGCCGGAGAAGGAATCGTAGAAGTGAAAGTCAGGAAAACCGGTGAAATGCTAGAAGTTCATAAAGATGAACTTCTCTCCAAGCTGCAAGATCTATTCAAGACTCTTTCTTAAATATAAAAGGGCTCGACTTTAAAGGAGGCCATCCTTTTGCTGTCAGCCCTTTTTATTCTGTAAACAAAATGATCCAAGAGTAGAAATGGGGGAAAGGAATATGGGAGAAAAGCCCCTGGGCAAAAGGGAAAGGTTTCAAATGCTGCTGCAGCAGTTAGGCTTAACAGAGGATGCCTTTGTGCAGTACTTCAGTCATGCTGAAATTGAGAAATTGGCAGTGTACCGCAAGGAAAAGAAATGGCATTTTTACTTCACGTTTGAAGAAATCATCCCTTGTAGCGTGTGGAGTAAATTTTCCATTGCACTACAAACATCCTTTAAACATATTGCGAATGTAGGCTATTCCATTAAAGTGTTGAATCCCAAAGTGACGGATCAGCATATTTTAGATTACTGGCAGGATTGTGTAAAAGAAATTCAAGGGATCTCACCACCCTTATTAAAATTATTAAATACCCAAAAGCCGAAAATCATTGGAAACAAAATCATTGTTCAGGCTTCAAATGATACAGAAGCAACACAGCTCAAAAGAAAATACGGAGATATCATCACCTCCACCTTCGAAAATTTCGGTTTTCCCAGATTTGTTCTGGATGCCGAGGTAAGTCAGGTTGAAGAACAAAGCAATGAATATGAGAAGTTCCTGGAAGAAAAGCTTAAAGAAGACCAGGAAAGAGCAAAACAGGCACTAATCGAAATGGAAAAAGCAGAAAAAGAGGGTCCAAGCGATGCGCCGAGTGGTCCATTTATGCTTGGGCTTACAATCAAAGACGATGCTGACTTCCGGAAAATCGAAGAAATTTATGACGAAGAACGCCGTATTGCCATTGAGGGTTATGTGTTTGACTGTGAAACAAGAGAACTCAGAAGCGGACGCACCCTGCTTACATTTAAGGTGACCGATTACTCAAGCTCGATATTAGTCAAAATGTTCTCAAGGGATAAAGAGGACGCAGCAGTCATGAACAATATGAAAAAAGGTATGTGGGTCCGCTGCCGCGGAAGCATTCAAAACGATACATTTGTACGGGACCTTGTGATGATTGCCAATGATGTGAATGAAATCAAGCCGGTACTCAGACTTGATACTGCCCCCGCAGATGAAAAAAGAGTAGAGCTGCACATGCATACTCCAATGAGCCAAATGGATGCCGTCTCTTCTGTGGCAACCCTAGTGGCCCAAGCAAAAAAATGGGGCCATAAAGCGGTTGCGATAACTGACCATGCTGTTGCACAATCCTTCCCGGAAGCGTATAACGCAAGTAAGAAAAATGATATTAAACTTTTATATGGTGTGGAAGCCAATCTTGTGGATGATGGGGTCCCGATAGCCTATAATGATCGGGATCTTCCCCTCGATGACAGCACCTATATTGTATTTGATGTGGAAACGACGGGGCTTTCCGCAGTCTACGACACCATCATTGAACTCGCCGCGGTGAAAATAAAAGATGGAGAGGTCATTGATAAATTCGAGTCATTTGCGAACCCTCATCATCCGCTATCAGCCACGACGATTGAATTGACAGGCATTACGGATGACATGGTACAGACTGCTCCTGAAATTAATGATGTCCTCCTTAGATATCATAAATGGGTGGGGGATGATATCCTGGTCGCCCATAATGCATCCTTTGATATGGGCTTCTTGAATGCCGGGTATCAAAAAGCAGGTATCGAGAAAGCTTCCAACCCCGTCATCGATACATTGGAGCTTGCAAGATTGCTTTATCCACAATTTAAGAATCACCGTCTGAATACACTGGCAAAGAAATTCGATATCGAATTGACCCAGCATCACCGTGCCATCTATGATGCAGAAACAACGGGGTATCTCCTTTTGAAGATGCTGAAAGATGCAGTCGAAAAAGGGATCACCAACCATAATCAATTCAATGATTATATGGGGAAAGGTGATGCGTATAAACGTTCAAGACCATATCACTGTACATTGATTGCCCAGACGGAAGAAGGACTTAAAAATCTTTATAAGCTCGTTTCCATTTCTCACATGAATTATTTCTTCCGGGTCCCGAGGATTCCTCGCTCCCAACTGCAAAAGTACCGCACGGGAATCCTGGTAGGTTCAGGTTGTGACAAAGGGGAAGTATTCGAAGGGATGATGCAGAAAGGGAAAGAAGAGGTAGAGGAAAAGGCCCATTTCTATGATTATCTGGAAGTCCATCCTAAAGAAGTGTATCAGCATTTGATTGAATTGGATCTTGTTCAAAGTCAGAAGAACCTGGAAGATATCATTCAAAATATCGTTGAACTGGGAAGGGAACTGGATATGCCTGTTGTGGCGACTGGAAACGTTCATTATTTAAATGAAACGGATAAAATATACCGTAAGATCCTCGTGGGGTCACAAGGTGGAGCTAATCCGTTGAATCGTCATGAACTTCCTGATGTCCATTTTAGAACAACGAATGAAATGCTGGATGCTTTCTCTTTCCTGGGTAAAGAAACGGCTAAAGAGATCGTAGTGGACAATTCGAATAAGATTGCCGACATGGTAGATGTCATTAAGCCGATCAGGGACGATCTATATACACCGAAAATCGAAGGTGCCGACGAGGAAATGCGCCGGATGAGTTATGCCATGGCGAAAAGCATCTATGGTGAAGATCTTCCGGAAATTGTCGAAGCAAGGATAGAAAAAGAGTTAAAAAGTATCATCGGACACGGTTTCGCAGTCATCTATCTGATCTCTCATAAGCTGGTTAAGAAATCGTTGGACGATGGTTATCTCGTTGGTTCACGGGGATCGGTCGGATCTTCTTTTGTAGCGACCATGACAGAGATCACCGAAGTAAATCCACTGCCTCCTCATTACGTCTGTCCGTCCTGCAAGAAATCTGAGTTCTTTGATGATGGTTCAGTCGGATCGGGCTTTGACCTGCCAAATAAGGACTGCCCGGATTGCGGAGTTCCTTATAAGAAAGATGGACATGATATACCGTTTGAAACCTTCCTGGGGTTCAAAGGAGACAAGGTTCCCGATATCGATCTGAACTTCTCAGGAGAATATCAGCCGAACGCCCATAACTATACAAAGGTGCTTTTCGGGGAAGACAATGTTTATAGGGCAGGTACAATCGGGACAGTGGCGGAAAAGACCGCCTACGGATATGTAAAAGGATACGCGAATGATCATCAGCTTCAAATCCGTGGAGCGGAAATTGACCGTTTGGTAAGTGGCTGCACCGGTGTCAAGAGAACAACCGGACAGCATCCTGGAGGAATCATCGTTGTACCTGATTATATGGATATCTTTGATTTCTCACCTATCCAATTCCCTGCTGATGATTCGAATTCAGAATGGAAAACGACGCATTTTGATTTCCATTCCATACATGACAATCTACTGAAGCTGGATATCCTGGGACATGATGACCCAACTGTCATCCGTATGCTTCAAGATTTATCCGGAATCGATCCCAAGACGATTCCTACCGATGACCCTGAAGTGATGAAAATCTTCAGCGGTACAGAATCCCTTGGTGTTACGGAAGATCAAATCATGTGTAAGACCGGGACACTCGGAATCCCTGAATTCGGTACGAGATTCGTCCGTCAGATGCTTGAAGATACAAAGCCGACAACGTTCTCCGAGCTGGTCCAGATCTCAGGCCTTTCCCACGGCACTGACGTATGGCTGGGGAATGCACAAGAGCTCATTCATAACAACATCTGCAATCTGAGCGAAGTGATCGGGTGTCGTGATGATATCATGGTATACCTGATCTATCAGGGACTCGAACCTTCACTTGCCTTTAAGATCATGGAATTTGTACGTAAAGGAAAAGGTCTGCAGGATGAATGGGTAGAGGAAATGAAGAAGAACGGTGTACCGGACTGGTATATCGATTCCTGCCTGAAGATCAAGTATATGTTCCCGAAAGCCCATGCTGCAGCATACGTATTAATGGCTGTTCGTATTGCGTACTTTAAGGTGCATCATGCACTACTTTACTACGCCGCTTATTTTACCGTTCGGGCTGAAGATTTTGATATTGAAGCGATGGTACGAGGATCACAGGCTGTAAGAGCCAAGATCGAGGAAATCAACAGTAAAGGCCTGGATGCATCACCGAAAGAAAAGAATACGTTAACGGTCCTGGAGTTGGCACTTGAAATGTGCGAAAGGGGCTATAAGTTCCAGAAAGTTGATCTGTACCGTTCAGCGGCTGCTGAATTTGTGATTGATGGGGACACTTTGATCCCGCCCTTCAATTCCATACCCGGACTTGGAACCAATGCTGCCATCAATATTGTGAACGCAAGGCAGGATGGGGAATTTCTATCTAAAGAAGATCTTCAGCAAAGGGGCCGTGTGTCCAAGACCATTATCGAGTACCTGGATAATCACGGATGCCTGGAAGCTTTGCCGGATAAGAACCAATTATCTCTGTTCTAAGACTGATACCATGGGAATTGTTTGCATAAACATGTTGATTATGGTATATTTTTATTGGAAATACTAAAGATAGCTCTAAAGGTAGAAGAGTGGGGTCGCACCCCACTCTTTCGTTATTACATGGAGATTTTTTGAACTATCATTTCTAGTCTTGGTGCAAGATTTTCCTATAGACCAGGAGGTAAGTATGAGCAAAATAACGACATTAGTAGAAGAAATCGTTACACCAATCTTAGATGACATGTCTTTGGAACTCATTGATATGGAATATGTTAAAGAAGGATCCAATTGGTTTCTTCGGATATTTATCGACAAAGATTCCGGTGTTGACATTGAAGAATGTGGAATAGTAAGTGAAAGACTTAGTGAAAAGTTAGATGAAATTGACCCAATTCCTCATAATTACTTTTTAGAAGTTTCTTCACCGGGTGCTGAACGTCCTTTAAAGAAAGACAAGGACTTCGAGAAAGCCATTGGCAAAAATGTTTATGTGAAAACATATGAGCCATTGAACGGCGAAAAAGCATTCGAAGGAACACTTCTTTCCTATACTTCAGAACAATTATCATTAGAAGTAACCATTAAGACTCGAAAAAAGAAGGTTGAAATTCCAACAGATAAGATAGCCATCGCACGATTGGCTGTTACATTTTCATAGGAACTAACCGCACTATAAAGGGGGATGAAACCACCATGAGCACTCAGTTATTAGATGCTCTAACTGTTTTAGAGAAAGAAAAAGGCATTGCAAGAGATGTCATAATTGAAGCTATTGAAGCTGCACTTGTGTCAGCTTATAAACGAAATTTCAACCAGGCTCAAAATGTCCGTGTAGACCTTAACCTTGATACGGGGACGATGAGAGTCTTTGCCCGTAAGGAAGTCGTGGATGAAGTGTTCGATTCCCGTCTTGAGATCTCAGTCGAAGACGCCGGGGAAATCAACCCAAGCTACGAAGTGGGAGACGTTGTTGAACTTGAAGTGACTCCTAAGGATTTCGGGCGTATTGCCGCTCAAACGGCTAAACAGGTTGTGACCCAGCGAGTGAGGGAAGCAGAGAGAGGAATTATCTATTCCGAATTTGTGGATCGGGAAGAAGACATCATGACAGGTATCGTCCAACGTCAGGACAACCGTTTCATCTATGTAGCCTTAGGGAAGATTGAAGCCCTCCTGCCGGTGAGTGAGCAAATGCCTAACGAAACATATAAACCTCATGACCGGATCAAGGTGTTCATCACAAAGGTAGAAAAGACGACAAAAGGTCCTCAAATCTTTGTTTCACGAACACACCCCGGCTTATTGAAGCGACTATTCGAAATCGAGGTTCCTGAAATTTTTGACGGAACGGTAGAAATCAAATCTGTTGCACGCGAAGCCGGAGACCGTTCTAAAATTTCTGTTCACGCAGAAAATTCTGAAGTGGATCCCGTAGGTGCATGTGTGGGAACCAAAGGTGCCCGTGTACAGGCAATCGTGAACGAACTAAAAGGTGAAAAGATCGATATCGTCCAGTGGTCGGAAGATCCCGTGACATTTGTTGCCAATGCTTTGAGTCCTTCTAAAGTACTGGATGTTCAGGTGAATGAAGAAGATAAGGCAACCAGAGTCGTGGTCCCTGACTATCAACTGTCACTTGCAATAGGTAAACGTGGTCAAAACGCTCGTCTTGCAGCTAAATTGACAAACTGGAAGATTGATATCAAGAGCGAGACAGATGCACGCGAATTAGGATTATATCCTCGTGAAGAGGCGTTTTTGCCTCAGGATGAAGAGGACGAGTATGACAACGAGCCTTTAAATATTGATTTCGAAAATCAAGATTAAGAGGTGGGCAAGATGGGTGTAAATAAGAAGATTCCCTTGCGCAAATGTGTGGCAACGGGTGAAATGAAGCCAAAAAAAGAAATGATACGTATTGTCAGGTCTAAAGAAGGGGAGGTTTCCCTCGATCCCACCGGTAAGAAATCGGGACGTGGAGCCTATCTCTCAAAGGATAAAGACGTCATTTTATTAGCGAAAAAGAAAAATACTTTAGCCAATCAATTACAAGCGAAAATAGATGATTCTCTTTACGATGAATTGATTAGCCTTGTAGAGAAGGAGTAACGTTTAGCGTATGAACCAAAATCGTTGGATGTCACTTTTAGGATTGGCGAATCGGGCACGTAAGATTATTTCAGGTGAAGAGCTTGTTATAAAAGAAGTTCGTAGTGGACGAGCGAAACTTGTCATTCTTTCCAAAGATGCTTCTGCTAATACAAACAAGAAAATCACGGACAAATGTAAATCGTATCATGTCCCGGTGTGCTTAGTGGAAAACAGGAATGACTTAGGTCAAGCCATTGGAAAAGAGGCAAGGGTGGTCGTCGCCGTAATGGATGCCGGCTTTGCCAAAAAATTATCCGAACTGCTCGATTGAATCTCAGTGGGGGTGAACATATGAGCAAGATGCGTGTATATGAATATGCAAAGAAATACAATGTTTCAAGTAAAGATGTGATCGAAAAATTAAAGCAACTGAATATTGAGGTATCAAACCATATGGCAACTATAGAAGATGACGCAGTAACAAAATTAGACGCGATGTACAAAGGAGATTCAAAAGGTCAGGGGAATAAAGCCACGAAAGAATCTAAACCAGGTGCATCCAAGTCAGACGAAGCTCCGAATAAGGAAAAAGTAAAGACAGCACCAAAAAGTCGTGAAGGAAAAAAACACGACCAACAGAACCAATCAAAGGAGAAGAAGGTCTTCAATAATAATAATAACAACAACAAAAACAGAAATAACAAACAAAATAAGCAGAACAAAAATTTCAAACAGGCTCCTCAACAGCAAACACCTGCGAAGAAAAAAGAGCTTCCATCAAAGATCACATTCTCAGAATCATTGACGGTTTCAGAACTTGCCAAAAAGCTTCATAAAGAACCATCTGAAATCATTAAAAAACTGTTCATGCTTGGTGTCATGGCAACCATCAATCAGGAACTGGATAAAGATTCGATTGAATTGATTGCAGGGGAATACGGAGTCGAAGTGGAAGAAGAGATCAAGGTAGACGCGACCGATCTTGAAGTATATTTCACTGAAGATACAAAAGAGCAAACAGTAGAACGTCCATCTGTCGTAACCATCATGGGGCACGTCGATCACGGTAAAACAACGCTTCTTGACTCCATCCGTAACACGAAAGTGACGGCAGGGGAAGCTGGCGGGATTACCCAGCATATCGGTGCTTATCAAGTGGAAGTGGACGAAAAGAAAATCACGTTCCTTGATACACCGGGGCATGCTGCCTTCACGACTATGCGTGCGCGTGGTGCCAAAGTAACCGACATTGCAATCATTGTAGTAGCTGCCGACGACGGTGTTATGCCTCAAACGGTTGAAGCAATCAATCATGCGAAAGCAGCCGAAGTACCGATCATCATTGCTGTAAATAAGATGGATAAAGAAGCTGCCAATCCAGACCGTGTCATGCAGGAGCTCACAGAGTATGAATTGGTTCCTGAAGCATGGGGTGGAGACACAATCTTCGTTCCATTATCTGCATTATCAGGTGAAGGAATCGATAATTTACTTGAAATGATCGTTCTTGTAAGTGAAGTGGAAGAGCTTAAAGCGAATCCAAATCGTCTTGCACAAGGAACAGTCATTGAAGCTCAATTGGATAAAGGCCGCGGATCAGTTGCCACTTTACTCGTTCAAAACGGAACGTTAAAAGTAGGGGATCCAATTGTAGTAGGTAATACTTTCGGGCGTGTCCGTGCCATGGTCAATGACCTTGGTCGCCGTGTGAAAGAAGCCGGCCCTTCTGCCCCTGTAGAAATCACGGGATTGAATGATGTTCCACAAGCAGGGGATCGCTTCGTCGTATTCGAAGATGAGAAAACAGCGCGTTCCGTTGGTGAAGCTCGTGCTTCCCAGGCGCTTCAAGCCCAGCGGGGAGAAAAGTCCAAGGTAAGTCTTGAGAACCTGTTCGAACAAATGAAACAGGGAGAAATGAAGGACTTGAACCTAGTGCTTAAAGCGGATGTTCAGGGGTCGGTTGAGGCGCTGGCCGCTTCGTTAATGAAGATTGAAGTGGAAGGTGTCAATATCCGGATCATCCATACTGGTGTAGGGGCGATCAATGAATCCGACATTACACTGGCATCCGCTTCTAATGCCATCGTAATCGGCTTTAATGTGCGACCTGACGTCAATGCCAAGCGTACTGCCGAAGCAGAGGGCGTAGAAATCCGATTACACCGTATTATCTATAAGGTAATGGAAGAAATTGAAGCGGCAATGCAAGGGATGCTTGACCCAGAGTTTGAAGAGAAGATCATCGGTCAGGCGGAAGTACGTCAAACATTTAAAGTGTCTAAAGTTGGTACGATTGCGGGAAGCTATGTAACAGAAGGTAAGATTTCACGTAATAGCGGAGTACGTCTCATCCGTGACGGAATCGTTATCTTTGAAGGTGAACTCGATGCCCTTAAGCGCTTTAAGGATGATGCGAAAGACGTAGCCAAAGGATACGAATGTGGTATTACAATAAAGAACTTCAATGATGTCAAGGAAGGCGACGTCATCGAAGCCTTCATCATGGAGGAAATTACACGTAAATGATCACGTATGTTGAATGTGAGTGCATGATTTATGACTCTCACTCATTAAAAGATAAGCGGGCTGTCCTGCAAAGGGTCATGTCACGTCTTAAACAAAAATTCAATGTATCGGTTTCTGAAATCGGACACCAGGATGTATGGCAGCGTACAAGGATTGCCATCGTCACTGTCGCTTCTTCCAAAGACGCGAGTGAAAGAGAGATTGATCATGCATTGAAATTCATGGATTCTTTTCCTGAGTGGGAAAGACTGGATACGCAAATCGAGTCACTATAAGGAACGCCTTATATCAACGTATAACCATTAACGACATATAAGAGGTGATATTGATGAGCCATCGTGCGAATCGTGTTAGCGAGCAAATGAAGAAAGAGCTCAGCGATATTATCGGACGAAAAATAAAGGATCCACGTATTGGCTTTGTAACGGTTACAGATGTACAAGTATCCGGGGACTTACAACAGGCAAAAGTGTATATTACCGTTCTGGGTGGGGAAGACCAAAGAGAGAACACTCTTAAAGGTCTTGCAAAGGCAAAAGGTTTCATCCGTTCTGAAGTAGGACAGAGAATCCGTTTGCGTAAAACACCTGAAATTATTTTTGAGTTTGATGAGTCGATTGATTATGGTAACCATATTGAATCTTTATTAAGAAAAGTTCAAGATGAACCAGAAGAGTCTAAAGATACAGAAGAGTAATATGAAAGGGCTGATCCGGACGGAAGTACCATTCCAGAGGATCAGCCCTTTATGTTTTATTTGAATGGATCCAATACAATACATACTGGAGGTAATAGAGATGAATGGTATCCTGCCCTTATGGAAGCCCAGGGGAATGACGTCCCATGATTGTGTCTTTAAGTTGAGGAAACTCCTCAGAACAAAAAAAGTCGGCCATACAGGTACCCTGGACCCCGAAGTCTCTGGTGTCCTGCCCATTTGCGTCGGACGGGCCACCAAGATAGCGGAGTATATAACAGCATCAGGAAAGGCCTATGAAGGAGAAGTCACGATCGGATATTCCACTACAACCGAAGATGCGTGGGGAGAAAAGGTTGAAGAAAAGAAGGTGGACCGTATCATAACGAGAACGGAGGTTGAGGAGATCCTTCAACGTCTGACGGGTGACATCATCCAGACGCCCCCAATGTTTTCGGCCGTTAAAGTAAATGGAAAGCGTTTATATGAATATGCGAGACAGGGAATAGAAATGGATAGACCTTCAAGGACTGTTCATATCCATAGACTGCAATTACTGGAGGAGTGGAATGAGTTAGCGGGCGATCACCCCTCATTCACCTTTGAAGTTGTTTGTGGAAAAGGGACTTATGTCAGGACGCTTGCCGTTGAAATCGGGAATGGCCTGGGGTATCCAGCTCATATGTCCGCTCTTACACGTACGCAATCAGCCGATTTTAGAAAAGAAGATTGTTTCACGTTCGAACAGATACAAGAGTTTGTTCAGAATGAAGAGCCTCAAAACCTTCTTCTTCCACTGGAAATGGGGCTTTCTCATTTGCCGAAAATGACAATTAGTGATACATTAGCAGAGAAAGTGAAGAACGGAGCACGCCTTGAAGAGCCTGAGGATTGGCAGGACGGTTCCGTAGTGATGGAGCATAAAGGCAAGGCCATTGCCATTTATCAGCGGCATCCTGACAAGCCTGGGATCATCAAGCCTGTCAAAGTGCTTTTCAACGACTAGTGAAAAAGGTGAAATACTGTGAAAGTAATAACTGTACATCATCCCCATTCAATTAGTAAGAATGAATTTCCACCCCTGGTACTCGCTCTGGGGTACTTCGATGGCGTTCATAAAGGACATCAAAGGGTGATCAGGTCAGCAGTGGAAGAAGCGAAGGAACAGGGCGTTTCAAGCGCGGTGATGACATTTGATCCCCATCCTTCCGTTGTACTGGGTCATAAACATAAGCATATACACTACATAACACCTTTGGAAGATAAGAAAGAAATCATAAAGGAACTCGGTGTGGATTATTTATTCATTGTCCGGTTCACGTCAGAATTTGCAAATCTGACTCCCCAGGACTTCGTCGATCAATATATTATCGGGCTTAACGTAAGGCATGTCGTAGCAGGATATGATTATTCATATGGCAGAATGGGAAAGGGGACGATGGAAACCCTCCCCTTCCATTCCCGTGAGATGTTTGCTTCCACGACCGTTTCAAAACTGACAGATGTTGATCTGGATTTGAAAGTGAGTTCTTCCTTGATAAGGGAAAACCTCAAAGAAGGTGATGTATCCAGGGTGAAGAACCTTCTTGGCAGACCATTCAAAATGAAGGGAACGGTCATACACGGAGATAAAAGAGGGAGAAAGATCGGGTTCCCTACAGCAAATATCGAACTCTCCGATGACTACCTGACCCCTAAGGTGGGGGTTTATGCGGTAAGGATGAAAATTCATGATAAATGGTTTGATGGTGTGTGCAATATCGGGTACAAACCAACCTTCAAAAATCCGGATGATTATTCTTTGTCAATTGAAGTCCATCTTTTTGATTTCCACACTTCCATTTACGGAGAAGAAGTGTTCATTGAATGGTATGATAGAATAAGGGACGAACAGAAATTTTCCGGAATAGAGGAGCTAATCTCCCAAATTCAGAAAGATAAGGACCAGGCGATAGACTACTTTGCGAAAAATTGAGGATTACACTTGATTTTTATATAAAAGAGTAGTATTCTAAATATCGTATGAAATGAACCTTTGCTTGGCATCACGATTCACCAACGGCTGCTCAGTAACAGGGGATTTGAAAGAAATTATTAGGAGGTGAAAAGGATGGCTATCACTAAAGAGCGTAAAAACGAACTTATCAGTGAATACAAAGTACATGAGAACGATACTGGATCTCCAGAAGTTCAAATTGCTGTCCTAACTGAAGAAATTAACAACCTGAACGATCACTTACGCGTTCACAAGAAAGATCACCACTCTCGTCGCGGTCTTCTTAAAATGGTAGGTCACCGTCGTAATCTATTATCTTACTTACGTAAGAAAGATGTACAACGCTACCGTGAGTTAATTAACAAATTAGGTTTACGTCGATAAACAGACAAAGGAAGCGGGATTATGTCCCGCTTTTTCTTTAGCTTTCATAAGTGGAAATCTTTGTATGATCCTCCACTTCTTTTTATACATTTTCATCATTTGAAGTATTCATTTTTCTCGTTTTTGTCTAAAATACATAATATGTATACAATGTGGATGGAAATCCATCGTACAATGGGGCAGGCATCCGCTTTGATACAACATCCTGTATTTACATAGTCAGCAGGGATTCAAATCAAACGAATATAACAGCGCATATGTGCATGATATAGATTATTTTTTATGTTTATCCGGGTTGGGTACAGGCCGAACCTTTTAGTGATATATAAAGAGAGGGGTACACTTTATGGAACAAACTAAACAAACCTTTTCCATCGAATGGGCCGGAAGAGAATTGACGGTCGAAGCTGGCCAATTTGCCAAACAAGCGAATGGAGCGGTAATGGTACGCTATGGAGATACTGCGGTACTTAGCAGTGCTACAGCTTCTAAAGAACCAAAACCTTTGGATTTCTTCCCATTAACCGTTAACTATGAAGAGAGATTATATGCAGTGGGTAAAATCCCTGGAGGATTCATTAAACGTGAAGGCCGCCCGAGTGAGAAAGCCATCCTTGCGAGCCGCTTAATAGATCGTCCCATCCGACCATTGTTCGCAGATGGATTCCGTAATGAAGTTCAAGTAATCAGCATTGTGATGAGTGTAGACCAGAATTGTTCATCTGAAATGGCCGCTATGTTTGGTTCCTCATTAGCGCTATCGGTTTCAGATATTCCGTTCGAAGGTCCGATTGCAGGAGTCATCGTTGGTCTTGTTGATGGGGAATTCATCATTAACCCTTCTGTCGAGCAATTGGAGAAGAGTGAGATTCATTTATCCGTTGCCGGTACGAAAGATGCCATTAATATGGTGGAAGCTGGTGCAGATGAGGTTCCGGAAGAGACAATGCTTGAAGCAATCATGTTCGGTCATGAAGAAATTAAGCGTCTGGTTGCTTTCCAGGAGGAAATCGTCGCTAAAGTCGGTAAAGAAAAATCTGACATTCAACTTGTAGAATTAGATCAAGACGTTGAGGCAGAGGTTCGTTCCATATGTGAAAGTGAATTGATTCCTGCCATTCAGGTTCAAGAAAAGCATGCCCGTGAAGAAGCCATCGGAGCTGTTAAAGATAAAGTGATGGCCGTATATGAAGAAGAGAAGGAAGCCGACGAAGCTACCTTGAAACAAGTGAAAAAAGTATTGGATATGCTTGTGAAAAATGAAGTTCGCCGACTGATCACCGAAGACAAAGTCCGTCCAGATGGCCGGAAAGTTGACGAAATCCGTCCATTGTCCTCAGAGGTCGGTTTATTGCCAAGAACTCACGGGTCAGGATTATTTACTCGTGGACAAACTCAAGCACTAAGTATTTGTACGCTGGGTGCTTTAGGAGATGTTCAGGTACTTGATGGCCTGGGAATTGAAGAATCAAAACGATTCATGCACCATTATAACTTCCCTCAATTCAGTGTAGGATCCACAGGACCGATCAGAGGACCAGGTCGCCGTGAAATCGGACACGGAGCATTGGGAGAAAAGGCTCTGGATCCAATTATTCCAAACGAAAAAGACTTCCCTTATACAATCCGTCTTGTATCGGAAGTACTCGAATCAAACGGTTCGACTTCTCAAGCAAGCATTTGTGCAAGTACCCTTGCGATGATGGACGCCGGTGTTCCTATTAAAGCACCAGTAGCCGGGATTGCTATGGGTCTGATCAAGTCTGGTGAAAACTATTCCATCCTGACAGACATTCAAGGAATGGAAGATCACCTTGGTGACATGGATTTTAAAGTAGCCGGGACTTCCAAAGGTGTAACCGCTCTTCAAATGGACATCAAAATTGACGGGTTATCCCGTGAAATCCTGGAAGAAGCACTTCAACAGGCGAAAAAGGGAAGAATGCAGATCCTTGATAGCATGTTAGCAACAATCGGTGAAGCAAGAACGAGCCTGTCCCAATACGCTCCGAAAATCCTGACGATGCATATCAATCCGGATAAAATCCGTGACGTCATTGGGCCAAGTGGTAAGCAGATCAATAAGATCATCGACGAAACAGGCGTTAAGATTGATATTGAACAGGACGGAACGATCTTCATCTCATCTACTGATGAAGAAATGAATAAAGTGGCTAAGAAAACGATTGAAGATATCGTAAGAGAAGTTGAAGCCGGTCAAATGTATCTTGGAAAAGTGAAACGAATTGAGAAATTCGGTGCATTTGTAGAAATATTCAGTGGTAAAGACGGACTTGTCCATATTTCTGAACTTGCAGAAGAACGTATCCGCAAGGTGGAAGATGTAGTGGCAATCGGTGACGAGATCCTTGTAAAGGTTCTGGATATCGATAATCAAGGAAGAGTCAACTTATCACGAAAAGCAGTTCTTAAGGAACAGCGCGAAAAGGAAGAACAAAACCAGGGTTAATCTTTAAGATTGGCAGGCTGTCCTGTAGGGAGCAAACTCTCCTCCGGGACGGCTTTTTTTATCTGTTCGATGAGCTTTAATGCCCCATGTTCTACCCTGTTCTTTTCTTACATATGTTTGTAGGAGAAGGAAGGTGGACAGGGATGAAAAAAAAATACTTGATTGGAATTAGTCTAATTGCTATTCTGACTTTAGTAGTAGTGGAGAATCCTCTTTCAGATCAGTATGTGAACGGATTAAAACAAGAGGTGGTAGTGGTGAATGGCGTAAACAGCACAAACGACCTCACCCGTATGATAAAAGAGGAAGCCAAATCAAGAGAGATACCGGCTCAGGATGCTGTGATAGATACCGTTTGGAAAGCTACACCTGGATATAATGGATTGAAAGTAGATGTAGAGGCGTCTTTACAAAACATGAAGAAAGAAAAATCGTTTGATGAAGACAAGCTGATTTTCAAACAGATCCCTCCTGAAAAGCATTTGCCTGATTTACCTGCCTCTCCCGTCTATCGTGGGAATCCTGATAAGCCCATGGTGTCCTTTATTATCAATGTAGCGTGGGGAAATGAATACATCCCTGATATGCTTGCAACTTTGAAAAAGCATCAGGTATATGCTACGTTCTTTCTAGAGGGGAGATGGGTGAAGAATAACCCTGACTTGGCGAAGATGATTGTGGATGCAGGTCATGAGGTGGGGAATCATTCGTATTCCCATCCTGATATGAAAGTACTTGAAGCCACCAAGGTAAGAGAAGAATTGAAAAAGACAAATGAAATGATTGAAGTGACCACGGGCGAAAAAGTAAAATGGTTTGCTCCCCCAAGCGGCAGCTACAGGGATGAAGTCGTGAATATTGCAGATGAAATGAATATGAGGACGATCATGTGGAGTGTGGATACGATTGACTGGCAAAAACCACAACCCAATGTGCTGATCGAACGTGTAATGAGTAAGATGCACAAGGGGGCGATTGTGCTCATGCATCCCACTGCTTCAACAGCCAATTCATTGAACACGCTAATTCTTCAAATAAAAGAAAAAAACTTAAGGCTGGGTACGATTTCAAGTTTAATGAAAGAAGAGAGAATCGTAGAAAAGGCAGATAATTCGCCAAAACAAGGAGATAGTAAGAAGAAGCAGTAACTTCGCATCATGAATAGGAGGAACTTTCTTGATTAAGAAATATACATGCCAAAATGGATTGCGAATCGTACTGGAAGAAATTCCACACGTTCGATCCGTAGCGATAGGGGTCTGGATCGGTACCGGCTCACGTAATGAAACCGAACAAAATAATGGGATCTCCCATTTTCTTGAGCATATGTTTTTTAAAGGCACAAAAACCAAGACTGCACGTGAAATAGCCGAATCATTTGATAGCATAGGCGGACAGGTTAATGCGTTTACTTCAAAGGAATATACGTGCTATTATGCAAAAGTATTGGACAATCATGCAGATTATGCATTACATACACTGTCAGATATGTTTTTCAATTCCACTTATGTAGAAGAGGAATTGAATAAAGAAAAAAATGTGGTGTATGAGGAAATCAAAATGTATGAAGACACCCCCGACGATATCGTACATGATCTGCTCAGTAAGGCAATTTATGAAGAGCATCCACTGGGGTATCCGATCTTGGGAACGGAAGATACTTTAAACACATTCAATCAGTCTAAACTGAAGGAATATATGCATGATATGTACACACCGGATCAAGTTGTGGTATCCGTGGCCGGAAATGTGGATGAGTCATTCATCAAAGAGGTTGAGAAGTTATTCGGTTCATACCAAGGTGGTAAAGGACCTGAAGAGAGGATCAAACCTGCTTTTCATTACAATAAGCTTGCCCGTAAGAAAGATACGGAACAGGCACATTTATGCTTAGGGTTCGATGGTCTTGAGATCGGTCATCCTGACATTTACAACTTGATTGTGTTGAATAACGTATTGGGTGGCAGTATGTCTTCCCGTCTGTTCCAGGAGGTTCGCGAACAGAGAGGCCTTGCCTATTCTGTATTCTCCTATCACTCCGCATACGAAGACAGCGGCATGGTGACCATTTACGGGGGAACAGGGGCCAATCAATTAGATCAATTATTCGATACCATCGACAGTACACTGCAAGCTCTTAAAGCAGAAGGGATCACCTCTAAAGAACTGCAAAACAGCAAGGAGCAGTTAAAAGGAAACCTTATGCTGAGCTTAGAAAGCACCAATAGCCGTATGAGCAGGAACGGAAAGAATGAATTACTGCTGAAACGACACCGGACCCTGGACGAGATCGTCGAAGAAATCGATGGTGTGACCATGGATAAAGTCAACCGTCTGGCTTTGGACATCTTCACGGATGACTATGCTTCCTCACTCATCAGCCCGGATGGAAACCTGCCTCAAAACATGAAAAAATGAACGTGAAAAGCAGTCCTCAGGAGGGCTGCTTTTTTTTATGGAACGGTAAAGTTTTTCTTCTAAAGAAGGTGGACAGTGTATACATTGTACTACATAGCTTTTTTTAGGGGGATACAATCATGAGGCTAAGTGAATTAAGCGGGAAGGAAATCGTTGATTATAAAAAAGCGGAGCGGCTTGGCATCCTTGGCCAGACAGATCTTGAATTTAATGATAAGTCAGGCAGCATCAGTGCACTGATCATCCCCACCGGGAAATGGCTGAGGAAGCAGGGGGGAGAAATCCGGGTTCCCTGGCATCAGATCAGGACAATCGGGGCAGATATGATCATTTTGGAAGTCTCGGATGACTAATTCAATACTGCAGCAAAACGAAACGGGTCCTGACCCGTTTTTTATTTTGCCTGCTTTTCTCAAACCGTCCATACCTGCTTTTCTTCTCACCCATTGGGTATGTGCTACATACACTGTTGAAGTGAAAAGGGATTTAGAATAGCGATTATGTAAAAAGTAGGTGAAATCAGTGATGCTGACCGGAATGCAGATCGCAGTTCTAGGCGGAGATGCTCGTCAACTTGAGATTATTCGAAAGCTTACGGAGTTGGATGCCAAAATATCACTCGTAGGTTTTGAACAATTAGATCATGCCTTTACAGGGGCCACAAAGGAAAAACTCGATGAAGTGGACTTTTCAGTGATGGATGCCATTATCTTACCTGTACCCGGCACGAATCTACAAGGAGAAATCGATACGATTTTTTCAAATGAGAAAATCACGTTAACGGAAGAAATTGTATCTGAAACGCCAGAGCACTGTACGATCTATTCAGGAATTAGTAATGCGTATTTGGACCAAATCATGTCTTCAACGAACCGCAAACTTGTTCAGTTGTTTGAAAGAGACGACGTTGCCATCTATAACTCCATCCCTACAGTAGAGGGAACGATTATGATGGCTATTCAACATACAGACTTTACGATCCACGGATCCGACATCGTGATATTAGGTCTCGGCAGAGTGGGTATGAGCGTGGCCAGGACATTTCATCATTTAGGTGGAAGGGTAAAGGTCGGAGTGCGCAAAAGCGAGCACTTGGCCAGGGTGACGGAAATGGGGCTAGTGCCATTCCATTTGGACCATTTGGAAAAAGAGGTTGAGAATTGTGATATTTGTATTAATACAATTCCAGTGCACATTGTGAAGGCTGGCGTTATAGCCAAAATGCCTGCCCATACATTAATTATCGATTTGGCTTCAAAGCCGGGCGGTACAGATTTTCGTTATGCAGAAAAGCGCGGGATTAAAGCATTATTAGCCCCTGGGCTCCCAGGGATCGTAGCACCGAAAACGGCAGGGCAGATCCTGGCGAATGTTCTTTGTCAATTATTAGAGGAAGATTTTGATTCAGGGAAGGAGAGTTCATCATGAGTGTGAAAGGAAAACGTATCGGGTTTGGTCTCACAGGATCTCATTGTACGTATGATGCCGTGTTCCCAGAAATTGAGAGATTAGTGAATAATGGTGCGGAAGTCATGCCGATTGTGACATCTACCGTTATGAATACGGAAACAAGATTCGGTAAGGGAGAAGATTGGATCAAACGTATCGAAGACGTGACCGGACATAAAGTGATTGATTCAATCGTTAAAGCAGAACCACTTGGGCCGAAGATTCCACTGGATTGCATGGTGATTGCACCCCTCACGGGTAATTCAATGAGTAAGTTTGCCAATGCAATGACCGATTCCCCTGTGTTAATGGCAGCCAAAGCAACACTGCGTAATCACCGCCCGGTAGTACTCGGTATTTCCACAAATGATGCTCTGGGGTTGAATGGTGTTAATCTGATGAGATTGATTTCAACGAAAGATATTTATTTTATTCCGTTTGGGCAGGATGCACCTGAAAGTAAACCAAAGTCGATGGTTGCGAGGATGACATTAATTCAAGAAACAATCGAAGCGGCCATGGATGGGCATCAGCTTCAACCCGTCGTCATCGAAAGATATTTAGATTAATTCAAGAAGAAGGTCATCCCACGGGGAATTCAAATGACCTTCTTTTCATGTATGTATAGATAGACAAACCCGGAATCATCAATAAAAAATCCTATTGTCGAATAATTGTTTATGTTAAAATATTCTTTATTATAGTAATAGACTAAATTAACTTACCTATTGTACTATGAGAATATTGAATGGTTGGAAGGAGAGAAGATTTTGAATACATCGGGATTTCATGTAGCTGTTGTGGGTGCCACCGGTGCCGTCGGACAACAAATGCTTCAAACATTAGAAAAAAGGGATTTTCCAATAAAACAATTGACTTTACTATCATCAGCACGCTCTGCAGGCTCAACTGTCCAATTTAAAGGCAAAGAATGGACTGTTGAAGAAGCGAAGCCCGAAAGTTTCGAAGGGGTCGACATCGCTTTATTTAGTGCAGGTGGAAGTGTATCAAAACTTCTTGCTCCTGAAGCCGTAAAACGCGGGGCAGTCGTAGTCGACAATACGAGTGCATATCGGATGGATCCGGATGTTCCACTTGTCGTCCCGGAAGTGAATGAAGAGGACATTAAGCTTCACAATGGAATCATTGCCAATCCGAACTGTTCGACGATTCAAATGGTTGCAGCACTCGAGCCGATACGTAAGCAGTATGGCTTGAAGAAAGTAATCGTATCCACTTATCAAGCCGTTTCAGGTGCCGGTGCCGTTGCCATTGATGAACTTCATGCACAATCCCAGGCCATTTTATCCGGTGAATCATTTGAACCTGGTGTGTTACCTGTAAAAGGCGGCAAAAAACATTATCAGATTGCTTATAATGCCATTCCTCAAATTGATACGTTTCAGGACAACGGCTTTACATTCGAAGAAATGAAAATGATCAATGAAACGAAAAAGATCATGCATATGCCTGCTCTGAAGGTATCAGCGACATGTGTCAGATTACCGGTTGTAACAGGTCACTCCGAAAGTGTATATATTGAAATTGAGAAGGATTCAGTTTCGGTGAAGGATATCCATGCACTTCTTCAAGATGCACCCGGGGTAACCCTGGAAGACGTACCTGAAGAACAAATCTATCCGATGCCTGCTCATGCCGTAGGTAAGCCGGATGTATTTGTGGGCCGCGTCCGTAAAGATCTTGATGAAGAAAAAGGGTTCCATATGTGGGTTGTCTCTGACAACTTACTGAAGGGAGCTGCCTGGAACTCTGTTCAAATTGCAGAAAGTTTAATGAATCTGGGGCTAATTAAGTAAATAAGAGGGATCATTTCAGCAATTAATCTGCATAATTCCACTAATCATTTTTCCAATACCTCTTGAATATGACAACGAGGTGTAGTCATGAAAGTGATCGTTCAAAAATTTGGTGGAACTTCTGTACGTGATGAGGCAAGTCGTCTGAAAGCAATCGCCCACACGAAACAAGCAATCGATAAAGGATATAAAGTGGTGGTTGTCGTCTCAGCCATGGGAAGAAAAGGGGAACCCTACGCCACAGATTCCCTGTTGTCCTTAATCGGTGGCAGAAACACTTCAATCAGTAAACGGGAACAGGACCTATTACTATCCTGTGGAGAGATCATTTCGAGTCTGGTATTTTCCAATATGCTCCTCGAGCATGGAATCCGGTCGACAGCCCTGACCGGAGCTCAGGCAGGGTTCCGGACGAATAACGATTTTAACAATGCTAAAATTTTAGAGATGAAATGCAGCCGGTTGGTAAGGGAACTGGAACATCATGATGCCGTCGTAGTGGCAGGCTTCCAGGGAGCTACCAAGGACGGGGATGTGACTACCATCGGAAGAGGAGGGAGCGATACCTCCGCCTCTGCTCTTGGTGTCGCATTAAAAGCGGACTACATCGATATTTTTACAGATGTGGAAGGGGTCATGACCGCTGATCCACGTATTTCTTCCAAAGCAAGACCGATAACGGTGGTTTCATATAATGAAGTTTGTAATATGGCATATCAGGGAGCCAAGGTCATCCATCCAAGGGCGGTTGAAATTGCCATGAATTCGAATGTGCCGATACGAATTCGTTCAACCTATTCAAATGGAGAAGGCACTCTTGTGACGACACTGGAAAATACGAAGGCCCATAAAGAGTTCAGGAGTCACCCCGTCACTGGGATTGCTCATGTATCCAACCTCACCCAAATTAAAGTATTCGCAAAAGAAGATCAGTATAATCTTCAAGCCGAAGTGTTCAAAGCCATGGCCAAAGAGGGGATCAGTGTTGATTTCATTAACATATCCCCGAGAGGTGTCGTGTACACGGTGGGTTCTTCGGTAGCGGATGATGCAATCAGGGTTTTGAGAAAGATGGGGCATAACCCCGTCATAGAATCTGAGTGTGCTAAGATCTCCGTGGTGGGGGCGGGAATGACAGGTGTACCCGGGGTGACTTCTGCCATCGTATCATCCCTCTCTAACGAAGGGATCCGTATCCTACAATCAGCAGACAGTCATACGACCATCTGGGTCCTGGTGAAGGAAATGGACTTGATCAATGCCATCAATGCCCTTCATGACACATTCCAATTACAAGAAAGAAATGCTACATTCAGAGTGGGATAAACTTACTGAGGAGAGTGACTAGATTGAATTTTGGCCGCGTTTCGACGGCGATGGTTACACCATTTGACCGTAAAGGAAATATTGATTTTACTAAAACGACGCAATTAATCCATTATCTGATCGAGAATGGATCAGATTCATTAGTAGTAGCAGGCACTACCGGGGAGTCTCCCACATTAACGAAGGAAGAAAAAATCGCCCTATTCCGTCATGTCGTGAAAGTGGTGAATGGCAGAATTCCGGTCATTGCCGGTACGGGAAGCAACAATACCCATGCTTCGATCGAACTTACTAAAAAGGCGGAGGAGGCAGGCGTCGATGCCATCATGCTGGTAGCGCCTTATTATAATAAGCCGAGTCAGGAAGGGATGTACCAGCATTTTAAGGTGATTGCAGAATCAACTTCCTTACCTGTCATGCTGTATAATATTCCGGGCAGGTCAAGCGTCAATGTCTCCCCTGAAACGATTGTTCGTTTATCAAAAATTGAGAACATCGTTGCTGTGAAAGAAGCAAGCGGGGATCTGGACAATATGACTGAAATCCTTTCCAATACGACTGAAGATTTTATGTTGTACAGTGGTGATGACGGCCTCACACTGCCGGTATTATCCATTGGCGGGGCGGGAATTGTGTCAGTGGCCTCTCATATCATCGGAAATGAGATGCAGGAGATGGTATCTTCCTTTTTAGGAGGGAACATCACCCATGCAGCACAACTGCATCAAAAGCTTCTTCCGATCATGAAAGGCCTGTTCACGAGCCCGAACCCCACTCCGGTCAAAACGGCCCTCCAGATGAAAGGCCTGGACGTTGGCTCTGTGCGGTTGCCACTGATCCCTTTAACAGAAGTAGAAAGAGCAAAGCTGTCTCACTTGCTCGAAGCCTTATCTTAATATAATGCGCATCTATATCCCAAAGACTGTGGAGCTATGTCCTTCACGGTCTTTTGTTCTTTCTAATAGGGCTAAATCCGTTTGTACTCTCAGTGAGATAATTCTTCAAAAGAAGAAGGAATTATTCTTACCGTATCGAAATAGTAACGTAGAATAAATGTTTGCAGTCTTTTTCCTAATCCTGAAGATGAAGGATAAAATTGGTTGTACTACCAAAATGGTATCAAGTATAATGAATATAACTGATTGAAGATCGGGGAAGGAACAGCATAGGAGGACATAATGGTGAGTAAGATAAAGAATGAAAGCATTAAGGTGATACCACTCGGGGGAGTGGGAGAGATAGGCAAGAACATGTACGTGATTGAAGTCGACCATGAAATATTCGTGATTGACGCAGGACTTATGTTTCCTGAAAATGAAATGCTTGGGATCGATATCGTCATTCCTGACATTCAATATTTGATTGAAAATAAAGAACGGGTAAAAGGGATCTTCCTGACTCATGGACATGAAGACAGTATTGGTGCGATTTCATATGTATTAACGAAGATCAAGGCTCCAGTCTATGGAACGCGCTTAACGAATGCACTGGTAAAGGCACGTCTGAAAGATGAACATATAAGGGATGATGTGAAGTTCTATACGATTCATTCTGATAGCTACCTTACTTTTGATGGTGTGAATGTGACGTTCTTTAAAACCACACACAGTATTCCTGATTCAGTCGGGGTTTGCATACATACATCTGAAGGGGTCATCGTACACACAGGAGAATTCAAGTTCGATCAATCGGCAAAGCATCTTTACCGGCCGGATTTAGGCAAGATGGCGCAAATCGGTGAGAAGGGTGTCCTTTGTCTATTGTCTGATAGTAAAGAGGCCGAGAGACCAGGGTTTACAACATCAGAGTCTGTTATCGAACAACATATCACGAACGCCTTGAGAAAAGCCTCAGGGAGAGTGATCGTAGCATGCTTCGCTTCGAATTTAATTCGCCTTCAGCAGGTATTTGATGCAGCTGAGCAGAATAATCGAAAAGTGGCTGTGGTCGGGAAGAGCTTAAAGAGAGTTTATGATGTGGCCTTGAAACTAGGATACCTTCATGTCCGGGATGAAATGATCATCGAAATTGACGAAATGGATGATTATCCTAAAGATGAAGTCCTCATCATAGCCACAGGAACTCAAGGGGAACCGTTTGAAGCCCTTCAACGGATGTCCAAGCGTTCCCATCGTCTTGTAAATATTGAAGAAGGTGACACGGTCCTCATAACCGCCACCCCTTCCCCAGGCATGGAAGTGACAGTGGGGAGGACGATCGACATGCTTTATAGAGCAGGGGCAAATGTATTAACCGCTTCGAAAAAAGTTCATGTCTCAGGTCATGGGAGTCAGGAAGACTTAAAGTTCATGTTGAATATCATGAAACCAAAATACTTCATACCCATCCAGGGTGAATATAAAATGCTCGTCGCTCATACCCAGCTCGCCCATGACACGGGACTGCCTTATAAGCAAATCTTCATCATGGATAAGGGTGACGTACTTCAATACAAGGATGGTAAGATGAGAATGAGCGGCCGTGTTCAGGCGGGGAATGTATTGATTGATGGGATCGGTGTCGGGGACGTAGGGAATATTGTCCTTCGTGACCGTAAGCTGTTATCGGAAGACGGTGTATTTACGGTTGTCGTCACCATCAACAGAAGATCCAAGTCTATCGTCTCAGGCCCTGAGATCATCTCCAGGGGATTCGTATATGTGAGGGAGTCCGAGGAATTGATCGAAGGGGCAGGGGGGATCGTGACGGATGTGGTTCACTCCTATCTGCAAAAAGGTTCTTTTGAATGGACAGCGATCAAGCAGGACATCCGGGATCAACTGAATTATTACCTATTTAATAAAACACGTAGAAGACCGATGATTTTACCGATCATCATGGAAGTATAAAGTGTGGGGCTATTTGTTTCGAACAAATAGCCCTATATTTATTTGATCATAAAGAATAAAGTATGAAAACACTCCCATATTAAAATAATAACAAGAGAATGGGAATGAAAAGGAGATGTTTTCATGGAACAAAATCGTGAACATATGCAGGATGAGCCAAATAAAGGTCAAGATGATCAGAAAGATAAACCGTCTGGATTGATGGAAAAGATTCAACAGCTGGGTCAAACCAATGTTCCGCAACTTTCTCAAGACTCCAATATTCACTGCCTCACCATTGTGGGCCAGATAGAAGGACATATGCAGCTTCCGCCCCAAAATAAGACAACAAAGTATGAGCATGTCATACCCCAGCTTGTGGCCATTGAACAAAATCCCAAAATCGAAGGGCTGGTCGTGATTCTGAATACAGTCGGGGGAGATGTGGAAGCGGGTCTGGCCATTTCCGAAATGATCGCCTCATTATCCAAGCCTACTGTTTCTGTCGTGCTTGGGGGAGGACACAGCATCGGGGTTCCGATTGCTGTATCTTGCGACTTCTCGTTCATTGCAAGTACGGCTACTATGACGATCCACCCGGTCCGATTAACCGGTTTAGTCATCGGTGTGCCCCAAACCTTTGAGTATCTGGATAAAATGCAGGATCGGGTAGTCAGCTTTGTGACTAAGCACAGCAATATCACGGAGGAGGATTTTAAAGACCTAATGTTTGCAAAAGGGAACCTCACAAGGGATATAGGTACGAATGTGGTGGGGGATGATGCCGTGGAGTACGGATTGATCGATGGAATTGGCGGCATCGGGTCGGCAATCAGAAAGATCAATGAATTGATCGAGATGAAGAAGCAGGCAGATTCACAAGAGGGGCTGGTGCAATGATCCTCTATACAATGGTACCCAATGATCTTGTGTTTCCCACCGATGAAAATGAATTCAGCGGGCAAATGATGATAAACTATCAGGGCGTCCCCCTTCTGGTTCAGCAGGAGGAAAGCAAATATCGAATCATCAGGGTCATGAGCAGTGATCCAGCCCATTACTTAAATGATCAAATCTGCCCAGGGGAATATCTAAACAATTAAGTGAGAAAGAGGATTTTCCCGAAATAGGGGATATGCTATAATATTACTCAGAAGACAGTATATACAAAAAGTTCACGGGAAGGGTTTGACACCTTAGGCACATACATTGCCCCAAAGGGTCAGCCCTTTCTTCATCTTCCAGTACATAAATCAGATAGACTTCAACAGAATTTAGGTGAATGGTTTGGCAAAACGAAAAAAAAGAAAAAAACGCTCTCAAACAGGCTCTGCACTGAAACAGACGATCAAGTATGAAATCATCGGATTGATCTTATCCGCATTAAGCTTGATCTCCATCATTGAGCTTGGAGCCGTAGGAAAGGCACTTGTCTATTTTTATCGTTTCTTCCTCGGGGAATGGTATATGATTGCCCTTCTATGGATGCTGTATGTAGCAGGCTACCTGATGATAAAACGGGAGGTACCGATGTTGTTCAGCAGGAGACTTGTGGGGGTATATATCATCATTGCAAGTTTCCTCCTGTTAAGTCATGTGAAATTATTTGATCTCCTTTCAAATGGTGGTTCATTCTCTAATCCCAGTGTCATCATGAATACGTGGGATTTATATTGGATGGATGTCAACGGTGAATCCAGTACTTCCGATCTTGGAGGAGGGATGATCGGCAGCATCCTGTTTGCGGTTTCCTACTTTCTATTCGATTCACAAGGGGCAAGGATCGTGAGCGCAACGTTCATTATGATCGGCATCATCCTTGTGACGGGTAAATCCATTGGGGACGTGCTTGGAAGAGCAGGGAAACGCTTTGGCGCGTTTATGAGTGGGCAATGGTCAGCCTTTAAACAGGATATGAGCGACTGGAAGGAAGAGCAATCCAAGAAAAAAGAAATAAAAGAGAAGAAAAAGAAAGATGAACCAATGAAGAAAAAGGAAGAATCGCCTGAACCAATGGTTACCGAGGAAGAAGAAACACGGGAACCGATCATTTCCAATTTTGCAGAGCGTGCATATGGCGGCTCACAATCAAAAGAAGACCCCATAACTTCAGAGGCCGGGACAAGTAACGATAAAGAGGCTTCCTCATCAGGAAAAGAAGGCGATACGGAAGGGGAAGCAGAAGCATCCCCGCCAATCACCTTTACGGAAGTGGAAAATAAAGATTACAAGCTTCCTTCGATCTCTTTATTAAAAACCCCGAAAAAAACGGATCAGAGTAACGAATATCAATTGATTCATGCCAACGCGGCTAAGCTTGAAAGAACATTCCAGAGCTTCGGGGTAAAGGCGAAAGTGACGCAAGTCCATCTTGGCCCCGCCGTCACAAAGTATGAAGTACATCCAGATGTAGGGGTTAAGGTGAGTAGAATCGTCAATCTGAGTGATGATTTGGCGTTGGCCCTTGCAGCGAAAGATATTCGGATTGAAGCTCCGATTCCGGGTAAGTCGGCCATCGGAATTGAGGTTCCGAACTCAGAAGTGGCCATGGTGTCCCTGCGGGAGGTTCTTGAAGCGAAGGAGCACAACAAACCGGATGCGAAACTGCAGATTGGTTTAGGGCGTGACATTACAGGTGAAGCGGTACTCGCCGAGCTGAATAAAATGCCTCACTTACTAGTAGCGGGAGCAACAGGGAGCGGTAAGAGTGTATGTATCAATGGGATCATTACGAGTATACTCATGAGGGCCAAGCCCCATGAAGTAAAGCTGATGATGATTGATCCGAAAATGGTTGAGCTTAATGTATACAATGGAGTTCCACATCTGCTGGCACCCGTCGTAACAGATGCCAAGAAAGCGTCTCAGGCTTTAAAGAAGGTTGTCAGTGAAATGGAGCGGAGATATGAGTTATTCTCTCATACGGGAACCAGGAATATCGAAGGCTACAACGACTACGTGAAGAGACAGAATATAGAAAATGAAGATAAACAGCCTCTGCTCCCTTATATCGTAGTGATTGTAGACGAGCTGGCGGATCTCATGATGGTAGCCTCGAGCGACGTGGAGGATGCCATTACAAGGCTTGCACAGATGGCACGTGCTGCCGGGATCCATCTTATCATTGCGACGCAGCGCCCATCGGTAGACGTGATCACAGGGGTCATCAAAGCCAATATCCCATCACGCATTGCCTTCGCCGTATCATCCCAAACCGATTCCAGAACGATCCTGGATTCCGGTGGAGCTGAAAAGCTTTTGGGAAGAGGAGATATGCTCTTCATGCCAGTCGGGGCATCCAAGCCAACAAGGGTGCAAGGTGCTTTTTTATCAGATGAAGAAGTAGAAGAAATCGTAGACTTTGTCATCTCCCAGCAAAAGGCTCAATATCAGGAAGAAATGATTCCCGATGAAGTGCCGGAGGAGAAGTCAGGGGAAGCGGAAGACGAGTTATATCATGATGCCGTCCAGTTGATCGCAGAAATGCAAACAGCATCCGTTTCGATGCTTCAAAGAAGATTCCGGATCGGCTATACGAGGGCCGCGAGATTGATCGATGAAATGGAAGTAAGGGGAGTCGTAGGCCCCTATGAAGGCAGCAAGCCCAGAACCGTCCTGGTCGGCAAGCCATCAGAAGAGCAAAGTTCCTAATCTAAGGTGTGTTACTCTATTCAACTCGAATGGGGTAACATGCCTTTTTTCATGCGTGGAATGAGGGAAATACCCGATTTGAATACGCTTTATTGAAAGTGATACGGGTTTATCCACGAATGTGTTATACTATTAAAAGCGTTTACAAATGTAATGCCTTTGTTGAGAGTATGTAAAAAATGATAAAGAAAAACGATTCCACTGTAAAAAAGTAGTTAAAATATTCCATTTAAGCGCAGTTAATCAACTATTTTTTCAATATTTTTACAGAAAAGGATTTTAAATTGTCATTCTAATCATTTTTTTCGACAAAATCACACAATGCTATTCCTTTATCAAAAGAAAAGTGTTATAGTATTTTCGATTAGTAGGAAAGATATACATCAGAGGTCTGATGTCTTGAGAAAATGTGGTGGTGGTTCCAGTGACAATAAAAACAGACAATCGGCATTTATACTTACAAGTAATTGACCGTTTGAAGAAGGATATCGAGGCGGGAATATACAAAGAAAAAGAAAAACTCCCATCTGAATTCGATCTTTCCAAACAATTAGGTGTAAGTAGGGCTACTCTTAGGGAAGCCCTCAGGATTCTTGAGGAAGAAAGTGTCATCGTACGACGTCATGGTGTAGGTACATTTGTAAACGCCAAGCCGCTCTTCACTTCTGGTATCGAGCAGCTGAACAGTGTAACGAACATGATCAAGCAGGCTGGTATGGAGCCAGGGACCATTTTCTTAAGCTCAACAACTCAAGAGGCTACTGAGGATGATGTGAAGAGGTTTATTTGCAATGAAGAGGACGACGTGATCCTCATTGAAAGGGTTCGAACCGCAAACGGGGAACCGGTTGTGTATTGCGTAGACAAAATTCCTGAGAAAGTCATGCCGAGGAATTTCACACATGAGGATAATTCAATTTTCACTGTTTTAGAAAAACGGGAGAATAAGAGAATTACCCATGCAGTGGCACAAATTGAACCAATGGGATATCACGATAAAATCTCCCCTATTCTAAATTGCGAGCCGGAAACAGCCTTACTCGTTTTGAAGCAAATGCATTTTGATGAAAACGATGAGCCAATCCTGTATTCCGTAAACTATTTCAGATCAGACAAATTTAGCTTCCAGGTATTAAGAAAGCGCGTATAACAGCAATCCATCTTACTACTAATTTATTACAATAATAGGGGGTACTCTAGGTGAAAAAACGTAAATTTGGTTTAGCGTTATCATTTGTTCTGGCAGCAGGTACATTATTAGGTGCTTGTGGAACAAGCGAGGACAAAGAAGGTGCATCTAGTGGTGAAGGCAAGAAAGAAGATCAATTTACAGTAGCAATGGTTACAGATGTTGGTGGAGTGGATGACAAGTCTTTCAACCAATCAGCATGGGAAGGTCTTAAAGCCTTCGGTAAAGAGAACGACATGGAAAAAGGTAAAGATGGATTTGACTACTTGCAGTCACAATCAGATGCTGACTATGCTACGAACTTAAACAAATTAGCTCGTCAAGATTTTGACTTAGTATATGGTATCGGTTTCCTTATGGAAGGTGCAATCACTGAAATTGCACAACAACAAAAAGATTCACACTTCGCAATCGTTGATGCTGTTGTAGATCAACCAAACGTTGCAAGCATCATGTTCAAAGAGCAGGAAGCTTCTTTCCTTGCTGGTGTGACAGCAGGACTTGCGACTAAAACGAACAAAATCGGATTCATCGGTGGTATGGAGATTCCGGTAATCGAACGCTTCCATTCTGGTTTCATTGCTGGTGTTAAAGCGGTCAATCCTGATGCGGAAATCGTTGCAGATTATGCAGGTGCTTTCGACAAAGCTGAACTTGGACAAACAATTGCATCAAAAATGTACACTCAAGATGTAGACGTAATCTTCCACGCAGCTGGGGGAACGGGTAATGGATTATTCAAAGAAGCACGTGACCTGAAAGAAAAAGATCCTTCACGTGAACTTTGGGCAATCGGTGTTGACTCCGACCAATCAGCAGAAGGTAAAGTAGGAGATCATAATATCATCCTTACATCGGCTCTTAAGCGCGTTGATAACGCAGTAGTGGATCTTTCCACTAAAGCAAAAGAAGGAAATTTCCCTGGTGGGGAGCAAATCCTTTATGGACTTAAAGAAGACGGTGTAGGACTTGCTGAATTAAATGACGAACTTTCCAATAAAGATGAAGTCATGAAAAAAGTAGATGAATGGAAAGAAAAGATTACTAGCGGAGATGTAAAAGTTCCTGAATCTATTAAAGATGCGGAAGCTTTCTCAGCTAACTAATCGGATAAGAAGGAAAGTGGCCGGAGGATATCCGGCCGCATATCCTCATGAAAATGGATTCAAACATTAATAGAAATTTAATTGAAGTATAGAAAATTTCTATCTTTCATTTAGATTTTTATTCGGGGAAACCCTTTTTTTTCTGAGTAGTGAAGGTCTGACCTCTAACTACTAGATAAATATCCCTAGTCTATGCAAGGAGTGATTAGCAATGGATTATGTAATTGAGATGCTGAATATCCGTAAAGAATTTCCAGGCATCGTAGCAAATGATAACATTACCCTCCAGCTCAAAAAAGGTGAAATTCATGCGCTTCTTGGTGAAAATGGAGCAGGTAAGTCGACATTGATGAACGTGTTATTCGGCTTATACCAGCCTGAGCAGGGAGAAATCCGTGTTAAAGGGCAAAAAGTGAATATTACCAACCCGAACATCGCCAATGATCTTGGAATCGGGATGGTTCATCAGCATTTCATGCTCGTCGATACATTCACTGTAACGGAGAATATCATTCTCGGAAGAGAGCCGAAATCCGGGGCGACAGTGGATATCAAAAAAGCTGAAAAAGATATTCTGGATATTTCTGAACGATATGGTTTGAAAGTAGATCCCAACGCTAAAATTTCAGAAATTTCAGTAGGTATGCAGCAACGTGTGGAAATATTAAAGACACTTTATCGTGGAGCAGAAATCCTGATCTTTGATGAACCGACCGCCGTATTGACACCTCAAGAGATCAAAGAACTGATTCAAATCATGAAAACATTGATTAAAGAAGGTAAATCAATCATCCTTATCACTCACAAGCTAAAAGAGATTATGGAGGTGTGTGATAATGTAACCGTTATCAGAAAAGGTAAAGGGATCGGCACAGTGAAGGTCTCAGAAACGGATCCGAATCACCTTGCCAGCCTGATGGTGGGGCGTGAAGTCACATTTAAAACAGAGAAGAAAGAAGCAACACCTAGTGATAATGTTCTGGAGGTTCGTGACTTAAACGTAAAAGATCAGCGAAATGTCCCTGTTGTAAAGGGATTGAACCTTGAGGTGAAAGCAGGGGAAATCCTTGGCATAGCCGGTGTGGATGGAAATGGACAAAGTGAGTTGATTGAGGCCATCACGGGTCTTCATAAAGTCGACAGTGGTTCAATCAAACTGAATGGAAAAGAAATCGCAAATATGAAACCCCGTAAAATTTATGAGTCGGGTGTAGGTCATATTCCTCAGGATCGGCATAAACACGGCCTTGTACTTGATTTTCCTATCGGGGAAAATATGGTTCTTCAGACTTACTACCAGAAACCATATTCCAACAAAGGGGTACTTAGTTATAAAAATATTTACAACCAGGCAAGAAAATTGATAGCGGAATTTGATGTCAGGACTCCATCAGAATTCACCCTTGCCCGTGCTTTGTCCGGGGGAAATCAGCAAAAAGCAATCATCGGCCGTGAGGTTGACCGGGATCCGGATCTATTGATTGCGGCCCAGCCGACAAGGGGCCTTGATGTAGGGGCGATCGAGTTTATCCATAAACGTCTGATCGAACAAAGAGATAATGGAAAAGCGGTTCTTCTGCTTTCATTCGAACTCGATGAAATCATGAATGTTAGTGACCGTATCGCCGTGATCTACGAAGGTCAGATTGTAGCAATTGTTAATCCAAGGGAAACAACGGAACAAGAACTTGGGCTCTTAATGGCTGGTTCGAAGAGGAAGGAAACGGGAGGGGAATCACATGTCTAACCGCTTAACAAATGTATTAATCCCGGTCATCTCAGTCCTTTTAGGTATCATTGTCGGAACGATCATCATGCTGGTGAGTGGGTATGACCCGATTGCAGGGTACACTGCATTATGGAACGGGATCTTCGGTGAGATCTATTATGTAGGAGAAACGATCCGTCAAGTGACACCATATATTTTAGCAGGACTGGCTGTTGCCTTCGCCTTTAGAACGGGTCTATTTAACATCGGTGTGGAAGGTCAATTGATTGTGGGCTGGCTTGCAGCTGTATGGGTTGGGGTTGCCTTTGATGGTTTACCTAAGCTGATCCACCTGCCGCTTGCCATCATTGCAGCAGCATTGGCGGGGGCTCTATGGGGCTTTATCCCGGGACTTCTTAAAGCGAAATTCCGCGTACATGAAGTCATTGTCACGATCATGATGAACTATATTGCTCTTCATGTTACAAATGCCATCATCCGTGATGTCATTACTGACCGTAAAGATCGTACAGATATGATTGCAGATACAGCTTCATTGAAATCACCTTTCTTTGAAAGTTTGACAGATTACTCCCGATTGCATTGGGGGATTTTCATCGCCCTTGCATGTGTATTCATCATGTGGTTCCTGCTTGAAAAGACAACGCGTGGATATGAGTTGCGTTCTGTAGGATTCAACCAGCATGCTTCGCAATATGCCGGTATGAACGTAAATGGGAACATCATCCTTTCCATGGTCATCTCTGGAGCGTTTGCCGGCCTTGCAGGAGCGATGGAAGGGCTTGGCACATTCGGCTATGCTTCAATCAAGGGAGGATTTACAGGTGTCGGATTCGATGGGATCGCTGTAGCCCTTCTTGGTGGTAATGCGGCCATCGGAGTTGTATTCGCCGCGCTTCTATTTGGAGGACTTAAGGTAGGGGCACTGAATATGCCTCTCGATGCAGGAATACCAAATGAACTGGTAGATATTATTATTGCCCTTATCATTTTCTTTGTAGCATCCGGTTATATGATCCGTTATCTGATTCAACGATTTAGTAAAAAGGGGGTGAAATAAGTGGGTTTCATTGATATTTTGACAATACTCATCCCATCGACATTGCTTTGGGCAACTCCACTTATTTTCACTGCTTTGGGAGGGGCGTTCTCAGAGCGTTCAGGTGTAGTAAACATTGGACTCGAAGGCCTTATGGTCATCGGTGCCTTCTCAAGTATTGTATTCAACCTTGCTTTTGCAGATACGTTCGGTGCAGCGACTCCTTGGGTCGCGCTTCTTGTGGCCATGGTGATGGGGGGACTCTTGGCTGTCCTGCATGCCGTTGCTTCCATTACATTCAGGGCTGACCAGGTTGTATCAGGTGTAGCCATCAACCTGCTGGCAGTCGGGTTGACTCTTTTCTTAGTCAAACGTATCTATGGAAAAGGTCAAACGGATATCATCTCTGAAGGATTTGGAAAGGTCGATGTTCCATTGCTCCACAAAATCCCGGTCATTGGAGATATCTTCTTTTCCAACACATACTGGCCGCCATTCGTCGCGATCCTTGTATCTTTCATTGTTTGGTTCATTATGTTCAAAACCCCGTTCGGTTTAAGATTGCGTTCTGTAGGTGAGCATCCTATGGCTGCAGACACAATGGGAATCAATGTAACGAAAATGCGCTATATCGGTGTCATCATTTCCGGTGCTTTTGCAGGTGTCGGCGGGGGAGTATACGCCCAGGCGATTTCCTCGGATTTCAGCCATGCAACGATCAGTGGACAAGGGTTCATGGCCCTTGCAGCCTTGATCTTCGGGAAATGGCATCCACTTGGAGCCATGGGAGCGGCCCTGTTCTTCGGCTTCGCCCAAAGTTTAAGTATCATCGGATCAAGTATCCCGTTGTTTGAAAACATCCCAAGTGTATTCCTATTGATTGCGCCATATGTGCTTACCATCCTGGCACTGACCGGCTTCATCGGTCGTGCAGATGCACCTAAAGCACTTGGTACACCATACATCAAAGGAAACCGTTAATAGAATCGAGAATAAGTGAAAGGATATCCTGGAAATAGGGATATCCTTTTTTTTTGTTTAAACTGTGTTTGAAAGGGATTTTGATACAAACATAAAGAGAAATCCATATGCATATAATGGTTTATTCAAAAGTGTATTTTACCAACAGAGGAAGATGCTTGAAATCAATCTCTCTCTACATGTATAGTTATACATAAATACCGCACAATAAGGGTGTTTATTAATTTTGTATCTAAATCGAAGGAAGTATGGAACTAAGGAGGACGGTACGATGACAGCCATAAACGAGATAGTGAAGAAGAAACCTGGATACACGCTACATATCGTGCAGACGGATAAGTATAAAACCAATAGCCTTGTATTAAAGATGAAAGCCCCCCTCGACCCCGAAACAGTCACTTTACGGGGATTGCTGCCCCATGTGATGCAGAGTAGCACGAAGACCTATCAGAGCACTACGGAGTTACGCTCCCATCTGGATGAGTTATATGGAGCGAACTTCTTTGTGGATTTAGGTAAAAAAGGTGAGTACCATGTGGTCAGTATGTCTGTTGAAATCGCTAACGAAAAGTTTTTGAAGGATTCTGAGCCCCTGCTTCAAAAAGGAATCGAATTCCTTGCAGATGTCCTTCAGAACCCTCATGTTGAAAATAATGAGTTTGACACGAAAACAGTCGAAAAAGAAAAGCGGAATCAAAAGGTTAGAATTCAAGCAGTATATGACGATAAAATGCGCTATGCTAATTCACGACTGGTGGAAGAGATGTGTAAAGGTGAACGTTTCGCCCTCCATGTGAATGGTGTAAGTGACGAAGTGGAGTCCACCACTGCGAAGAGTTTATATGAATATTATCAAAAAGTGATGGCTGAAGATCAGTTTGATCTTTATGTGATCGGTGATGTTGATGTTAAAGAGGTTGAAAGCCTCTGTGATCGATTACTCCAATTGAATGAACGTACTCCTCAACAAGTGGATGCTTCCTTTGTGAAGCAAAAGGAAAATGAAAACGTCGTAAAAGAAAAGCAGGATGTGAAACAAGGGAAGCTGAACATGGGCTACCGTACACATACTCAATATGGCGACGATGATTATTTCGCTCTTCAAGTATTCAATGGAATATTCGGTGGTTTCTCCCATTCCAAATTGTTCATTAATGTGAGGGAGAAAGCCAGCCTCGCATATTATGCAGCAAGCCGTCTCGAAAGTCATAAAGGTTTATTGATGGTAATGTCCGGAATCGAATTTGAGAAATATGATCAAGCGGTAGGAATCATCAACGAGCAGCTCCAGGCAATGAAGGATGGAGACTTCACGGATGGTGAAATCGACCAGACAAAAGCGGTCATCCGAAACCAGCTTCTTGAAACCATCGATACCTCAAGAGGTTTGGTCGAAGTTCTTTACCATAATGCCGTAGCTCATGAAGAAATCGACCTCAAACATTGGTTGGATGAGATTGAAAAGACAACAAAAGAAGATATCGTAAAAGCCGCAAATAAAGTTGAACTTGATACGATTTACTTTCTAACAGGAATGGAGGGATAAAGATGAAGAAAATTTCCTTCGATCAATTACAAGAAAATTTGTATTATGAAAAAATGTCTAATGGGTTGGACGTATACATCCTCCCGAAAAAAGGTTTTAATAAAACGTATGCAACATTCACAACGAAATATGGAAGCATAGATAATCATTTTGTCCCTTTGGATGAAGATGATTTCGTGAAAGTGCCCGATGGAATAGCCCATTTCTTAGAGCATAAACTGTTTGAAAAAGAAGATGGAGATGTCTTCCAGCAGTTCAGTAAGCAGGGAGCATCCGCCAATGCGTTTACTTCCTTTACAAGGACAGCTTATCTGTTCTCGAGTACGACAAACGTAGAACGGAATTTAGAAACACTCATCGATTTCGTTCAAGATCCGTATTTCACAGAGAAGACGGTGGAAAAGGAAAAAGGCATCATCGGTCAGGAAATCACCATGTATGACGATAATCCCGATTGGCGATTATACTTCGGGGTCATCCAGAATATGTACAAAAATCATCCTGTGAAGATCGATATTGCAGGAACGATCGAATCCATCACCCCGATCACAAAGGATATGCTCTATCAGTGTTATAATACATTCTACCACCCAAGCAATATGCTCTTATTCGTGGTCGGCTCCGTTGATCCCGAACAGATCATGAACCAGGTCCGTTCGAATCAGGAAGAGAAAGAGTATGAAAAAATGCCTGAGATTAAGCGTAAATTCGAGGATGAACCAGAGACGGTAGCGGAGAAAAAACAGGTCCTTAAGATGAACGTCCAAAGTCCTAAGTGCCTCGTCGGTCTGAAAGCTCCGGAACCAACCCAGCAGGGGCGGGAAATGCTTAGACAAGAGCTTTCCATGAATGTTTTCCTTGATATGCTGTTCGGAAAGAGCTCAAAGTACTATTCCGAACTATATAATGATGGATTGATCGATGAGACATTCCATTATGACTATACACAGGAAAATGGCTTTGGTTTCCTTACGGTCGGTGGAGATACGGAAAAGCCGGATGAGCTCTCTGAGAAAGTACAATCTCTCCTTCTAAAAGCGAAACGGGAATCTCTTTTTACAGAGGAAGGTCTTGAGAGAACGAAGAAGAAGAAGATTGGGGCATTTCTGCGTGCCATTAATTCCCCTGAGTATATTGCGAATCAATTTACCCGCTATGCATTTAATGAAATGGATTTATTTGAAGTCGTGCCTACCCTTGAATCATTGAAATATGATGATATACAGGCAGTTGCGGAGTCCATTATTAGTGAAGAACGATTTACTGTATGTCAGGTCGTACCTAAATCATGATGGAAGGGGAGCTATCCTTTAATAGGATAGTTCCTCTATTTATGTGAATGACGTTTGGAGTGAAACCAATGAAGTATGCATTAATTACAGGGGCATCAGGTGGAATCGGGAGTAGTACTGCTCTTACGTTGGCAGAGGATGGATGGAATTTATACTTGCATTATCATTCCAATGAAGGGGCAATAATGGAATTGGTTCGGAAAGTGGAAGCGCTTGGGGTGGAGGCAATCCCCATTCAGGGTAATCTAGCCAACCCGGAGGAAGTGGGAGATCTCGTCCATTCCATATTCAGGCTCGATGCGATCATTTACTGCAGCGGAAATTCTACCTGGGGACTCTTCCAGGACCATTCTGAGGACGATCTGAATCAGATGATCAACCTTCATGTCAAAAGTCCGTTGCTCCTTGTCCAAAAACTCCTGCCGAAGCTGATTGAGCAGAAAGGGGCGATCGTCATGGTGAGTTCGATCTGGGGACAGATAGGAGCTGCATGTGAGGTTGTATATTCTACCGTCAAAGGTGCTCAAATAGCATTTGTGAAATCCTTGAGTAAAGAGCTTGCATTAAGCGGTGTTAGGGTGAACGCCATTGCTCCCGGTGCCGTTGATACGTCCATGATGGGCTCATTCACAGATGAAGATAAAGATACGATCCGTGAGGAGATCCCTATGGGCCGGTTTGGTCAACCGGGTGAAATTGCTGACTCCATTCAGTTTCTTCTATCATCCAGGGCCTCTTATATTACCGGCCAGACCTTGTCCGTCAACGGGGGATGGCACACATGAAAAATTTTTCAATCAAATGATTACAGCGCATAATTTTTCCTCGGGGATACAAACTAAGGTTGTATTTCAATAAAGGAGGTCATGACAAATGTCTGTATTAGATAACTGGTCTGATTGGAAAAACTTTTTAGGGGATCGCCTAAACCAGGCAGAACACGGTGGCATGGAGCACGAAACGGTAAATGACTTGGCTTACCAAATCGGTGATTACTTAGCCAATCAAGTCGAAGCTAAGAACGATCAGGAAAAAGTATTAGCGGATTTATGGTCAGTCGCGTCTCCAGAAGAGCAACATGCCATCGCCAATATGATGGTCAAGCTTGTTAATAATAACGGTAGTCGTTAAGGAGAGGGATTTCCCTCTCCTTTTTCTTATGGAAAATGACCTGCACCTATATAATATTGGCCTTCAAGTTATCATTTTACGTATTAATGAAAAATTGTACATATTTATGGAGGTTTTGCTTTTCTATTAGCAGGAAATCATTTATTATAATACCTAGATGTTTAAATAACTTTTCGAAATATGTCGATTTTTATCGAAGTGGGATGTCACATTTTTCTGGGGAGGTAAGCGATGGAACGCAAAGAATGGTATTTAGAGTACGAAATACAAAAAAATCGTCCCGGCCTCTTAGGTGATATTTCCTCGTTATTAGGGATGCTTTCTATCAATATAGTGACGATAAATGGTGTGGATGAAGGAAGAAGGGGAATGCTTCTCCTTGCCAATAATGATGAACAGATCATGAGGCTTGAATCCATCCTTCAAACGATGGATACAATCAATGTGACAAAGCTCAGGGAACCTAAATTAAGGGACCGTCTTGCTGTGCGTCACGGTCGTTATATCCAGCGTGATGCCGACGACAAGAAAACGTTTCGATTTGTTCGTGATGAGCTTGGTTTATTAGTTGATTTTTTGGCTGAGTTATTTAAGCAGGAAGGACACAAGCTTGTTGGGATCAGAGGGATGCCCCGGGTAGGGAAGACCGAATCCATCGTGGCATCAAGTGTATGTGCGAATAAGAAGTGGCTTTTTGTCTCTTCTACTTTATTAAAACAAACGATACGGAGCAAGCTCATTGAAGACGAGTATTCCGCTGAGAATTTATTTATTATAGACGGCATCGTTTCTACACGCCGTGCAAGTGAAAAGCATTGGCAGCTGGTGAGGGAAATCATGAGATTACCTGCTGTGAAAGTAATCGAACATCCTGATGTTTTCGTTCAAAACTCTGAATATTCACTTGAAGATTTTGATTATATCATTGAACTTAGAAACGATCCTGATGAAGAAATTACATACGAATTAGTGGAACAAAATAATCTATTTCAAAATTCCGATTTTGGAGGTTTTGATTTTTAATGTTGGAAGGTGTTAAGTAGTGACGGAATTAGGAAATCGTTTAAAGGAAGCTCGAGAGGCTAAGAATTACAGCCTTGATGATTTACAAAGGATAACAAAAATTCAAAAACGCTATTTGATTGGAATCGAAGAAGGCAACTATGATGCGATGCCGGGTAAATTCTACGTGCGTGCATTTATTAAGCAATATTGTGAAGCGGTCGGACTTCCTCCTGAGGTGATCTTTGAGGAACACAAGGAAGAAATCCCGACGACCTATGAAGATGAAATACCGGTTTCCCTTTCAAGGGTGCAGTCCCGGAAGAGTGTTTCAGAGAGCTCGACGAAGGTATTTGACTTTCTACCGAAGCTCCTTATTGCACTCTTTGTCATCGGTGCACTTGTTGCGGTGTGGGTATTTTGGCAAGG